>JAVKDQ010000015.1:0-6524 GCA_040222155.1 Roseovarius sp.
CTCGCGGCAGGTCCGGTCGCTTGAGGATTCGCGCAATGCCACGCTCTTTCACCGCCCCGCGCGCGGCCTGATTCTCACCGAGCAGGGCGAGCTTCTCTTCGACGCCACCAAGGCGATGATGCGCCGGCTCGACACCGCCACCGCCCGCATCCGAGACAGCGAAGAGGAGGTGTTCGGCGAGCTGCGCGTTACCACCACCATCGGTTTCGGCACGCTCTGGCTCGCCCCCCGCCTGCCCAAGCTCTTCGAGAAATATCCCGAGCTCAACATCGACCTGATGCTCGAGGAGGCCGTGCTAGATCTGCCGATGCGCGAGGCCGATGTGGCGATCCGCATGAAGGAGCCGAGCCAGGCCGATCTCATCCGCAAGCGGCTGATGAGCGTTCACATGGGCCTCTTCGCCTCGCAGGATTACGTGGCGCGCCATGGCACGCCCGAGCGGCCCGAGGATCTGCCGCAGCACCGCCTCATCTGCCAGAACCCGCGCTCGGCGCAGGTGGGCGCCGGCGCCACGTTGGTGCAGGAGCTGATGACCTACGAGATCCCCTCGCTGCTCACCGTGAACAACTATTACGGCGTGCTGCAGAGTGTGCTGCAGCAGCTCGGCATCGGCGTGTTGCCCGATTATCTGAGTCGCGATTTCCCCGAACTGGTGCGAGTCCTGCCCGACATCCAGTCGTCCGAGGTGCCGGTTTTCCTCGCCTACCCTTCCGAGCTGCGCCAGTCGAAGCGGATCGCCGCTTTTCGAGACTTTGTTCAGGAAGAGATCATTCACTATCGAAAAGAGACGCAAAAACAGGCACCTAGTGAATGAGCCCCCGATTTTCGGGGTGAGCTATGCATGCAACACATACCGGCCATGATGCAATCGCAGCATCATTTTTCTTGATCCGGCAGAAGCTATTCCCTACTTGCCCTGCATGACGGTGGCAGCGCCAAGCGCACCACTTTCATACCTCCCTGTTGGACTATGGCCGAGCTTAGCGCTCGGCCTTTTTTTTGCCCGCCGGAGGCATTATACTCGTCCCATGGCACTCGTGCTACGCGCTGCAGACCCCGAAGAGCGCGACGACTTGAGCGATCTGTGCGTCAGATCGAAGGCGTATTGGGGATATTCGCGCGATTTTCTGGAAGCCTGCCGCGACGCCCTCAGCCTCTCCGAGGCCGACATGCGCATGCGCGGGCTTATCGTGGCCGAGCGCGACACGCGCGTTGCGGGCCTCGCCCATGTAATGGTCCGTCGTCAGACGGCCTCGCTGATGCGCCTCTTCGTCGAACCCTCGCAGATCGGCACGGGTATCGGCGCGGTGCTCTTCGACTGGTGCGTGAGCGAAAGCTACACCCGCGATGCTGCCCTGCTCGACATCGCGGCAGATCCCGGCGCCGCCCCCTTCTTCGAGCATATGGGTGCACTGCGAGTGGGCGAGGTGGCCTCCCGCGCCGATGCGGGCCGCACGGTGCCGCACCTCCAGTTTCGCCTGCGCCCGCGCGCCCGCACTGTCTGAGCCGCTCAGGCCTCCGCCGCCTCGCTCAGGATCACGAGCGCGCGCGCCTCCGCGGGCAGGTTGGCCGCCTTGAGCGCCGCCACGCCGGCCGCGCCCGAGGGCGTGGTGGCGAGCCCCTGCGCCGCAAGCTCGGGCAGGATCGCAGCAGCCTCCTCATCGCCAACGCAGGCAAAACCATCGGCATCGCGCGCCAGCCCCTTCAGCGCAATGAGCGAGGGCTCCTTGCAATCGAGCCGCCCCATGTTCGAAACCGGCCCCGGCGCCACCACCGGCTTGCCCGCGAGGATCGAGGCCTCGAGAGCCGGCGCGGCCTCGGGCTCCACCACCACGATCACCGGCCCATCGCCCCAGACCTGCCGGAAACAGGCCGCGCAGGCCCCGGCAAGCCCGCCCACACCCGCCTGCAGGAAGATATGCGTGGGCGGCTCGGGGCATTGGCGCGCCGCCTCCTCGGCCATCGCCAGATAGCCCTCCATTAGCCGGTGCGGTATGTCGAAGTAGCCGGGCCACGAACTGTCGGAGAGAAGCGTCCAGCCATGGGCCCGGGCCGCTTCCGCCGCCGCCGCCATGCTCGCTTCATAGTCTGCCCCCGCGCGCACCACCTCGGCCCCCTTCTCCCGAAGACGCGCGGCGAAGCCCTCGGGCACCGTCTCCGCCAGGTAGATCACCGATCGCGCTCCGAAGATCCGCGCCCCCGCGGCCACCGAAAGCCCGTGATTGCCCGCGCTCGCCGTCACGTAGGTTTGCCCCACGAGTGCCTGCGAAAGGTCATCCGCCCCCGTCTCGGCCGCCGCATGGGCAATCACATAGGCCGCGCCGAGCGCCTTGAACGAGCCGAGCCCCATCCGCCCGCGCTCGTCCTTGGCCCAGACCGTGCAGCCGAAGCCTTCAACCGTCACCAGCGGCGTCTCGCCCGCCGCCGGGCAGCGCGCCAAGAGGCGCGCGGGCGCCTCGGAGTCGATGCTGGGCCAGGGCGCGCCCGCAAGCCCCTCCTCCGGCAGGCCCTCGCCACGCCATGGGTTCTCCGTGCTGCGCATATCTCTCGTCCCTCCATCGCGTCCCGAAAGGCTGGGCCATCGTGCCCGAATGGTCAAGCGGGGGCCCTCTCGCCCCTTTCCCCTGCCCCGGCAATCTTCTAAAGAGGCGCCAGAGCTGCCACATGAGGATGAGAGCACGCGATGCAGGAGCCCGCCATCACGCCAGAGCTGATCGACGCCCACGGGCTGAAGCCCGACGAGTATGATCGCATTCTCCAGATCATCGGGCGCGAGCCGAGTTTCACCGAGCTGGGCATCTTCTCGGCCATGTGGAACGAGCATTGCTCCTACAAATCCTCCAAGAAATGGCTGCGCACCCTGCCCACCACCGGCCCGCAGGTGATCTGCGGCCCCGGCGAGAACGCCGGCGTGGTCGATATCGGCGACGGCCCGGACGGAACGAAACTGGCCGTGGTCTTCAAGATGGAGAGCCACAACCACCCCTCCTATATCGAGCCCTACCAGGGCGCGGCCACCGGCGTGGGCGGCATCCTGCGCGATGTCTTCACCATGGGCGCACGCCCCATCGCCTCGATGAATTCGCTCTCCTTCGGCGAGCCAAGCCACCCGAAAACCCGCCAGCTGGTGCATGGCGTGGTGGAAGGCATCGGCGGCTACGGCAACTGCTTCGGCGTGCCTTGCGCAGGTGGCGAGGTGCGGTTCGATCCGGCCTATAACGGCAATTGCCTCGTCAACGCCTTCGCGGCGGGCCTGGCCGATGCCGACAAGATCTTCTATTCCGCGGCCTCCGGCGTCGGCATGCCCGTGGTCTATCTCGGCGCCAAGACCGGGCGCGACGGCGTGGGCGGCGCCACTATGGCCTCCGCCGAATTCGACGAGTCGATCGAAGAGAAGCGCCCCACCGTGCAGGTGGGCGACCCCTTCACCGAGAAGCGGCTGATGGAAGCCTGCCTCGAACTCATGCAGACCGGCGCGGTCATCTCCATCCAGGACATGGGTGCCGCGGGCCTCACCTGCTCCGCGGTCGAGATGGGCGACAAGGGGGGCTTGGGCATCCGCCTCGATCTCGATGCCGTCCCGCAGCGCGAGGAGG
This sequence comes from Roseovarius sp., assembly GCA_040222155.1. GTDB lineage: Bacteria > Pseudomonadota > Alphaproteobacteria > Rhodobacterales > Rhodobacteraceae > Roseovarius. The sequence goes on from JAVKDQ010000015.1 coordinate 3,597, forward strand.
GCATGAGCGCCTACGAGATGATGCTCTCGGAGAGCCAGGAGCGGATGCTCATGGTGCTGCGCCCCGAGAAGGAGGCGCAGGCCCGCGCCGTCTTCGAGAAATGGGATCTCGATTTCGCCATCGTGGGCGAGACCATCGCCGAAGATCGCTTCCTCATCATGCACAAGGGCGAGGTGAAGGCCGACCTGCCGCTCGCCACCCTCTCCGGCTCCGCCCCCGAATATGACCGCCCGTGGGACGAGCCCACACCCGCAGAGCCGCTCGACCCCGCCAGCGTGCCGGGCGTCGACCCGGTGGACGGGCTGAAGGCGCTCATCAGCTCGGCCAACTATTCCTCGCGCCAATGGGTCTACGAGCAGTACGACACGATGGTCATGGCCGACAGCGCCCGCACGCCGGGCCAGGGCGCGGGGCTCATCCGCGTATATGGCACCGAGAAACTCCTCGCCTTCACCTCCGATGTCACGCCGCGCTACGTCAAGGCCAACCCGGAGGAAGGCGGCAAGCAGGCCGTGGCCGAGGCCTATCGCAACCTTTCGGCCCTGGGCGCCCTGCCTCTCGCCACCACCGACAACCTCAATTTCGGCAATCCCGAGAAGCCCGCGATCATGGGCCAGTTCGTCGCCGCCATCCGCGGCATCGGCACGGCCTGTTCGGCGCTCGACATGCCGATCGTTTCGGGCAACGTCTCGCTCTATAACGAAACCGACGGTCAGGCCATCCTGCCCACGCCCACCATCGGCGCCGTGGGGCTGATCGAGCGCGCCGAAGACGCGATCACCGGCCAGCCGCGCGACGGGCATGTGGCGCTTCTGGTGGGCGAAAGCACCGGCCATCTGGGCCAGTCGGCGCTTCTGGCGGAGGTCTTCAATCGCGTCGAGGGCGCCGCACCCCCGGTCGATCTCGAGGCCGAGAAGCGCAACGGCGACTTCATCCGCGCCCATGCCAAGTGGATCCGCGCCTGCACCGATCTCTCCGATGGCGGGCTCGCGCTTGCCGCCTTCGAGATGGCCGAAGCCGCCGGCGTGGGCGTGAGCCTCGAAAGCAGCGACACCGCCACGCTCTTCGGCGAGGATCAGGGCCGCTACCTCATCGCCACCAGCTTCGACGCCGCCGAGGCGCTCATGGCCGCCGCCAGCCAGGCGGGTGTCACCCTCGCCACGGTGGGCAAGTTCGGCGGCTCGGATGTGAGCTTCGGCGGGGTCTCGGCGCCGTTGGCCGAGCTTTCCGCGCTCTTCCGCGAGAGCTTCGGCGCGCAGTTCGGCTGAGCGGATGGCGGAGCCCCTGCCCCGCCCCATGCCCCGCCGCATCACCCTGCTCGCAGGCGCCCACAAGACCGCCTCGAGCCACCTTCAGCAAAGCCTGATGGAGGCCGAGGCGCGCCTGCGCCCCCACGGCATCGCGCTGGTGCCGCCCAAGACCATGCGGCGCGATCTCGCCCCCCTCTGGCAACTCCTGCGCGACGGCACCTCGCCCGAGATCCTGCGCGCGGCGGCAGAAGGCTTCCTGCAGCTTCACGGCGGCGAGTCGCGCCACCTCGTGCTGATGGATGAAAACGCGCTCGGCAGCACCGATGCCAAGATGCTCTTCAAGAAGCGCCGGCTCTACCCTTGGGCGCATCACCGGCTGGGCTGGCTCATGGCGCTCTTCGACGGCCACGATCTCGAGATCGCCATGGCCGTCCGCCACCCGGCCACCTTCCTGCCTTCCTGCTGGAGCGAGAGCCTGCATCACGGCCCCTACCAGAGCTTCCGCGCCTATATCGACACCGCCCGCCCCGCACGATTGCGCTGGTCGGAACTGGTGGCGCGGCTCCACGAGCAGATCCCGCAGGCCGGGCTCAGGCTCTGGGCCTACGAGGATTACGCGGCGCTCGGCCCCGCCCTCTTCGCGCATCTGCTGGGCCCGGAGGCGGCGGGCGAGGTGCACCCCGTCGAGCGCGTCATGCGCCCCGGCATCTCGGCCGAGGCGGTGGCCTGGCTCGAGCGCCTGCCCACCCCCACGAAGGACGACATGCTCGAGGCCCGCAAGCGCTTCCCCAAATCCGGGCCCGCCGAGGCCTTCGATCCGTGGAGCCCCGAGGAACACACCGCGCTCGACGCCGCCTATCGCGAGGATCTGGCCGATCTAGGCCGCGAGCTTCACATCCGCCTGCTCCGCCCCCGGACGAATGCTTGAACCGAGCCTCGAAGCGTCATAAATCTGAGTGCGAGACTCAGAAAGGGGCATCACAACCATGGCCATGCAAGCGCAGGAAATCGAGGATCTGATCCGGGAGAGCTTTCCGGACGCTCAAATCACGATCACCGATCTTGCCGGAGACGGAAACCATTACGCGGCGGAGGTGATCGACGCCTCCTTCGCCGGCATGAACCGCGTTCAACAGCAGCGCGCCGTCTATGCCGCCCTCAAGGGCAAGATGGACGGCCCCTCGGGCGATCTCCACGCCCTCGCCCTCACCACCAAGGCGCCGGCCTGAGCGCCCGCCCCATCCCAATTCGCGAAGGACCAAGCCAAATGACCGACGCCAAGACCCAGATCGACGAAACCGTCAAAGCCAATGACGTGGTGCTCTACATGAAAGGCACCAAGACCATGCCGCAATGCGGGTTCTCGAGCCGCGTGGCGGGCGTGCTCAACTACATGGGCGTGGAGTTCATGGATGTGAACGTGCTCGCCGACGATGCGATCCGGCAGGGCATCAAGGATTACTCCGACTGGCCCACCATCCCCCAGCTCTACGTGAAGGGCGAATTCGTGGGCGGCTGCGACATCATCACCGAGATGACCCTCTCGGGCGAGCTCGATGCGCTCTTCGAGCAGAACGGCGTGGCCTATGACAAGGCCGCCGCCGACAAGATCCGCGAAGCGAACGCCTGAGCGGAACGCGCGGAGGGGGGGGGGGGGGGGGGGGGGGGGGGGGGGGGG
>JAVKDQ010000016.1:0-7137 GCA_040222155.1 Roseovarius sp.
GTTGCGTTCCTCCGCTTGGAAATCCAGTGTTCGGGAGGATGTAGCACTTGCGTTTTCTTTAAGATATTACATTTTATTTCGTTTTACTTTTGATAAAATAGAACAATGTCCCATCTGAACCTGCATCACCTCCGCCTCTTCCGCGCCGTGGCGCGCGAGGGCACGCTCACCGGCGCGGCGCATCTGCTGAACCTCTCGCAATCGGCGCTGTCCACCCAGATCAAGACGCTGGAAGCCGCGCTCGGGCACGACCTCTTCGAGCGGCGCGGGCGCGGGCTGGTGCTCACCGAGGCCGGGCGCATCGCCCTCGACCATGCCGAGACGATCTTCCGCACCGCCGACGACCTCGCCGCCACCCTCAACCCCGCCAGCGCCACCCGGCGGCCCCTGCGCGTGGGCGCGCTCGCCACGCTGTCGCGCAACTTCCAGATGGGGTTTCTCGCGCCGCTCATCGGGCGCGCCGATGTCGAGGTGGTGCTGCGCTCGGGCGCGCAGGGCGATCTGATGCGCGCCCTCGAGGCGCTCTCGCTCGACGTGGTGCTCACCAACCTCGTGCCCGCCCGCGATGCCGCCAGCCCCTATCTCGTGCATCCGCTGGCCGAGCAGCCGGTCAGCCTCATCGGCCATCCCCGCGACGGGCTGGAGAAGCGCCCCCTCGCGGTCCTTCTCGCCGATGAGCCGCTCATCCTGCCCACGCCCGAAGCCGCGCTGCGGGCCTCCTTCGATGCGCTCACCGAGCGGCTTGGCGTGGTGCCGCGCATCGCGGCGGAGGCCGACGACATGGCCATGCTCCGCCTGCTCGCCCGCGCCGGTGCAGGGCTCGCGGTGATCCCGCCCATCGTCGTGCGCGACGAGCTCGACGCGGGCACGCTGGTGGAACTCGCGCAGTTCGAGGGCATCTCCGAGGGCTTCTACGCGGTCACCCTGCAACGCCGCTTCCCCAACCCGCTGGTTGCCGAGGTGCTCGCGGCCTTCTCGCTCGAGCCCGAGTGAGCCTCACCCGACCGCGAAGCCCCCAGTCCCGAAGACATTGTGCTGCGCGCGCCGCCGTGAAATGATCCGCCAACCGAGACAGCCGGTTCCCGCACCGCGCCCCGAAAGGACGACCGAGAGATGAGCCTCACCGCCAACTGGAGCTACCCCACCGCCATCCGCTTCGGCGCCGGACGCATCGCCGAGATCGGCGAGGCCGCCCGCGCCGCGGGCATGACCAACCCGATGCTGGTCACCGACAGGGGCCTTGCCGCCATGGAGATCACCACCCGCACCCTCGACCTGATGGAAGCGGCGGGCCTGGGCCGCGCGCTCTTCTCCGAGGTCGATGCCAACCCCACCGATGCCAATGTGCAGACCGGGCTCGAAGCCTACCGCGCGGGCGGGCATGACGGCGTCGTGGCCTTCGGCGGCGGCTCGGGGCTCGACCTTGCCAAAACGCTGGCCTTCATGGTGGGCCAGACCCGCCCGCTCTGGGATTTCGAGGATGTCGTCGACTGGTGGACACGCGCCGACCCCGCCGGCATCCACCCCATCGTCGCCGTGCCCACCACCGCCGGCACCGGCTCTGAAGTGGGCCGCGCCTCCGTCATCACCAATTCCGCAAGCCACGAGAAGAAGATCATCTTCCACCCGAAAATGCTGCCTTCCGTGGTGATCTGCGACCCCGAGCTGACCGTGGGCATGCCGCAAGCCATCACCGCCGGCACCGGGCTCGATGCCTTCGCCCATTGCGTCGAGGCCTTCTCCAGCCCGCATTACCACCCGATGAGCCAGGGGATCGCGCTCGAGGGCATGAGGCTGGTGATCGAGTACCTGCCCCGCGCCTATGCCAACGGCACCGATATCGAGGCGCGCGCCCAGATGATGAGCGCGGCGGCGATGGGCGCCACCGCCTTCCAGAAGGGGCTGGGCGCGATCCACGCGCTCTCCCACCCCATCGGCGCGCATCATCACACCCATCACGGCACCACCAACGCCGTCTGCATGCCCGCCGTGCTGAGGTTCAACGCCGATCCCATCCGCGCGCGCTTCGACCGCGCTGCGGGCTATCTCGGCATCGAGGGCGGGTTCGACGGCTTTTGCGCCTTCGTCGACCTCTTCAACGAGAGCATGGCCATCCCCCGGACGCTCACCGCGCTCGGCGTGAAAGACCCCGATCTGGACAGGCTCGTGGCGGATGCGCTGAAGGATCCCTCCACCGGCGGCAACCCGGTGAAGATGACGCCCGCGAACACCCGCGCTTTGCTCGAAGAGCTGCTCTAGGCGCCGCTCCGGTCAGACAGGCGCACCCTCGAACCGCGCGATCCCGATCCCCGCCGCCTCCAGCGCACGGCGCACCTCCCGGCCGATCTCCACCGCCTCGGGCGTGTCGCCATGCAGGCAGATCGTGTCGATCCGCGTCTCGATGCGCTTGCCGCTCTCGGTGAGGATCGCCCCCGCCTCCACCATCTCGCGCATCCGCCGCCCCGCGAGGTCCGGGTCGTGGATCACCGAGCCGGGCAGGCTGCGATCGACCAGCGTGGCGTCGTCGTTATAGGCGCGGTCGGCGAAGATCTCGCAGGCCGCCTTGCAGCCAAGCTCGCGCACCGCCTCCTGCTGCTGTGTCCCCGCCAGCACCATCACGATCAGCTCCGGCGCAACCGAAAGCGCCGCCTCGTAGCAGGTCCGCGCCAGCGCCTTGTCCTCCGAGGCCATGTTGGCCAGCGCGCCGTGCAGCTTCAGGTGCCGCAAGGCCCCGCCCGAGGCCCGAGCCATCGCCTGCGCGGCCCCCACCTGGTAGCGCACGAGATTGGCGAGCGAGCCGGGCGCCATCTTCAGCCGCTGCCGCCCGAAGCCCTGCAGGTCGGCGAAGCCCGGATGCGCGCCCAGCCCCACGTCGCGGCGCACGGCCTCGGCCATGGTCTCGGCCATCACGTCCCAATCGCCCGCATGCATCCCGCAGGCGATGTTGGCCGAGGTGACGACACCCAGCAGCGCGGCATCGTCGCCCATGCGCCACGGCCCGTAGCTTTCGCCCATATCCGCATTGAGATCGACGGTTTTGCCCATGTCAGCCTCCTTCAGGTTCAAGCTCGCGCCCGGCCGTCACGCCCGAGACGAGCTGGTAGGAAAGTAGATCGGGGATGCTCGCCGGGTCGCGGATGAGCGGCTCCACCCGGCGTCCGAGCGTGGCCCTTGCCTCCGCCGCCCTTGTCTCCGCCGCCACCGCCTCCTCGAGCGTGACGAAGCGGAAGGCCAGCCGTGCCCCCGGCCCGGCTTGCGCCACGCGCGGCAGGTCGCAGGGTAGCACCGTGCCGATCCGCGGGTAGCCGCCCGTCGTCTGGCATTCCGCCATGAGCACGAAGGGCGTGCCGTCGCCAGTGATCTGGATATCGCCCGGCACGATGGCCTCCGATAGGATCGCCCGGCCGATATCGATGCCGAACCCCTCGCCCTCGCTCGCCAGCCGCGCCGCCATGCGGTTGCTGCGCGGGTCGCGCTGAAACACCGTGTCCTCGAAGCGCGCGCGCAGGCTCTCGGGGAAGCGCCCGGTATGCACCGAGGCCACGATGCGCAGCGTGCCGCCCGAAAACCGCGCCTCCTGCGGCAGGCAAAGCCCGGTTGCCGTGCCCGTATCCTTGCCGGTCGTCAGGCTCTCTCCCGCGTCGAGCGGCGCCCCGATCCCGGCGGCCAGATGCGCCGAACGCGCGCCGAGGCGCTCTTCCGCCTCGAACCCGCCGCCCACGTGGAGATAGCCGTAAATCCCCTCCCGCGCCGCGCCGATGCCAAGCCTCTGGCCCGGCTGCAGGCTGTGGCTCGCGTTCCATGCAAGGCGCGTCCCGTCGAGCGTGGCGACCATCGGCGCGCCCGTAAGCGCGATCCGCAAGGGCGCCGTGGCCTCGAACTCGCCCCCCATCCCCGCCATCTCGATCGCGGCAAGCCCCGCATCCTGCCCCAGCAGCGCCGCGCCCTCGGCGAGCGCCAGCGGGTCCGCCGCGCCGCCCCGCGAGAGGCCGAGCGCGAGGTAGCCGGGCCGCCCGCCATCCTGCAGGGTCAACCCCGGCCCGGCGCGGTGAATGCGCAGCGCGCCGCTCATGGCAGCGGCCTTTCTTCCGCCCCGCCGCGCGGGTCACGCCGCAGCGCCTCGAGCCCCTCTGCATCGGTGCGCGTAAACTCCACCTCGTCGCCGGGGCGCAGCAGGAAAGGCTCCTCCGCCTCGGGCCGGAAGAGCCGCACCGCCGTCTGCCCCACATGCTGCCAACCGGTGGGCGTGGAAACCGAGAAGAGCACCAACTGCCGGATCGCCACCGCCAGCGCGCCCTCGGGGATCTGCGAGGTCAGCGCGCTCTGGCGGGGGATGTCCCACGCCTCGGGCAGGCTGCCGAGATAGGGCTGGCCCGGCGCGAAGCCGATCGTCTGCACCCGCACCCGCGTCTCGGTGAGCGAGGCAATGGCCTCCGCCTCGCTCAGGCCCGCCGCCGCCGCTGCATCGCCCAGTTGCGGCGCAAGCTCGGTGCCGAAAACCGCCGGGATGCGCCAGAGCCGCCGCCCCGACGGCAAGGGCGCCTCGTACCAGTCGCGCGTGGCCAGCAGCACCTCGAGCCTCTCGCGCAGCGCGTCATGCCCAAGATGCACCGGGTCGAACCGCAGGAAGGCCGAGACGAGCGAGGTGGAGGTTTCCTCCACCCCCGCCCAGCCTTCGCGCTCCAGCTCCGCCCGAAAGGCCAGCGCCGCGCGGTTCGCAGGCTCGCTCAGGCTCTCGCCGAAGCTCACCAGCATCCCCGCCACGCCCACGTTGCGCAGGCGCGGAAAGCTGTCGGGTCCGTCGTCGAAGGCCATTGCACTCACATCCGGCTCGGCAGGAAGGTCACGATCTCGGGCACCAGCACGATCAGGAGCAGCGCCAGCGCCATCAGGCAGAAGAACGGCAGCGCGGCCACGGCGACGCTCAGAATGTCGCGCCCGGTGAGCGATTGCAGCACGAAGAGGTTGAACCCCACCGGCGGCGTGATCTGCGACATCTCCACCACGATCACGAGGAAGATGCCGAACCAGAGCGGGTCGATCCCCGCCTGCTCCACCATCGGCATGATCACCGAGGCCGTGAGCACCACAACCGAGATCCCGTCAAGGAAACACCCGAGGATCACGAAGAACACCGTCAGCGCCATGAGCAGTGTGAAGGTGGAAAGACCCATGCCCCCGATCCATTCGGCGAGGATGCGCGGGATACCCGTGAAGCCCATCGCCACGGTGAGAAAGGAGGCGCCCGCGAGGATGAAGGCGATCATGCAGGAGGTGACGGTGGCGCCCATCAGGCCCTCGGTGAAGCTCTTGCGCGTCAACGAGCCCGAACTCCATGACAGGATCAAAGCCAGCACAACACCCACGGCGGCGGCATCGGTGGGCGAGGCGAGGCCGGCGTAGATCGAGCCGATCACGCCGCCGATGAGCAGCAGCACCGGGATGAGCCTGCGTGCGCGCTTGAGCTTCTCGGAGAGCGGCAGGGTTTCCTCGTGCTCATCCGGCAGCCGGTGCCGGTTCAGCAATGACCAGACCGCCACGAACCCGACGAAGAGCAGCACCAGCATCGCCCCCGGCAGCACCCCCGCCACGAAGAGCCGCGCGATGGATTGCTCGGTCGCCACGCCGTAGACGATGAGGATGATCGAGGGCGGAATGAGCAGCCCCAGCGTGGCCGAGCCCGCCAGCGTGCCGATCACCATCTTCTCCGGGTAGCCGCGCGCCTTGAGTTCGGGGATGGAGAGCTTGCCGATGGTGGCGGCCGTGGCGGCCGACGAGCCCGAGACGGCGGCGAAGATCCCGCAGGCGAAGATGTTCACATGCAGGAGCTTCCCCGGCAGCCGGCTCATCCACGGCGAAAGCCCGGCGAACATGTCGTCCGAGAGCCGCGAGCGAAACAGGATCTCCCCCATCCAGATGAAGAGCGGCAGCGCGGCCAGCGCCCATGAGTTGCTGTGCCCCCACAGCGTCGTGGCCATGACGAGGCCGAGCGGCGCGTTGGAATAGAGCGCCATGGCGGCAATGCCCACGCCCAGGAGCGCGAAGGCCACCCAGAGCCCCGCCCCCAGAAAGGCGAAGAGCAGGACAAGCAGGATAACGGAAAGCAGCGCGACGGACATGCGATCACCTCACTCTTGCAGAAGGTTCTCGCCCTTGCCTTCCCAGGAAGGCGGGCGTCCGCGCAGCAGGCCCACGAGTTCGTCGGCCAGCGCGAGGGTGAGGATGGCAAGCCCGAAGGCCACCGGCAGCTGCGGAATCCAGAGCGGCACCGAGACCATGCCGGAACTCTTGTCGCCGAACTCGTGCGATTCCATGACCAGAAGCACCATGTACCATGTGCCGAAGGCGCTCATGGCGAGGGCGGTGGCCGTGGCCAGCACATCGAAGCCGCGCGCAGCGCCCGTCGAGAGCCGCCCGGTGAGCAGCGTCACGCGGATATGCCCGCCCGCCCGCAGCGTGTAGGCCAGCGCGAGAAAGGCCGAGGCGGCAAGGAAGAAGCCGGTGAAATCGGAATAGGAGGGAATGGTCAGCCCCAGCCCGGTGCCGGTGAAGGCGGCGGAAACCTTGTCGGCGAAGTTCAGGCAAACCTGCGCGAAGACGAGAACGACGATGGCGAGGATGAAAAGCGCCGCCAGCCCGCCGGCCGCGCGATAGAGCATGTCGAGAGCGCGCCGCATGGTGCGAACCTCCTGTTGCGGGGAAAGCCCGGGCGCGCCTTGGCCGCGCGCCCGGAAAAGCCCTTCGCGGGCTTATTGCCCGTAGGCCGAGAGCAGTTCCGCGCCGGCATCACCGGCCTCGGCCTTCCAGTTCTCGACCATCTGCGCGCCGATCTCCCGCAGCCCGGTCATCAGCTCCTCGGAAGGCTCGACCACGGTGATGCCGTTCTCCTTGAGCACCTCCACCTGCGCGGAGTTTTCCTGCATGCTCATCTCCCAGCCCCGCGCCTCGGCGGCAGCGGCGGCCTCGAGCACGGCGGCCTGCGTCTCCTCGTCGAGCCGCATGAAGGAGCGCTTGTTCACCACCACGATGTTCTTCGGCACCCAGGCCTGGATATCGGTGTAATGGGTCAGGAAGTCCCACGCCTTCGAGTTCACGCCGGTCGAGGGCGAGGTAATCATCGCCTCCACCCGGCCGGTG
>JAVKDQ010000017.1:0-26651 GCA_040222155.1 Roseovarius sp.
GCACCGGCGTCTTCAAGACCGAGGCGAAGCTTGCGCCCTATTTCGAGGCGGGCGTGAAGAAGGTGGTGGTCTCGGCGCCGGTGAAGGATGGGGGCGCGGCCAATATCGTCTATGGGGTCAACCATGAGATCTACGACCCGAAGGCGCATCGCATCCTTACCGCGGCGAGCTGCACCACCAATTGCCTCGCCCCGGTGGTCAAGGTCGTGCATGAGGCGATCGGCATTCGGCACGGCTCGATCACCACGATCCATGACGTCACCAACACCCAGACGATCGTCGACCGGCCCGCGAAGGATTTGCGCCGCGCGCGGTCGGCGCTCAACTCGATGATCCCCACCACGACGGGCTCGGCCACGGCCATCACGCTGATCTATCCCGAGCTCAAGGGGCGGCTCAACGGCCACGCCGTGCGGGTGCCGCTCCTGAACGCGTCGATCACCGACTGCGTTTTCGAAATGGAGCGGGAAACCACCGTGGACGAGATCAACGGGCTCTTCAAGGCGGCCGCAGAGGGGCCGCTCGCGGGCATCCTCGGATATGAGGAGCGCCCGCTTGTCTCGGCCGATTACGTGAATGACACGCGCTCGGGCATCGTGGATGCGCTCTCGACGATGGTGGTGAACGGCACGCAGGTGAAGATCTACGCCTGGTATGACAACGAGATGGGCTATGCGCACAGGCTGGTCGATGTCGCGCTCATGGTCGGGGCCTCGCTTTGACCGATCACGCCCGCGCTGACGGTCTTTCGGCCTATATCGCCGTAACGGCGGCCTACTGGGCCTTCATGCTGACCGATGGGGCGCTCCGGATGCTGGTGCTCCTGCACTTCCACACGCTGGGCTTCACCCCCGTTCAGCTTGCCTATCTCTTCGTGCTCTACGAACTCGCCGGGATGGTCACGAACCTATCCGCCGGATGGATCGCGGCGCGGTTCGGGCTTACATCGACGCTCTATGCGGGGCTCGCGCTTCAGGTTGTGGCGCTTCTCGCCTTGTCTCAGCTCGACCCCGATTGGGCCATCGGCGCCTCGGTGGCCTTCGTCATGGTGGTGCAGGGCGCGAGCGGGGTAGCCAAGGATCTCGCCAAGATGTCCTCGAAATCGGCGGTGAAGATCCTCGCCCCTGCGGAAAACGGCGGGCTCTTTCGCTGGGTCGCGCTGCTGACCGGGTCGAAGAACGCGGTGAAGGGGCTAGGCTTCCTGCTTGGCGCGGGGCTTCTTGCCACGACAGGCTTCGTCTGGGCCGTGCTGGTGATGGCTGCGGTACTGGCGGCGATCCTCGTCGGTGTGCTCATCGCCATGCCGCCCGGCCTGCCCAAGGGCCGCAAGGGGGCGAAATTCTCGGAGGTCTTCTCCAAGTCGGCCAATGTCAACTGGCTCTCGGCCGCGCGCGTGTTCCTGTTCGGCGCGCGGGACGTGTGGTTCGTCGTCGGGATCCCGATCTATTTCTACGCCGTCCTGTCGGATGGCACCACCGAGGGCAACCGCGCCGCCTTCTTCATGATCGGCAGCTTCATGGCGCTCTGGATTATCCTCTACGGCGCGGTGCAGGCTGCGGCGCCGGCGCTTCTGCGCGCGGCAAGCAGGCCGGAGGACGATCTCGTCGGCAAGGCCCGTGGCTGGGCCTGGGCGCTGGCGCTGATCCCGGCCGCGCTCACCGGGGCGGCATTTCTCGCAGGTGAGGCGCAGGCATGGCTCACCGTCGCACTGGTGGCCGGGCTGCTGGCCTTCGGAGGGGTTTTCGCGGTGAACTCCGCGCTGCATTCCTACCTGATCCTCGCCTTCACGAAGGCTGAACGCGTGACCATGGATGTGGGCTTCTATTACATGGCGAACGCTGCCGGGCGGCTCCTGGGAACAGTGCTCTCCGGGCTGACTTACCAGCTTGGCGGTCTGCCCGTCATGCTGGGCACCGCCACCGTGATGGTTGGCCTCTCCGCGCTCGCCGCCGGGCGCCTGACAGCGACTGATCCCGGGGCCAGCGCGGCATGAGCTCAGCCCGGTCTGGCGGGATGCCCGCGCGCCAGTGTGCGGCCATGGTGCGGCGCGGGTCATGCATCCGGTTTCTTTCTTTTCGGCCTTTTGAAGCCCTTGCCCCGCAATGACCGATGTCGTGGCATCAGGGCAGGGCAGGCGATGGCTGGTCATCTCAGCGCTTGGCGTGGTGATGATCTTCACATGGGGCAGCACCTTCTACCTGATGGCGGTGCTGGCAGCCCCCATCGCGGCAGATACCGGCTGGGGGCTCGGCGCCATCACCGGGGCGCTTTCCGCCGGGTTGCTCGTGGCCGGGCTCGTGTCGCCGATGGTCGGGCAGGCCATTTCGCAGCACGGTGGCAGGCCTGTGCTCGCTGCGGGCTGCGCCCTGATCGCGGCCGGGCTCATGGTGATCGCCTTTGCCGCGCAGTTGTGGATGTTCTGGGCGGGCTGGCTGCTCCTCGGCTTCGGTATGGCTGCGGGCCTCTACGATCCGGCCTTCGCCTCGCTGGGCCGTCTCTATGGACGCGAAGCGCGTGGCGCGATCACCGCCCTCACGCTCTGGGGCGGCTTCGCCAGCACCGTCTGCTGGCCGCTTTCCACGCTGATGCTGGAGGCCTGGGGTTGGCGGGGCGTGGCCGGGGCCTACGCCGCGATCCACCTCTTCGGCACCCTGCCACTGGTGCTTTGGGCTTTGCCTGCGCCGCCGCCTCGCATCGAGGCCACATCAGGCGGCGACCGCCCGGAAGCACGGCTCGAGGGCAGGGAGGCGCTCGTCTTCGGCTTGTTGGCGGCCATGCTCGTGCTCAACGGCCTCCTTGTCGTCAATATCTCGACGTGGCTCTTCACCTTCCTGCAGGCGCAGGGCCTTTCTTTGTCGGCGGCCGTGGCGCTCGGGGCGCTCATCGGCCCGGCGCAGGTTGCCGCGCGGGTTCTGGAGATGGCCGGGCGCGGACGCCACCACCCGATCTGGACGCTCGCCGTATCTACCTTTGCGATTGGCGCAGGAACGCTGCTGCTGGCGTCAGATTACGGCTTGGCGGGCGTTGCGCTGGTGCTTTATGGCGGCGGCAACGGGCTCTTTTCCATCGCGCGGGGCTCGTTCCCGCTCGCCGTGTTCGAACCGGGCCGGTATCCCGCCGTGATGGGGCGCCTTGCGCGTCCCTCGCTCATTGCGCAATCCGCCGCTCCGGTTCTGGGCGCATGGGCGATCGCGGGGTTCGGTCCTGAAGCCACGCTCTGGAGCCTTGCGGCGCTCGCGGTCGGGCATGGCGCGTGTCTGCTGCTTCTGTGGCGCTGTGTTCGTGCGTGAAGACTTGTGCGGCCAGCTCGAACGGGCGCGGCGGTAGGCTTCCAATGCGAGTGTCTTGCTAGCTTGAAATGCCTTCCCGGCTATCGCGCGCTGCGCGGGTCTCTTTCGCAAGGCGCCGAGATTGCCCATGGAGCGACCGAAAAGGCCAGCAAGGGACAGCCCTTGCTCTCGTTGTTGTGCTTGCCAATATCATTATAATAATATAATGACTTTATATAATGACAAGTTGAAGGGCTGGCCGTGATTCCCAGCAGGACCAACACGCAGAAGGGCTCAGGGCCTCTCTACCTGAGCATAGCCGCGTCCCTGCGGCGCGACATCTCCAACGGCGTGCTCTCGCCCGGCGAGCGGCTGCCATCGATCGCGGAACTCGCGGTGCAGCATCAGGTCTCCGTGATCACGATCCGGCAAACGCTTGAGTTGCTCGAATCCGAAAGACTGATCGAGCGGCATCAGGGCAGGGGCACCTTCGTGAGCGACCATGCCGGCATCGGCATGACCCTGACCCTGAAATCGGACTGGAAGACGCTGCTCGAGCATCTCGAGGGCAAGAAGCCCAAGCTCGTGACCGTGGCCGACAAGGTGGCCACGCCCTTGCTCGACCCGCAATTCGGCAAGCTCGAGCCCGCCTACCGCTACATGCGCCGGGTGCACAGCTTTTCCGACACACCCTATGCGCTGATCGACATCTACCTGTCGCAGCGCGTCTTCGATCTCGACCCCGAGGGGTTCACCAAGGGGATGGTGATCTCGCGCCTCGCCGAACTGCCCGAGGCGCATGTTGGCCGGCTTCAGCAGCGTGTCTCATTCACCACCGCCGATCCGCAGACGAGCGAGTTGCTCAACGTGCCGCAGAATTCGGCCATCGGTGATGTGCTGCGGGTGATCACCGACAGCAAGGGCCGGGCCATTTACGTGGGCAAGACGAAATATCGGGGGGATTTCGTGAAACTGGAATTCGATACAGCGGGGCAGGAACTATGACGCGCCGACCTTCTGGCAAACAGCTCTTCCGGGTGGCGCTCGTCTCCGACACGCATGTGAACGAGGCCGAGGATTTCTCTGCCTCGCCCTATCCGGCCAATGCCGAAGCGAACCCTCGGGCGCGCTACGTCTTCAACCAGATCAACCAGACCGGTGCGGCCTTCTGCGTGCATCTGGGCGATATGGTGAACCCGGTGCCGGAGCTTCCCACCTACGGGCCGGCGGCAGACAATTTCCACGCCATCGCCTCGAAGCTCAAGATGCCGCTGCACCTGATGCCCGGCAATCACGATATCGGCGACAAGCCGGTGACATGGATGCCCGCCGGCATGGTGAACGGCGAGCACGTGGCGCTTTATCGCGAGCATTTCGGGCAGGATTACTATTCCTTCGATCACGGCGATTGTCACTTCGTCATCATCAACTCGCCGCTCATCAACTCGGGCGACCCGGCGGAGGCCGAGCAGGCGGCATGGCTCGAGGCGGATTTCGAGGCCAATGCCGGGCGGCGGATCTTCATGTTCAGCCACTATCCGCTCTACGTCTGCGACCCGGCGGAACCGGAGAGCTACGACAATATCGACGAGCCGGCGCGCGGCTGGCTGCTGGGCCTCATCCGGCGCTACAAGCCCGAGGCGCTCTTCGCCGCGCATGTTCACAATTTCTGGTACGACGTGATCGGCGAGACCGAGTATTACGTTGTGCCCTCCACCTGTTTCGTGCGGCATGACTATTCGGAGATGTACCGGATCGACGGCGGCAGCCAGCAGGGCCGCAACGATGCCGCCAAGCTCGGGTTCCTCACGCTCGACATTCACGAGAAAGGCCATGTGGCGCAGTATCATCGCAGCTACGGCGCCTGCCTTCGCGAGGGTGAACGGAGCCCGCCGCCCGTGCCTGCGCGCCCCAACGTGAAGACCACCCGCTTCGACGGGCTCTACGTCGACATGCGCCACGCCTGGGCCGAAGAGATGGTAGTGGCTCCCTCCGGCGCGGTCGACGAGTTCCGCCGCAAGAAGGCGCGCAACGACTACCCCGTGATGGCGCTCTGGGAGATGGGCCTGCGCGGCCTGCGCGTACCGCTTCAGGATCTGGCAGACCCGGCCACGCGGCGCCGGATGGAACTCATGCGCGATGTGGGCCACGTCTTCCATGTCTATCGCTACGGGCTGCCCACGGATGAGGAGCGCGCGCTGCTCAAGGCCCATGCGCCGCTCGTGAGCCAGTTCGAGCTGGTGCTCGGCTGGGACGGGATCGGCGAGGCCATCGAGGCGCTGCACGAGCTACGCGCGGAAACCGGGGTTGATATCGTGCTCTCGCGGGTCAACCGCAAGGATGCCGCCAAGACGGCGGGCGGGCGCTACAACCACCTCATCAGCCACGGGTTCACACTGGTCGAGCTCGAGGAGCTGGCACAGTTTCTCGCCGCGCATCCGGGCCTTGTGCAGGGTGTGCAGTTCACGATCCCGCGCAGCCTTTCTCCCTGGGGCACGGCGCGGCAACTGGCGGGCTTCGCCACGCGCACCGGCGCCCGCCCATTTCTCTACGTCAAGTCCACCGAAGCGAGCCCGGCCGAACGCTTCCCCGACGAGATCGCCAATGCCCGCCGCTTCGGCGAGGCGGTGCTCTCGGCGGCGGGCTTCGGCCTCTCCGTCATACTCGACACGTTCGACGATGCGGACCGGGGCTACTTCACCCGCACCGGGCTGGTGGACAGGCGGTTCAACCCGCGCGTGGCGGGCGAGCTGGTGGGCGCGCTCATCCGCAAGATCGACGCGGGCGGCCCATGGCGCGCGGCCGAGGGCGATCAGCCCTGCCTCCTCGATGCCGAGGGAGGGCAGATGCGGCTGGCGTCGCCGAGCGAGCTTTCGGCGCATGACACATGGGTGGACCCGTCGAGCGGACGGGAGGGCAGGGGTGCGTCAGGCGATGCCCCCGCACTGGTTCTGGCAGTTCAACAAGTGGTTTCGGAGACGGTGAAATGAATCAAGTATCCCCATCCCTCTCGCGTCGCCGCGGACGAGACGCGAAGCGCACCTCTCGCATCGGCGCGCTCTCCCATGTGCCCGATATCGTGGGGCCGGGGCTCAAGGGCGGCAGCTACAAGCCCCTGACCGACGCGCAGATGGACATGATCATCGACGCGGCGAAGCGGGTGCTTGAAGATTACGGCATGGCCGATGCCACCCCGGCGATTACAGAACTTCTGCTCTCGCGCGGCGCCAAGCAGAAGGGCAACCGGATCGCCATTCCGCGGGAGATGGTGGATGCGGCGCTCGAAACAGCCTGCCGCAGTTTCGATCTCTACGGCATCGACGGCGAGAAGAAGATCACGCTGGGCGGCAATCACGTGAATTTTGGCACCAATTCCTATAACCCCAGCGTTCGCGACATCGAGACTGGCGAATTCCGCAACCCGACGGTCACCGATCTCTACGATCTGACCCGCCTCGCCGACAAGCTCGACAACTACCATTACGTCCGTATCCCGGTGATCGCCCGCGACCTCTCGCCCGAAGAGTTCGACGTGAACAGCGCCTATGCAGTGGCCTCCGGAACGTCGAAACCGTTCTGCCTCGCGATCAGCTTCGAGCAATTCGTCGACCCGGTGACTGATCTTTTCGACATCATCGCGGGCGGGCCGGGGGAGTTCGCCAAGCGGCCCTTCTGCCTGCCGATCACGGTGCCGGTCGTTCCGCCGATGAAATTCGCCTATGACAGCTGCCTCGCGATCGACAGGATGATCGACAAGGGCTACCCCGTCATCATGTATTCGGCCGGCATGGTGGGCGCCACGAGCCCCGCGCCGCTGGCCGGGATGCTCGTGCAGTCGCTCGCGGAGATCTTCTCGACGCTCGTCTGGGTGAACCTCAAGAAGCCCGGCCACCCGATGATGGCGGGGCTGGCGCCGCTGGGCTGCGACATCCGCAGCGGGGCCTGCGTGATGGGCTCGGCGGAGCATGTGCTGCTGGAGGCCGCCAGCGCCCAGCTTTGCAACTACCTCGATCTGCCGGGCGCGCAGCTGTCCGGCACCACCGACGCCAAGTGCGAGGATTACCAGGCCGGCGCCGAGAAAACGCTGGGCGCGGTCACCATCGCGCTGGCGGGCTCGAACCACGTAGGGCTCATGGGCGGCGGTTTTGCCGCGAACATGGGGATGACCGCCGAGGCTCTCGTGATGGACAACGACAATCTCGGCAATGCGCTGCGTGTTCTGAAGGGCATCGAGGTGAACGAAAGCACGCTGGCCTATGAAAGCATCGGCGACACCATCCGCGGCGAGGGGCATTATCTCGGCCACCCCGAAACCTTGCGGTTGGTTCCGACCGAGTTCTACTACCCTGAATTCGTGGATCGTGACGCCATCGGGGATTGGGAGGAAAAGGGCAAGCCCGACCCGATGGTGCGTGCGAAGGCAAGAGCGGAAGAGGTGCTGGCGACGCATTTTCCCAGCCATATCTCCGATGCGAAAGATGCCGAGATCCGCGCGAAATTCGACATCAAGATCGCGCGGGAAGACATGTCACCGGGCGCAAGGCGCCCACTCACGGCACAGAAGGCGTAAAGCCGCAGCCACAACCCAACAGGAGACGGAAGCATGAAACTGAAAGCAACGACAGCCGCATTGGCGCTCACATTCGCATTCGGCGCGGGCGCGGCACAAGCTTGTGAACTCGACCGCAGCGTGAAGCTCGCCGATGGCAACTGGGACGCCGTTCAGGTGTTCAACTCGATCGCCGCGATGATCCTCGAGAAAGGCTATGATTGCGAAGCGGAGATGGTGACGGGGGGCATGGTTCCGCTCTTCACCGCGCTCGGCAAGGGCGACCTCGATGTCTTCATGGATGTCTGGATTCCCAATAACGAGGAAATCTGGGCGGAAACCAAGGCGCAGGGCGCCGTGGAACTGGGGGTAATGTATGACGACGCCACCGAGGGCTGGTACGTGCCGCGCTTCGTGGTCGAGGGCGATGCCGATCGCGGTATCGAGGCCATGGCGCCAGACCTCAAGAGCGTCGAAGACCTCGCCGCGCATTGGGAACTCTTCCAGGATCCCGAGGAGCCCGGCAAGGGCCGCTTCCTCAACTGCCCGATCGGCTGGGGCTGCGAGCAGCGCAACAATGCCAAACTCGAGGGCTATGGGCTGACCGAAACCTTCGTGAACTTCAAGCCCGGCACGGGCGCGGCGCTCGACTCGGCCTTTGCCGCCGCCGCCAAGCGCGGCAAGCCGGTGGTGGGCTACTACTGGGCTCCCACATGGCTTCTGGGCGTGCATGACATGGTGAAGCTCGAGGAGCCCGCCTGCACCGAAACCAACGCAGACGCTTGCGCCTTCTCCAACACGCCCGCAAGCGTGACGGCGAGCGCCGCCTTCGTGGAGGAGGCCGACGCGCTCGAGAGCTTCTTTGCCAACTACAAGACAAGCTCCGCCGAAGTGAGCGCGATTCTCGCCTACATGCAGGAAAACGAGGGATCGACCCGCGAGGATGCGGCGAAATTCTTCCTCGAGAACTATCAGGATACCTGGACGAACTGGGTGCCCGCCGACGTGGCCGAGAAGGTCAAGGCGTCGCTCTGAGCGCAGCAAAGACGCCCGGCCGGGTAATGCCGGCCGGGCTTCTCTCTGACCCGTGACACGGAGAGGTGACATGTTCCCCGATTTCCTGGAATGGCCGCTCGAAACATGGGTCAATGACGGGCTCGACTGGCTGATCATTAATTACGGCGGTGTCTTCGAGGCGATCAACTGGTTCGTGCTGCAGATCCTCCTGCAGATCGAATGGGTGCTCAAGAGCATCCCGTGGTGGGCGATGATCATCCTGATGGCTGCGCTCGCATGGCATGCCGCCCGCAACTGGAAGCTGCCCGCAATCGTCGTGGCCTCCTTCTTGCTTATTGGGTCACTTGGGCTCTGGGATCTGGCCATTCTCACCATGTCGCTGATGCTGGTCTCGGTGCTCATCGCCATGGCTGTCGGCATCCCGGTGGGTATCCTCATGGCGGGCTCGAACCGTGCCAACGCCATCATCACCCCCATCCTCGACCTGATGCAGACCATGCCGCCCTTCGTCTACCTCGTGCCGGCGGTGATGCTCTTCGGCCTCGGCAAGGTGCCCGCCGTGATCGCCACGGTGATCTATGCGGTGCCGCCGCTGGTGCGCCTCACGAGCCTCGGCATCAGGCTGGTCGATCAGGAGGTGATGGAAGCCTCGCGCGCCTTCGGCACGGGGCGCATGGCGCAGCTCTTCAAGGTGCAGTTGCCGCTGGCGCTGCCCAATATCATGGCCGGCATCAACCAGTGCACCATGATGGCGCTCGGCATGGTGGTGATCGCCTCGATGATCGGCGCGCGTGGCCTGGGCGAATACGTTCTGACAGGCATCCAGCGGCTCGACGTGGGCAAGGGCGTGGCGGGCGGCATCGCGATCGTCGCGCTCGCGGTGATCTTCGATCGCATCACGCAGGCCTATGGCAAGCGCATGATGCAGCACCGCAGCAAATAGGAGCCAGCGCCATGCCCATTCTCGAAATCGACCGGGTAAGCAAGGTTTTCGGCCCCGATCCGGCCTCGGTAGTGCCGCTGCTCGAACAGGATCTTTCGAAGGACGAGATCCTCGCTCGAACCGGCCACGTCGTGGGCCTGCGCAACGTCAAACTCGATATCGAGCCCGGCGAGATCTTCGTGATCATGGGGCTTTCGGGCTCGGGCAAGTCCACGCTTATCCGCCACCTGAATCGCTTGATCGATCCGACCGCGGGCGAGATTCGTCTGCAAGGCCGCAACATCCTTTCGGCCAACCGCCGCGAACTGATGGAGATCCGGCAGACGAAGCTTTCGATGGTCTTCCAGAAATTCGGGCTGATGCCGCACCGGACGGTGATCGAGAACGTGGGTTTCGGGCTCGAGGCGCGGGGGGAGCCGCGCAAGACCCGAGATGAGACAGCGCGGAAATGGATCAGCCGCGTGGGGCTCGCGGGCTACGAAGATCGCTACCCCTCCGAGCTTTCGGGCGGGATGCAGCAACGGGTGGGGCTGGCGCGCGGGCTCGCCACCGCACCCGAGATCCTGCTGATGGACGAGGCTTTCAGCGCGCTCGACCCGCTCATCCGGCACGACATGCAGAGCGTTCTTCTGGAGCTTCAGAAGGAGCTCAACAAGACCATCGTCTTCATCACCCACGATCTCG
Source organism: Roseovarius sp. (assembly GCA_040222155.1). Taxonomy (GTDB): domain Bacteria; phylum Pseudomonadota; class Alphaproteobacteria; order Rhodobacterales; family Rhodobacteraceae; genus Roseovarius. The sequence goes on from JAVKDQ010000017.1 coordinate 10,463, forward strand.
ACGAGGCGCTTGCCATCGGCGACCGCATCGCGATCCTGCAGGACGGGATGCTGGTGCAGGTGGGCGCGCCCTCAGACATCATCCTGCGCCCCGCAACCGGCTATGTGCGACGGTTCGTCGGTAACGTGAACCGCCCGCGCGCCCTGCGGGTGCGCGACGTGATGGCGAAAGGCGCAGCGGGCGAGGGCACAGAACGTCTCCGGGCCGACCAGACGCTCGAAGAGGCGCTGCCGGTGCTCTGCCAGAACCCCGAAGGCGTGGGCGTGGCGGACGAGACCGGCGAGGAGATCGGCCGGATCGATCTCGCCGCCATCGTCGGTGCCATCTCCCCGCCATCGGACGGGAAAGATGACGCAGCCTAGAAACGTCTGCCTCTGGGAAGACACCACGAAGGAAGCCGAACCGCCATCGGATGACATGCCCGCAGCGGTCGACGTGGCGGTGATCGGCGCGGGGTTCTTCGGGCTTTCCTGCGCGCTCAGGCTGGCCGAGAGTGGCCTTTCGGTGGCCGTGATCGAGAAGGGGCGCGTCGGCGCGGGTGCCTCTGGGCGCAATGGCGGGCAGGTTCAGGCGGGCTTCGGCACTGACCCTGGCGCGCTTGCGGCGGGTGCGGGGCCTGAGCAGGAAGCCGAGATCAGGGAGATCGCCGCCACCTGCGCCGACCGCGTGTTCGACCTCGCCGCGCGCCACGAGATCGCCTGCGACCCGGTGCGCGCGGGGCTTATCCGTGGCGTGCACCACACCCGGCTCGTGGAGAAGATGCGCGCCAAGGCCGAGGCCGACCCGGCGCTCGAATGGTGGAGTGCGGGACGCACCGCCGAGGCACTCGGCATGCCGCACTTTCACGGTGCAATCTTCGACCCGCGCGCGGGCCGGATCGAGCCCATGGGGTTCGCGCGTGGGCTGGCGCGGGCGGCACGGTCGCATGGCGCGAAGCTTGTCACCGGAACGCCAGTGCAGGCGCTTGCACGGGCGGGCGGGGGATGGCGCATCGACACGGCCAAGGGCAGCCTGCAGGCGGGCAGTGCCGTGCTTGCCACCAACACCTATACCGACGCCGTGAACCGGACCGTTCAGCAGAGCCTCGTCGCGGTCAACAGCTTCCAGATCGCCACGGAGCCTTTCGAGGGCGGCCCCCTTTCCGGGGGGCAGATCGCCTCCGACACGCGCCGCCTGGTCTACTACTTCCGCCGCGATGCCGAAGGGCGACTCATCGTAGGCGGCAGGGGCACGCTGAGCGGCACCGATGACCTGCGTCGCTACGGCTTCCTGCAGGATTGGATCAAGCACAGTTTCCCGGGCCAGGCGAGGCTGAAGCTTTCGCATTATTGGGCGGGCCGCGTGGGCATCACCCCCGATCATGTGCCGCATTTCCATATCCCGGCAGACGGCCTCTTCATCCTCTGCGGCTTCAACGGCAAGGGCGTGGCGCTGGCCACGGCGCTCGGCGAGCGGCTGGCGCGCCATATCGCGGGCGAACCACCAAGCGTTCTTGGCCTGCCCGCGCGCCCGCTTCGGCCCATCCCCTTCTGGCGGTTCCGCAATCTGGGAGTCTCGGCCCATGTCGCGCTCTACCGCCTGCTCGACCGCCACGGCCGCTGAGGCCCCTGAAAGGAGTTTTCAAGCTATGCAACACCGCGCTTCCGCCGACTACTGGCGCGAGAAGGCCGCCACGCTTGCCCCCCGCACCGATGCCTTCATCGACGGCGCCTACCGGCCGGCGGCGTCGGGCGCGCGGCTTGCCTGCGTCAACCCGGCCACGGGCCGCAGTTTCTGCGATGTGGCCGATTGCGATGCAGAGGATGTGGACCTCGCCGTAAGGGCCGCGCGCCGGGCCTTCGAGCGCGGCCACTGGGCGCGCACCACTCCTCAGCATCGCAAGCGCACGCTCATCCGCTTCGCCGAACGGCTCGAGGCCCACGCCGAGGAACTGGCGCTGATGGAAACGCTCAACATGGGCAAGCCGATCAGCCAGAGCATCGAGACGCCGCTCACCAGCGGGCCGTTCCCGCCCGACCTGAGCACCGCGCCCAACCACCTGCGCTGGTTCGGCGAGGCGATCGACAAGATCTACGACGAGGTGGGGCCGACGGGGCCAGATGCGCTCTCGCTCATCACCCGCGAGCCCATCGGCGTGGTGGCCGCTGTGGTGCCGTGGAACTTTCCGCTGCTCATGGCCTGCTGGAAGCTCGCACCCGCGCTCGCCGCCGGCAACTCGGTCATTCTCAAGCCTGCCGAGCAATCGCCGCTCTCGGCGCTGCGCATCGCGGAACTGGCCATCGAGGCGGACATCCCCGAGGGCGTGCTCAACGTGGTGCCCGGGCGCGGCGAGAGCGCGGGCCGGGCGCTTGGCCTCCACATGGATGTGGATTGCGTGGCCTTCACCGGGTCGGGGGCCGTGGGCAAGCTCTTTCTCACCTATTCGGGCCAGTCGAACATGAAGCGGATCTGGCTCGAATGCGGCGGCAAGGCGCCCAATATCATCATGGCCGATTGCCCTGATCTCGACGCTGCGGTGGAAGCGGCGGCCTATGGCGCCTTCCACAATCAGGGCGAAGTCTGCGCAGCGGCTCCGCGGCTGATCGTCGAGCGCGGGCTGCGCGAGGCGGTGCTGGAAAAGCTCGCGCCTTACCTCGAGCGCTTCCAGCCGGGCGACCCACTCGACCCGGCCACCCGGCTCGGCGCCATCGCGAGCGAAGAGCAGATGGCCCGCGTGATGGGCTATATCGACGAGGGAAAGGCAGCAGGGGCTACGCTTGTTGCGGGTGGCGCTGCGGCGCTGGCGGAGACGGGCGGCTATTTCATCCCGCCTACGGTATTTGGCAATGTCCGCCCCGAGATGACCATCGCGCGCGAGGAAATCTTCGGCCCTGTCCTCACCGTACACGAGGTGGCAGATGTGGACGAGGCGATCGCGCTCGGCAATGCCACGGAATACGGGCTCACCGCCTCGGTCTGGACGGGCAATCTCAACCGCGCAATGAAATTCTCGCGCGAGCTGCGCGCGGGCACGGTCTGGGTCAATTGCTACGAGGCGAGCGATGTTACCTCGCCCTTCGGTGGCATGAAGCAATCCGGGAATGGTCGCGACCGTTCGCTTCATGCGCTGGAGAAATACACCGAGATGAAATCGACATGGATCGCGATTTCTTGATCGGGGTCAGGCACGGCAACCCGGGCGGCGCAAACTGAGGGGCCCGCCGAACTGAATTCTTGTAAAGTCGCCTCGAATGACGGATCACCTTCGGGAGAGCAGACCAAAAAAAGAGGCGAGAACATGAGCAAGACGACGCTGGCAGCCATCTGCCTGGCTTTCATGGTCGCGGGCTGCGCGAGCGGGCCGGGCGACCGGGCGCTCGTTACGGGCGCGGGGGAGGAGATGCTCAAGCTGCGCTACGGTCCGAGCCTGAATTACAAGGTGAAGATGGGCCTGCCCGACGGAACGGCCCTGATCCGGCACGACTGTGTCACGGAGCTGGGCCAGCGCTGGTGCCGGGTATCGCTTGCCGAGGGGCCGGGCGTGACCGGGTATGTCTCGGCCGACTACCTCACCTCGCCCTGACGCGCATCGAGGGGCGGGCGCATGGCTCTTGAGGTCAGGTGGCGGGCGAACCGGAGGGCGGGGCCCAGGCTGGGTCTTTGGCGACGAGTTCGACGGTGTTTCCATCCGGGTCGCGGGTAAAGACGCCACGCCAGCCGATCCAGTCGAAGCGCTCCACGTGATGCTCGAGGCAGAGCATGTCATACCAGTCCATCACCGCGCCCTGTTCTTCCCATGGCAGGCTGAGCGCGATGTGATGGAGCGATGAGCGCGGTCCGGTTGCCGGGGGCGCATCGGCGGCTTCGACACCGCCGGCACTTTCGATGTCGTGTCGAAAGAGAGCCAGCACGCTGGTATGGCCGCCAAAACCCTCTGCAATGCGGAAGAAGACGATCGGATCGTTCGCGATGGGCCGCAGCGGTTCAAGTCCGATCACATCGCGGTAGAAGGCGATCATGGCGTCGAAATCGGCGCAGCGTATGGCGATCTCGCCAAGCGCGCGAACGGTGAAACCTCGTTGGGTCATTGGCCTTCTCCTGCCTTTCGGTGTCCCGGCGCGGGCAGGTGAGATGCCCGGGCCCGCTTGAACACGTATCTAGCCGCTCGCGGCTCGGGGCGCTACCGCCTCCGCGCGTGGGGCCTTAAGGGGGCGTGTAGCGGTGCTTGCCGGGCCGCCGTTTCCTCTGCGCGGGCGGCTGGCGTGCTGCCCCGCCCAAACGGAGCCCAGCACGATCACGGCGCCCAGCCCTTGCAGGGGCGTCAGCGACTGGCCAAGCACGAGCCAGCCGAGCATCACCGCGGTGACCGGGCTCATCATGCCCAGCATCGAGACGGCGGCGGGCTCGAGCCGGGCGATGCCGCGGAACCAGAGCACATAGGTTGCCGCCGCGCCGATCAGGCCGAGCCATGCAAGGCCGGCAAGGTTTGCGCCCGTCAAGGGCGGCAGGGATGGCTCGACAATGAGCGCCAGCGGCAAGAGGATCACTCCGCCCGCGGTGAGTTGCCACGCGGTAAAGCCGAGCGCCGAGACGGACGGCTGCCATTTTCGGCTGAGCACCGTGCCTGCGGCCATCGACGCGGCACCGCCGAGGCCCGCGAGGATGCCCACCGGGTCGAGCGTGGCCTCGGGGCTGACGAGCAGCAATGCCACGCCCAGAACACCAGTTGCAGCGGCGGCGATCGCGCCTGCCCTGAGCGGTGTTCCGAGCCAGCCCCGCGCCATCAGGATCACCATGATCGCCTGCAGCGCGCCCAGCGTGGCCGCCACCCCGCCCGGCAGCCTGTAGGCGGCCACGAAGAGCAGCACCCAGAAGAGGGCGAAGTTGAAACTGCCCAGCAGCAGTGCGCGCCCCAGCCATGCGCGGGGGGGCAGGCATCGGGTGACCGCAAGCAACAGCAGCCCAGCCGGCAAGGCGCGCAGGGCCGCGAGCGTTACAGGGTAGCCTGCGGGCAGAGCTTCGGTCGTGACGAGATAGGTGCTGCCCCAGACCGCCGGGGCGAGCGCGGTGAGAAGGATATCGGTTCTGCGTGACATGCGAGTGTCTCCCCGGAGCATTACCAGAGCGGGTGAAAGGGCAGGAGCGCGCGTGCGGGCCGGGGCTCGAGCCCGATATCGCGCATCATGCGTTCAGAGAGGTCTTGCGGAACGCCCCGCGCCTGGCGGCGGTGCAGGCGCCATGCACGGCGAGCGTGGCTCAGACCGAGGATGAGGGCCCGCAATAGCCGGGGCGTGAGGCCGCGCGCCGGGGCGGTGTCGGAGAGGAGCCTTGTCATCATGCGGCCTCCTCTACACCCTGTGGTTCGGCGAGCCGTGCCGCGATCCGTGCCACATGCGCTCCCTGAAAGCGTGCACCTGCGAGGTCTGTTTCGGTTGGGCGGCGCGCCCAGTCGACACCGGCGATCGTTCCCGCCCCGTAAGGCGCGCCCCCGACGATGCCTTCGGCGGTGGTCTGGCCGCCGAAGCTGTAAGGCAGGCCGACGATCAGCATCCCGAAATGCTGCAGCGGGATCTGGGTAGACAGAAGCGTTGCCTCGTGTCCGCCATGCTGCGAGCCGGTGGAGGTGAACACCGCCGCGACCTTCCCCACCAGAGCATTGCGCGCCCAGAGCCCGCCGGCCTGATCGAGAAAGCTCTTCATCTGCCCGGCCATCATGCCGAAGAGCGTGGGGGTTCCGAACAAGATGGCATCATAGGCCTCGAGATCTGCGGGGGTGGCGAGGGGCGTGTCGTCGGCGGCGAACCCGGCCTTCTGCCGGATATCCTCGGGCACGGTTTCGGGCACGCGCCGCAGATCGACCTGCGTGCCCGGCACGCTGCGGGCGCCTTCGGCCTCCGCCTCTGCGAGCGCGCGTACATGGCCGTAGCTGGAATAGTAGAGAACGAGAATGCGGGTCATGGGATCACCTCCGGTTCATGGAACAACTGCCGGAGAAGATCGGGGATGGGGCGCGCTGGAATAACCGCCCGAATGTCATTTCACTCTTCAACCCTGTTGAACAGTATTACTCCCGCAAGGCGGCGCGCAGATGCTCGAGAAAGGCTGTCACCTTCGCATCCATCCCGATGCGTGAGGCCGTCACGGCGAAGATCTCCGGTGCTGGAAGCTCCCATTCGGGCAGTACACGCTGAAGCGCGCCACGCGCCTCCGCGGCGGAGGAGACGAAATCGGGCAGGGTGCCGATGCCCAACCCGGCGATCAGGAGATCGCGCAGCACGAGGCTGTTGCCAATGCGGATCTCGGGGTCGATGTCGAGAGTCACCGCTCCGCCGGGGCCGTTGAGAGCCCATGATTTCAGATGATCGGCGAGCAGGAATCCGATGATGCGGTGGTTGCGGATATCGTCGGGCGTCTCGAGGGGGGCGGCCTGCTCGAGATAGGCGGGTGCGGCGAAAATCCTCTGCCGCATGGTGCCGAGCTTGCGGGCTACCAGAGCCGAATCCGGCATCGTCGGGCGGATCCGGATCGAAAGGTCGAACCCGCCTTCGACCATGTCGACCACCCGGTCATCCATCGAAAGCGTGAAGCGCAACTCGGGATAGGTGGCAAGGAACTCCGGCAGAAGGGGCGCGATTACGGTCTGGCCGAAGGAGCTGGAGGCGTTGACCTTGAGATGGCCGCGCACGGCACCGGCCCCGTCGCGAATGCGCGTCTCGACATGGGTAACGGCGTCGAGAATGCCGCTCGCCTCGTCGTAGTAGAGCCGCCCGGCATCGGTGAGCGACATCGAGCGCGTCGTGCGGGTGATCAGCGTGGTGCCGAGGCTCGCTTCAAGCAGCTTGATCTCTCGGCTCAGAAGCGCGGGCGATACGCCCAGATCCTCCGCCGCCCGCGCGAAGCTGCCACGCTCGACGATACGGCGGAATGCCTGCATGACCGAGAGTTTATCCATAGCGGTGCTACTTTCCTTTTCGGCCGCGCCGAGTGTGTCGCCGCCTTTTAGGTCATAACCTAGCATGGGATCACCCGCCGCAGGAACGCCTCGCTCAGGTCTTCTTCAAGAGGGACCGGCCGTCTGGCTGAACACCGATAGCCACTCGTTGAACCATGAAGGGGCGAGCGCCGAGGCAGTCAGCCTCTGGTCAACCCTGCGCGGCGGGCTGGCGGACGAACTTTGCAAGCAGGTCGGCCATGTCGGCATCGTGGCCGAGCCAGATATGCCCGCCAGTAGGGAAGATCGTGAGCAACGCGCCCGGGATGCGGGCGGCGAGCAGTCGGGCGGTGGCGGCCGTGCCGAAAAGATCGTCCTCGCAGGACAGGATGATCGTTGGCACCGCGATCCGTTCATAGGCGGTAGGCGAGGGCGCGCCGGCCCAATGCGCATCGGCTTTCAGCCCTTCGAGCTTGCGGCTGACCGGGAAGATCTGATCGAGTATCGCGTGGGCGCGCTGGCGCTCTTCCAGAGAAGCCTCCGCAACGCGCGCGGGGTCTGTCGCCAGCAGCGTTCGGATCATCTGGCGCGGCGCCGCTCGCGACAGCGCCCAGAAAGCGGCATCCGACCCCAGCACGGCGCCAACGGCAAGACGCTGGAGCGCGGTAAATTCCACAGGGTCGCGGTTTGTTAGGTTCGTGGCGGGCACGAGAAGGCCCAGATGGGTGCAACGATCGGGATGGCGCAATGCGAATTCCGCCGCGCTCAACGCGCCCGCCGACCCGCCGACGACCGCCAGCCGCTCTATCCCGAGATGATCGAGCAGCGAGACCAGCAGATCGGCCTGATGCGCCGGCGACGTGTCTTCCGGGCATGCGCTGCCGAGATAGCCGAACCGCGAGGGGGCGAGAATCCGGAACCCGCGCGCACGCAGGCCGGCGGCGAAGAGCAGCCCCTGGTCAAACCCGCCGCCCGTGCCGTGGATCATCATGAGCTGCGGGCCATCGCCCGCGATGGCATATTCGAGAGCGCCTGCTGGGGTGGTTATCACGTTGGCCCGCCCAAGGAGCCGCGTGCGCACCTGCCGACGTGCCTCGTGATACGCACCCATGCCGTAGCCGCCGGCCACCAAGGCAACGCTCGCCAATCCGATCAGCGCCGTCCTGCGGGTCGTGCTCACCGCGTTGTTCCCTCCACTTGAACCGGTAAAGCCAAAATGGCTGATGCACACCACCGGCCACGCCGCTCTTCCGCGGCGCAGCCGAGGCACAATGCTGCGAGCTTAGCTGTCGCCTGCGTCGCTTTCGCTGATTCCGATCAAATGGCGCGCGGAAGGCGCTAAAACGCGCCGGCGCCAGAAATGACATGCTCCTTGGCGCCGTCGCTTAACCGTCGAGAAACCGATAGCTCGGCCAGATCTCCCGGATGAGCGGTTCTCCGAAACGCTCGGCGGCCGCTTGGTAGGCGGTGCTGTAATGCCGGGCGACTTCGCGCTGGAGATCTTCTGGGATGTCATCCACCTTGGCGGAGGCATTGACCCGCTTGCCCAGGTCCGCATCCTTGTAGGACAGGCCGAGAAACCCGGTGATCGTCTCGACGGTCTCGTCGTTGAACATCGTCTCGAAGAGCCCGACATGGAGATCGTCCGGCCCGAAGGTGGCGGTGACATTCTTAAGCGTCTCGGCATAATCCGAGCGGATGCGCGTCTCGTCTCGCATGTAATTCTTCCGAACCTGCAGGGCCTCGGATCTCTTGAAGTTCTTGTTGGGGTCTTCCAGCCGCCGCTCGCGGCGCCACATGCGCACAGCCGACCAGATCCTGTCGACTGGATCGCGCATCAGGAAAATGCACTTCGTTCTAATGCCCCTTTGCTCGAATTTCTCACGGATCATCGTCAGGTGCTCGGCGGAGCGACCGGAATAGGAGGGGGTGATATCCCCGGCAAGCCGGATCTCCGGCTGCGAGAGCAATTCCGCGAAATAGTCGAAATAGGTATCGAGATCGTGCAGAAAGGCGATTTTCCGGCTCTTGTTGACGGGTGCCTTGCCTTCGCGCATCAGCGCGAGGTCAGGCGCATATTTGTCCCGGTACATCGCGCATTCGGGGATGAAGAGCCCATCCATGACGTGATATTCCTTGATGAAACCCATATCGGTTTCGGGATGCGAGTTCAGATAGTCATGCAGCCATGTCGTGCCCGCTTTCTGCGCGCCGACGCCCAACAGGAAAACCTTTTCCGTCATTAAATCTCTTCTTTCTTCTACGGATACTGTGGGGGATCACCATGGCGAAAGGCCGGTCCCGCCAGCACGCATCCGTGGCAGACGTGCATTCTCGTGTCCGAATGTCGATAGCCGTAGAGCTTTGTGGTGGCCAGCCCTTTTCTCCCGCTGCAGCGCGCCTCATGGCTGCTGTCCGATGCCGCTTCAAGGCCCCTTGGCAGAGGTGGGTCAGGCCTCGTCAGTATATTCGAAGCGCCGCATCAACTCGCCTGCCTTTTCCCAGACATATGCATTCTGCTCTGCGGTGAAGTAATTGTTCCAGTCGCCTGAAACGCCCTTGCGGAAAAAGCTCGAGGCATCTTCCTCGCCGGCAGAGCGCCCCCTCGTCATGTTTTCGAAACTGAACCGACCGACGATCTCTTCGATTTGCGGCGCCTCGAGCGGAACGCCCGTGAGGGAGAAGATGGTTTGCAGGTGCGGGGCGGCGTCGACCAGCAGGTCTTCATAACGCAGCATGTAGTAGCGACCGGGAAACAGGTTCTCGGCATCGATACCTCGCTGTTGAACCCGCATCCAGTTGCGCAGGTTGCGCTGCAATGCGCCCTCGTCGAGAAGCTCATGACCAACGCTCTCACCGGCCTCGATCCGGCTCTGCACCTGTTGTGCCTTTTCGGTATCGTGGAAGAACTTCCACTCCTTGAGCCTGTAGGCATGGAAATGGTGCGATACGACCACGTCGCGCGGGTCGCGGACGATCTGCACATAATGGGCGTCCGGGTAGAGCCATTTAAGCCGTTTGGCGTTTTCGGCATAGAAAGCCGGCGTCTTGTCGCCCAGCACCTCGATGCCCTTCAGACCGGATACGCTGGCATCGATAGCGCCACGCAGAGCGCCTCGCATGATCTTCTTGGTGGCGATGTTCATGTCTTTTTTCGTCGGGAACTGGCTTTTCACCGTCGGCAACTTGAACCATTCGGCGACCGAGCGCTCGACACATTCCGAAAGGCCGTTGTTATGCCCAAGAAGCCACATTTCCTGTTCGGGAATGGCGATTCTGGGATGAGCACCCACCATGCGCGCCAACCACGACGTGCCGGACTTGTGCGATCCTGTGATGAAAAGGAACTGGGGCATTTACGAACTACCTTTTTTCGCGCAGACGATCTGGATCTTGTTAAAACGGATGGCGTTGGGTGTGAGGCTCCTGCCCGGGCCGGCGGCTCATCGCCGATGCGCGGGCGGGCTTGCATGTAAGAACGGGGCGGGCCGATTGCCTGGCTTTCGTGGGTCTCGACCGCATCACCATCTACATCTCCCCTTCATTCCAGCTTCAACACCGGACACCATCGTTATGCGCGCGTGCCTGCTGGTCGTCTCCGATCGGGCCACAATGGGCCGGAACGCCGATCCGCCTCTCTATGGCACATGTGTCGGCGGGAAAAAAGCACTTCATGCCGAGGCGCAGGATCGGCATCTTGACACCTGCAAGACCACGAGGGCGCGCTCCGGGATTGGCTTTTGCGAAGCGCGTGGCAGGCCTTCAGGGGCTGACGGGTTTTCATTGGGAAGTTGCGGTTCCGGCGACTTCGCGATCCATCATTAAACTGGAAAGGTTTTTTTAAGTCTTCAGCCCGGCCGCCTGCCTGGACATGGCAGCGGCTCGATGCTCGAATATGCAAACGCCGATCACTTGCTGGCTCAATCCCGCCGAGCTTTCGGGCTAGGGGCCGGCTCTGGCGCGCTGCCTTGGGACGGCCATCAACTTACCGCCGATCCGGCGGCAGGCTAGGGCAGGGCGCGCGGTTACACCCGCCACCTTGTGGTCGCACCCTGGCAAGGCACCATCAGTCCGCCATGAGCGCCTTCAGCCCTGCAATGAAGCTCGCGTCGTCCTTCGCCTTGCGCTCATCGAGCAGCGCCTCGGCATCCGGCCCTGCTCGGTAACGCAAGCGGTCGCCGCTATCGGTTGCGGCCTCCCAGATCACACCTGCCACGAGGTCGGGCGTGGAAGGGTTGGCGGCCAGCTTGCCGAAGAGCCGGCCCATCGCCGCAGCAGTCGGCGCATAATCGGAAAGGCTCTCATCCATCGCGAAGTCGAAGGATCGGCCCCCGAAATCGGTGCGGATCATGCCGGGTTCGACGATCTTTACCCGGATGCCAAGCGGTTCGAGCTCGTAGTGCAGCGCCTCCGAGAGGCCCTCCACGGCGAACTTCGTTCCATGATAAAGCGTGCCGAGCGGAAAGGTGATCTGCCCGCCGATCGACGAGATGTTGACGATAGTGCCGGAGCGCCTTTCGCGCATGTGCGGCAGCACGGCCTTCGTCGTGTCGAGTAGGCCGATCACATTGGTGTCGAACTGCCGGCGGATGCGCTCGGCCGGGAAGGCCTCGAGCGGGCCATAGGCGCCATAACCGGCGTTGTTGAGCAGCACATCGATCTGGCCGAATTTCTGGAGGCCGGCCGCAACGGCTTCGGCGATGGAGGCGGCATCGGTCACGTCGAGACGGCTGACGAGAACATTCTCCAGCGCGGCCAGATCGGCCCCGGCTGCAGGATCGCGCATGGTGGCGATCACGTTCCAGCCCTCGGACTGGAAGCGCCGGGCGGTGGCGGCGCCGATTCCCGAGGAGGCGCCGGTGATGAAGATGGTGTTCACGGGCTTATCCTCTTGCGTTGAGATCGAGCATGCGCTCGATGCCGAAATTGGTCAGCACGGTGCGCGTCACGCCATGCAGAACGTCGTTGTAGCGCTCGATCTCGGGGCCGACCCCGGTGTGATCCACCACCGTGCGGAAGGGTTTCTGCCCGAACGGCAGATCGAGCAACGCCACCACCGCCTCGGCGATCCGCTCGGGCCGTTGCAGGGGCGTGGCTTCGAGCAGTTGCGCGAGCCCCGCGGCCGACATTCCCGGCACCTGCGCGAATTCGCCATAGCCGGCCTCCCGCTCGGGGTCTTTCGGGGCCACCATGCCGTCGAAGAAGGCGGTGGGCATGGCGCCCGGTTCGATGATGCAGGATTCGATTCCGAAGCCGGAAAGCTCGGTGCGGTAACATTCGACAATCGCCTCGAGCGCCCATTTCGAAGCCGAGTAGGTTCCGTAGAAGGGTGTGGCGATGCGGCCGATCAGGCTGGAGGTATAGAGCACCGTGCCGCGCCCTTGAGCCCGCATATGCGGCAGCGCCGCCCGCATAACGCGTTGCACGCCGGTCACGTTGACATCGAGCACGCGGGTCATGTCTTCTGGCGTCATCAGTTCCTGGATGCCGTAGGAACCGATCCCGGCATTGTTGAAGAGCACGTCGAGCCCACCCAACGCCGCAATGGCCTCGGCCACGCCGCGCTCGGTACTCGCGGTGTCGGTTACATCCATTTCGACGATCCGCGCCCCGGCGGCTTCGAGCTCGGCCACGGTTTCCGCGTTTCGGCCCATACGGCTACGAACGCTGCCCGCAATCTCGTGCCCCCTCTCCAACAGCGCAAGCGCCGTGGGTTTGCCGAAACCGCCTGCGATCCCGGTGATGAATACCTTTGCCATCTGCATCGTCCTTTCATGTTGATGCGTCCACGATAGTTATCCGCAGCCGGGCATTCTTTCACGATTACCTTCTTTTTTTGCACGATCCTCCACGAAGCACAGTTTTTGCTCAATCCAGATGTCGGCCTGTGCTAGATGTGGAAAAAGGAGAGACCAACCATGACCCAGAGCGACCTTCTTGCCCATGTAACCGCGCTCCTCGACCGCGCAGGGCTCAAGGAGGGCGCGCTTGCCCACGAGGCGAGCGGCATGCATTTCCTGCGGTTCTCCGCACCGAGCGGGCAAGATTCCACCATTTACCGCCCGCTGCTCTGCCTCGTGCTGCAAGGCGCGAAGGAGGTGGGAACGAACGCGCGCAGCCTGCGTGTGGGAGAAGGGCAATCGCTGCTTGTCAGCCATGCTCTGCCGGTGGTGTCGCGCATCAGCGAAGCGGCGCCGGCTTGCCCCTACGTTGCGCTGGTCTTCCCGATCGATCTCGACACGTTGCGCGGCCTTGCACCTGATGTGACGCCACGGCCCGGCGCCAGCCAGAAAGATCCGTTCTCGATTTCGCTTTGCCCGTCCGATCCGGAGATGCAGGAGGCGCTTCTGCGCTACCTGCGGCATTGCGAAACCGATGAGGCGCGCCGCCTGCTGGCCCCGATCACCGCCCGCGAGATCCATGCCCGGTTGCTTCTTGGCCCCCATGCGGAGCCGCTCCACAAGTTGCTCTGGCATGAAACCACCGCCAGCCGCATCTCTCAGGCCACGCGGCAGATCCAGTTGGATCTCGCCCGCCCGCTGGTAATTGCCGAGATGGCGCAGACGCTGGGAATGAGCAGCTCGGCCTTCTTCGAGCATTTCAAGGCCGTGACCGGCACCTCGCCGCTGCAATACCAGAAGGATCTGCGCCTGCTGCGCGCCCGCGACGCGCTCAGAAGCACGAATGGCAAGGTCTCGGAGATCGCCTTCGGCGTCGGCTATGAAAGCTCCGCCCAGTTCTCACGCGAATATGCTCGCAAGTTCGGGCGCCCGCCAAGGCAGGATCGCACTCTGAGCGCCGCAGAATAACGCGCGGCCGACCGCTGGTGAAAAGTCCCGCAACACGATAAGAAAGCGGGCTGGCTTGAAGGTTGCGCCGCTATTCATCGGGTCATTTCAAGGAGTTGAGGGGATGGTGGCGGACCGAGGAGGATTCGAACCCCCGACCCCCTGATTCGTAGTCAGGTACTCTATCCAGCTGAGCTATCGGTCCGTGGGATCGAGCAAATAGACGGGTCGGGGAGGCAATGCAAGGGGGGACGGGCAAAATTCTCAGCCACCGCTGCGCGTTTCCTTGGGAAGCACGATAGTGAAAACCGTGCCGCTTTCATCCGAGCGCTCGAGCGTCAACTCGCCGCCATGGCCGCGCACCAGTTCCCGGGCGATGGAAAGCCCGAGACCCGTGCCGCCCTTGGTGGTGCCGCTCTGGAAGGGCTTGAACATGGTCTCCAGGGCCTTTTGCGGCAGCCCTGGGCCGGTATCGGCCACGGAGAGCACGAAGGCATCATCGGTTTCATGCGCCGATACGCTGATCTCACCGCCCCGGCGCGACGCCACAATCGCCTGACGCGCATTGCGCACGAGGTTGGAGAACACCCGGTAGAGCTGTTCGCTGTCGGCGTGCAGGACCATTGCGGAGGGGATGTCGGCGGCGAAGCTCACATCTGCCCCATCGACGGCGAGCCGCTCGCTCTCGATCACGTCGTCGACGAGTTGTTCGAGATGCACCTCCTCGAATCTCGGCCCCGGCTCCTCGGCCTTGCCATAGGCCAGCGTGGACTCGCACAGATGCACGGCACGGGTGATGGAATTGACGAGCTTTGGTGCAAGGCGCTTTACCTGCGGGTCTTCGCTCATCTCGATCCGGTCAGTGAAGAGTTGGGCCGAGGTGAGCATGTTGCGCAGGTCATGGCTTACCTTCGCCACGGCGGCGCCGAGCTGGGCCAGCCGCTCGCGCTGCTTGAGCGCGGAGGTGAGCTGCTGCTGGAGTTGCATCAACGTCTCTTCCGCCTCGCGCAGTTCTGTCACCCCGGCAGAGGGCGTGATCACCCGGCGCGCATCCTCGGGTGCCTCGGCGTAGCTCTGCATGTGGCCGATGACGCTCTTGATGGGTTTGACGAGAAACCGCCGCACCGCGAGAAAGAGCAGGCTTGCCGTGACGATGGAGATGACTGCGGAGAGCAGCAGGATGCGCAGCCCGTAATCTACCATCGCGGCGCGCAACTCGCCCGTGTGCAACGTGATCTCGATGAGCAGCCCGCCCAGCTGGTTGGGCTCGCCAATCACCCGGATCACGCGTGGCGTTGGGTCGATCAGGCAGGCCAGCGCATCGCGAATGAGCACGAGCGGGGGCGGGTCGCGCAGGTCGTAGGTGGCGTGGATCGGCTCGGGCAAGGGGGCGCTCAGCATCAGTTGCCGCGCCGCGTCGCGCCGCAGCACCACGTTGAAGACACCGGCGTTGAGCAGAAGCTCTTCCTCGAGTTCGGCGCTAATATCGTCGCTGGCCAATTGCACCAGCGAGGCGATCTGCGCGCGCTCGAGCCGCGACATCAGGTATTCCTCGCGGAACCGCGCGACCGAAGGCACGAAGATCAGCACCTCGGCGAGCATCACGAAGATGGCCGTCAAAACGAGAAACCGCCCGGAAAGTGACCTGAAAATCCGCATCTGCCGCCTGGTTCAGGGGAGCCAGCGCTGCACCAGCCCCACGATCTTCTTGACGTTATGGTTATCAAAGAGCCGCGGAGAGAAATAGGCCCCAGCGGCACGTTTGTTCATCTCCGAGATCGTGGGGTAGGTGGCGACCATGGCGGCGATCTGCCCCATCTTGAGCCGGTTGGCGATGGCGAGCGACCAGGTCGCGGCAAGCTCGCCTGCCTGGTGGCCTACGATGGAGGCCCCCACGGGCCGGCCGCGCACCACCATCACCTTGATGAACCCGTCTGTCTTGCGTTCGGCCACAGCGCGATCGTTGCCGGCGTAATCGAAGCGGATGACCTCGAGATTGCCGCCATGCTCCTTGCGCGCTTCCGCCTCGGTAAGGCCGACCTGCGCCAGTTCAGGATCGGTATAGGTGGCGCGCGGTATATGGGCGGTCTTGGCCTTCGCCGGCAGGCCGAAGAGCGCCGAGCGGATGACGATGCCTGCGTGGTAGCCCGCCACATGGGTGAATTGCAGGCCGCCCGCCGCGTCACCGATGGCGTAGACACGTCGATTGGTGCTGCGCAGGCCCGCATCCACCTTGACGCCGGTTTTTGTGGTCTCGATGCCGGCGGCCTCGAGCTTCAGCGTTTCGGTATTGGCCTTGCGCCCAACGGCCATAAGCAGATGGCTGCCCGAGATCGTTTGCCCGTCCTCCGTCTTGAGTTCGATGGCCCCTGCCTTGCCGCGCGCCTCGGTCACGGGGGTCTTCTCGAGGATCGTCACGCCCTCGGCGCGCAGCCGTTCGAGCACCACGGCGGCAAGTTCGGGGTCGTCCTTGCCGAGCGCGCGCGCGCCC
>JAVKDQ010000018.1:0-12825 GCA_040222155.1 Roseovarius sp.
ATACGTAAACCATCGTGCCCGTGCCATTTCTCTTTCAGATTGATGAAGTCCCGTTTGCTGATCGCACGTCTTTCAATGCGAGGAATGGACCTTGCAACCCAGAAAAAGCAGACCCCCAACACTGCCGTTGGCAAAACCGAAATTAACAATGCGTCTCGCCAGTCGACATAAGCCAACAAAAACCCGACAGAGAGTGGTGCAAGAACCTCAGCGAATGAGCCGCCCAGAGCATGAATACCCAACGCTTCTGCTCGTCGCGTTTTGCTTTCCTGCGTCAAGACACACGCTGCAATTGGGTGCCAGGCGGCATTACCCATCCCAGCAATCGCAAGCAAACACGCGAGGCTCCAGTACCCCGGTGCCATCGCTGCCAGAGCATAGCCAAAGGCAACCCACCAAAACGTGGCAACGAGGAGCCTTCCGCGATCAGAAACGTAGTCGGACAAAAGGCCAGCCGGGAGATAAGCTAAAGCACCGCCCACGTTAAAAATTGTAAATAGCAATCCCACTTCGATCGGTGAGAGATTCAAGGCAATGCCTGCCGTAGGTACGATCAGCCACAATGCGGCGATTGGCCAGTCATTGGCGAGGTGCCCAAGCGCAAACCAAGTGAGAAAGGTTCGTTTTTTCATTTCTTTGAGTGCCTTGGCCTGGAAGGCGCCAACCTTCTTCGTGAGAGTCTGGCCATGGATAACAAATGGCTCTATGTCTTCCAGTGTATGATCAGCCAAGTTATATCGAGAAAACGTCAAACCGTATGAAACTGCAGCCCGTTACTCCTTTGGATGAGCACTCCACTGCCTCGAGGCCCCGTTATGCGGGAGAGACTGTCACGTCAGTTTCCGGTGAGAGTTCAGAATGGCACAGCCACGACTTTGGACAACTTGTTTCGTCGACATCTGGTTCGATGTACGTCGGTACTTCGACCCATGTACTTCTCCTCAGCCCCGCGATGGCGATTTGGATACCTCCAGATGCTAAGCATTGGATGCGAACGAGTTCAAACAATGAGATGCTATATGTTGACGTGAATCGAGATGAGGCAAAGGAACTCGGCATGGAGTGCAGGGTTATTGCAATGACCCAATTGTTGAATGCTCTGATGACAACGACACTGCCAAATCAGAGCAATATCCGGACACCGGAACACCTCAAAACGCTCCACGATTTGATTCGCAAAGAGCTCGTGGCAGCACAGGACGTGCCCCTGTCCGTGATACTGCCACAGGACAAACGCATTCATGGAATAGCAAAAGCGGCGCTCAGCGACCCGAGCTTGATTGTCTCAGTCGACACATGGCTGAGGGACGTTGCCGCAAGCCGCAAAACTATCGAACGTCTGTTTGTTTCTGAAACCGGTATGCCGCCATCTCGATGGTTGCGTCATGTTCGCCTACTTCATGCTGTTTCTCAGCTTGCTGCCGGAAAAAAGGTGAGCACGGTCGCGTTCGATATGGGCTATGAATCCGCCAGCGCATTCAGCTACATGTTTCGTCGCTTGCTTGGCGTTAGTCCCAGCCAATTCTGCAGCGATACCGCCCTACACCGCTCATAGCGAGGCAAACTACCGCTGGAGCGTTTGCCTCGCGAGCCGTTTCTTGCCAAAGTTTTTTTATCGCTCGTTTTGGGGAAGACCATCAACGATATCGTAGTAGTCCCCTTTTTCCGAAACGAAGATGTGCATCGATAACGAGGTCAACGTGGCGTCGTCGAAGACGCCCATGGCGATGGCTGTCCAGTCTCGATGTATCGGATCCCAAAATAGCGTCGATCCACAAATACTGCAGAAGCCTCGCCGGACCTTCTGCGAAGATTGAAACCACCGGACGTTGTCTTCCCCTTCAATACTTAGCACGTCGCGCGGTACGTCCAACGATGCGCCATAGTGTCCAGTTTGCTTCCGACACGAAGTGCAGTGACATGCATTCGGCTGGGGAAGGTCGCCTTTGACCGCAACCCGAACGGCCCCACACAGGCAGGATCCTCTATGCATTAACCATCTCCTCATCCGTATTCGAACGGGCGCTTCGTCGCACTGATAAAAGCCGTATGAGAGCCTTGGCTTCCGGCGACGGCGCTTGCTCCACGCGCCGGTAATCGGTACCGTCCGGTTTACGCTTCAGGAGTCCGCAAGAGATCATTGTGCGACGGAGTGTGGCTGGATCATCGAAGAGATGTTCCTGCCGCAGCAGGGCATTCAATTCCCGCTCGTGCATTCGAGTTTTGGCGGGAAAAACCGCCCATAGGACCCAAAGTGCAAGCGTCTGAGTAGAGCGTTTCGATGGCCATCTGATCAGACGACCGTGCGGGTCGAACTGATGAAGGGCGCGCTCAACCGTTTGGGCGTTGAAAACCTCGACTTCCGTAATCCTGTCAAGCCGCCGCGTCGCCGCCTCAATTGACTGCATATGCTGAAGGTTTTGATACCCTGCAGCCTTAGCAAGCATGTTTATAAGCTTAAGGTGAGATGGCCGCGTGTCACCCAATTGTTTTGACAATCGACGTGCAAACGCAGTCAGGTCGTCGGCACGCAAGGGAAGTGGTAATCGAGACATGGTACATCCGTTTCGAGCGCCGGCCATTGTCGTTGGTCGCTGTCTTGACGACGCGGCGCCGATCAAGATGCGGAACCGTTCGAAAAATGGCAGGTTTAGCCCTCCAAGATGGAGCAGCGACGCCTCGGTAACTGCCGACCGTATGTCTCGATAACAAGACTTTGGGCTTGTGCCAAGCCTAGGCTCAGGACTCATAACCAGAAGATGACGGTTGCGGCGAGAGCGATGGCGGAGAGGAAGACGGTGGGTGATCTATCGTAGCGGGTCGCGACCCGACGCCAGTCTTTGAGCCTGCCGAACATTCGCTCAATCTGGTTTCGCCTTTTGTAGCGCCGCTTGTCGTACTTGATGGTTTTCTTGCGCGACTTGCGGCCCGGAATGCAGGGCGTTGTGCCCTTATTTACAAGGACTTCCCGAAACCAATCGGCATCGTATCCTCGGTCGGCAATGAGCCACTCAGCCTTTGGCAAATTGTTCATCAAGGCGGCCGCACCAGTATAGTCGCTCACTTGTCCCGCAGTAATAAAGAAGCGGATTGGGCGACCGCTGGTGTCTGTGACCGCGTGCAGCTTGGTGTTCATGCCGCCCTTGGTTTGACCGATCAGCCGCTTGCTCCCCCCTTTTTTAGCCGCAGGCTGGAAGCCGTACGGTGCGCCTTGAGGTACGTCGCGTCGATGGAAATGGTCTTGTTGTCAGGCGCTTCGCTGGCCAATCCCATCATGATCCGAGCGAAAACGCCTATGTCGCTCCACCTTTTCCATCGGTTGTACAACGTCTTTGGCGGACCGTACTCGGCAGGTGCATCGCACCACCGCAACCCATTGCGGTTGATGAAGATAATCCCGCTCAGAACGCGCCGATCATCCACACGAGACCGGCCTCGGCTCTTCGGAAAATACGGGCGAAGGCGCTCCATTTGCGCCTCGCTCAGCCAGTAAAGGTTGCTCATGATGTTCCCCAAAACGATGGGGCTTTGAATCATGCAGTCATGGGGCCAGCAAGCCGTTTAATGGGTCCTGAGCCTAGGATAAGAAGGCGACGCCGGTTTACTTTCGGCGGGGCTAGGAATTCTATTCCTGAGACGAGAATTGGTGGGACAGTTTCCCCGGAAACCCACAAGGCTGTGTGGGAAGTTCGACTGTCCCACCATCGACTAAGCCTTTGTTTCATCGTCGCTTTCGCTGCCCCCTACGGGCTGCCACCCACATCCCCCACACCGCGAAGATCACGCAGCCGCTATCCGCCTGAGCCCACTGGCTTTGTGCGCCCCCGGTGCACCGTATCGCGCGCCTCCAGAGCCCTGCCGCGCCGCGCTCTTTCTTTAAGCTTAAAATTTCAAGCTTGAAATAATAAACGGAATGCGCTTATCCTGTTCGAAAGCCTGCCCGCAACCGCAGCTTGGCGTTGACGGCGCGCGGCTCTCCTGCTCAGACTTGGAGCGCATGGGAGCCTGCCCCGCCGGAAACGACAACTCCGCGCGGCATGGCGAACAAGAACTGCGCCGAACCGGGCGCGAACAGGGAGAAGACAAATGAAGAAACTGTGCAGCACACTTGCGGCCGGGGTGATGGGCCTTGGCACCGCGGCCTCGGCAGAGGTCGAGGTGGGGATGATCGTCACGCTGTCGGGCCCGCCCGCAGCACTCGGCCAGCAGGCCGTCGACGGTTTTCAGCTGGCGCTCGACAAGCTCGGCGGCACGCTGGGCGGCGAGCCGGCCACGCTCATCGTCGAGGATGACGAACTCAAGCCCGAGGTGGCGCTCTCCAAGGCCGAGGGCCTCGTGCAGGAAGAGGTGGATTTCGTGGTCGGCACGATCTTCTCCAACATGCTGCAGGCGGCCTTCAAGCCGGTGGTCGAGTCCGAGACCTTCCTGATCAGCCCCAATGCCGGGCCCTCCACCTTCGCGGGGCGCAACTGCAACCCCTATTTCTTCGTCACCTCCTACCAGAACAACCAGAATGCCGAGGTGATGGGCGCGCATGCGCAGGCGGCGGGCTTCCAGAAGGTGTTCATGATCGCGCCCAACTACCAGGCGGGCCGCGACAACCTCGAAGGCTTCAAGATGCATTTCGAGGGCGAGATCGTGGATGAGGTCTACGTCCCGCTCGGGCATCAGGACTATTCGGCCGAGATCGCGCGGATCGCGACCTCCGATGCCGATGCCGTGTTTGCCTTCACGCCGGGCGGCATGGGCGTGCGCTTCGTGCGCCAGTTCCGTGACAGCGGGCTGGCCGACAAGATCCAGTTCATGTCGGTCTTCACCACCGATGAAACCACCCTGCCCGCCCAGAAAGAAGCCGCGCAGGGCTTCATCGCCGCGGGCAACTGGGCGCCGGATGCCGAGAACGAGGCCAGCCAGGCCTTCGTCGCGGCCTTCGAGGAGAAATACGGCTACGTGCCGGGCGGCTACGCCATGCAGGCCTATGACGCGGCCATGCTGATCGACAGCGCCGTGGCTGCCGTGGGCGGCGATCTCTCCGACAAGGACGCGGTGCGCGCAGCCCTCAAGGCCGCCGATTTCACCTCGCTCCGGGGCGATTTCACCTTCAACAACAACCACTACCCGATGCAGGATTTCTTCCAGCTCTCCGTGGTTGAGCGCGAGGACGGCAACTGGGCCACCTCGATGGGCGAACTCGTCTTCGAGAATTACGGCGACAGCTTCGCCTCCGAATGCTCGATGTGATCTGAAACTCCGGCAGGGGGCGCGCGGCCAACCGCAGCGCGCCCTGCCAGCCTCACGCGCCGCCCCGGCGCAGGAAACCAGCATCCCCCATGTCGACGACCCTGATCCTCATCCAGGTCCTGAACGGATTGCAGCTTGGCGTGATCCTGTTCCTGATCGCCGCGGGCCTCACCCTCGTCTTCGGCGTGATGGGGTTCATCAACCTCGCGCATGGTGTGCAATACATGCTGGGGGCCTATCTGGCGGTCTTCCTCTACGGGCTCACCGGCAGCTTCCTGGCAGCCCTCGTGCTGGCGATACCGCTCGCGCTTGTGCTGGGCCTGATCCTCGAATTCCTCGTCTTCCGACATCTCTATGACCGTGACCACCTGAGCCAGGTGCTGGCGACCTTCGGCGTCATTCTCTTTCTCAACCAGCTGGTGAAGGTGATCTTCGGGCCGATCCCGCTCACCGTGCCGCCGCCCGCCTTTCTCGATTTCTCCTTCACGCTGGTCGATGGCCTGCTCTACCCCGCCTATCGCGTGGCGCTGATCGTGGCCGGCCTCGCCGTGGCGCTGGGGCTCTGGCTCGTCATCACCCGCACCCGCGTGGGCATGCTCATCCGCGCCGGCGCCACCAACCCCGACATGGTCTCCGCACTCGGCGTCAACGTGCGTCAGCTCTTCCTCATCGTCTTCGGCTTCGGCGCCATGCTCGCGGGCTTCGCGGGCGTCATGGCCGCGCCGATCTTCTCGGTCGAGCCGGGCATGGGGGATAACCTGCTGATCGTGGCCTTCGTCGTCATCATCATCGGCGGCGCGGGCTCGATCCGGGGCGCCTTCGTGGCCGCCCTGCTGGTGGGGCTCGTCGACACGCTCGGCCGCACCCTCGTCACCGATGGCCTCCGGCTCATCATGGATGCCTCCTCGGCCAACCAGATCGGCCCGGCCATCGCCTCGATGCTGATCTACGTGCTGATGGCGCTGGTGCTCTTCTGGCGGCCCGAGGGCCTCTTCGCTCCGAAGGTGACCCGATGAGCGCGCCCTCCGCATCCCCCGCCGCCGCGGCGAAAGCGCCCGCCGCTCCCGAGGCCCGCGCCTCGCGCGGCCCGCTCTTCGTGGCCGCCGTCATCTTCGCCCTGCTCGCCGCCATCCCGCTCGTCTCCGAGGTCTGGGGCGGCGCATGGCTCACCTCGCTCGCGGTGCGCGCGATGATCCTCGCCATCGTCGCCATCTCGCTCGATCTGCTGATGGGCCATGGCGGGCTTGTGAGCTTCGGCCATTCGGCCTTCGTGGCGATCGGCGCCTATACCTGCGGCATCATGATCACCGAGGGCACCTACGAGATGGCGCTCATCCTGCCCACCGCCATCGCCATCGCTGCCACCTTCGCGCTTCTATCGGGCGCGATCTGCCTGCGCACCTCGGGCGTCTCCTTCATCATGATCACGCTCGCCTTCGGGCAGATGGTCTATTTCGCCCTGGGCTCGCTCGCGCAATATGGCGGCGATGACGGGCTCACGCTCTGGTCGGGCCCCGATCTCTTCGGCACCCGCGTGCTGGGCTCCGAGATGGGCGTCTACATTTCCGTCTTCCTCCTGCTGCTCGGCACATGGGCGCTGGTGCACCGGCTCGTCTATTCGCGCTTCGGGCGGGTGCTGCGGGCAGCAAGGCAAAACCCCACCCGCGTGGCCTCGATGGGCTACTCGGTGCTGCGCTACCGGCTCGTGGCCTATGTCATCGCGGGCGTGCTCGCGGCCATCGCCGGCGTGCTCTGGGCCACCCACGCCTCCTTCGTCAGCCCCTCGCTCGGCGCATGGCAGCGCTCGGGCGACCTGATCGTAATGGTGGTGCTGGGCGGCATGGCCACGCGCAACGGCGCACTGGTGGGCGCGCTCTTCTTCATCCTGATCGAGGAGACGCTCTCGGCCATCACCCATGACTGGCGGCTCATCTTCGGCCCGCTCCTGATCCTCATCGCGCTCTACGCGCGGGGCGGTCTCGTGGGCCTGCTCGACCGCGTTCGGGGGCCGCAATGAGCGAGGTCGTTCTCGAGATCAAGGGGCTCAACAAGGCCTTCGGCGCGCTCGTCGTCACCGACGATGTGAACCTTCAGCTCCATCGCGGCGAATGCCATGCGCTCATCGGCCCCAACGGCGCGGGCAAATCCACCCTCATCCACCAGGTCTCCGGCGTGCTCTCCCCCGATGCCGGCCGCATCAGTTTCGAGGGCCGCGACGTGACCGCGCTCACGCTGGCCGAACGCGCGGTGGCGGGGCTGGGCCGCTCCTTCCAGATCACCTCCATCCTGCCGGAATTTACCGTGCTGGAAAACGTGGCGCTGGCCGCGCAGCGCCGCTCCGGCACGAGCTTTCGCTTCTTCCGCCGCGCAGCCACCGAGCGCGCGCTCAACGAGGCCGCGATGGTCGCCCTCGCGCGGATCGGGCTCGAGGCGCGCGCGGGCGTCGTGGCGGGCAACCTCTCCTATGGCGAGAAGCGCCTGCTGGAGCTGGCCATAGCCATCGCCGGCCGCCCCCACGTGCTGCTGCTCGACGAGCCGATGGCCGGCATGGGCCGCGCCGAGAGCGAAAGCCTCACCGAAACCCTGCTGGAGCTGAAGGCCGAATACCCGATGCTGCTCATCGAACATGACATGGAGGCCGTCTTCCGGCTGGCCGACCGCGTCTCGGTGCTCGTCTCCGGCGCCATCGTCGCCTCCGGCACGCCCGACGAGGTCCGCACCGACGCCCGCGCGCGCGCCGCCTATCTGGGCGAAGAGGAGATCTCCGCATGAGCCTCCTCTCCCTCACCGACATCACCGCCGGCTACGGCTCGGCGCAGGTGCTCTTCGGCATCAGCCTCGAGATCGGCGAAGGCGAGGTCGTCACCCTTCTGGGCCGCAACGGCATGGGCAAGACGACAACCGTGCGCGCCATCATGGGCCTCATCAAGCCGTGGAGCGGCTCGGTGCGGATGGAAGGCACCGAATATGCCGGCCAGCCGCCCTACATGATCGGGCGCGCGGGCGTGGGGCTGGTGCCCGAAGGCCGGCAGGTCTTCCCCACGCTCACGGTGGAAGAAAACCTCCTCGCCGCCGCCAAGCAGCCCGAGGGCCGCAACCGCTGGGATCTCTCCTCCGTCTACGGCTTCTTCCCCCGCCTCAAGGAGCGGCGCACCAATCTCGGCGCCCAGCTTTCCGGCGGCGAGCAGCAGATGGTGGCCATCGCCCGCGCCCTGATGACCAACCCCAAGCTCCTCATCCTCGACGAGGCCACCGAAGGCCTCGCCCCGCTCATCCGCGCCGAGATCTGGCAGCGGCTGGCGCAGCTCAAGGCCGAGGGCGAGGCGATCCTGCTCATCGACAAGAACGTGGGCGCGCTCGCGGGCCTCGCCGACCGTCATTACGTGATCGAGAAGGGCGAGATCATCACCACCGTTTCCGCCGAGGAGGCCGGCGCCAACGCCGCGCAGGAGCTCGAGCGGCATCTGCATCTCTAGACGATCCTTAACACCAGCAGGGAGATCAAGACCATGTCACTGACCCACGGGATCACAAAGGCCGAGGATGCGTTCGGCGGCACGGCGTGGAACGTTGTCGGGCACACCTACACGCCCAAGCTCCTCTCGGAGAACGCCTTCATCTGGCATGCGGAACTGCCCGCCGATACCTTCGTGCCGCCCCATATCCACCCCACGCAGGACGAATGGATCGTAATGCTCGAGGGCAATCTCGAGGTCGAGTTCGGCGGCGAAGTGCATAAAGCCGGCCCCGGCGACACGGTGCGCATGCCGATGGGCGAGGCGCATGGCATCTTCAACCGCTCGGGCGAAACCGCCACCTGCATCTTCGGCGTGGCCCCCTCGCGCAAGCTCTTCGAGCTTTTCGGCAAGCTCGACGGCGTGACCGATCCCGAAACGCTCGTGCGCATCTCCGCCGAGCACGAGGTGGAGTTCCTGCCGCCTCCGGGCTGAGGCCGGTCTTCCACGGATTTCGCGAATGGATCAGCGCCCCGGGTCATCCCCGGGGCGTTTTCTCATCCCGTGGCGCGGCCCGCCACCTGCAACACCTCGTAGTCGCCCACGATGGCGCGCAGCTCCTCCTCGCTCGCCACGTCATGAACATCCGCATAGCCTTCCGGCGCGCGCGCTTCCACGAAGTCGATCACGCCCTCCGGGCCGCCCTTGCGGTTGGCCTCCACGATGGCCGCCGTGGCGGGCCGGCGCGCCGCGTCATAGGCCGCGAGGATCTCGACCGGATCGCCCCCCTTCGCCAGCCTGTCGG
Organism: Roseovarius sp.; assembly: GCA_040222155.1. Lineage (GTDB taxonomy): Bacteria > Pseudomonadota > Alphaproteobacteria > Rhodobacterales > Rhodobacteraceae > Roseovarius. The sequence continues at coordinate 9,502 of JAVKDQ010000018.1, forward strand.
AGAGATCGCGCGCATCGAGAATGGCCTGCGACGCGCCGTTGGAGCCCACCGGATACATCGGATGCGCGGCATCCCCCAGGAGCGTCACCCGCCCGTGGCTCCAGCGCGGCAGCCCGTCACGGTCGCACATCGGGTAGACGAAGATCTCCTCGGTCGCCCGGATGAGCGCCATGATATCCGTCTCCGGCACCTCGAGATGCCCCTCGGCCTTGGCCAAAGCCTCCTCCACCGGCGCCCGGCGCGACCAGTCGTCCCGCCCCGGAATGGGCGTGGCGCCATCGCCCTCTTGCGAACAGACCACCCAGTTGGTGAGCGCCTCGCCGGGGCGGTCCGGGTCATGCGCGATGGGGTAGAGCACCAGCTTGTGCTTGAAGCCCCCCGCCACGATCATCGACTGCCCGTCGAGGAATTGCGGCCACCAGGCAGCCCCCCGCCACATCAGCACGCCGTTCCACGAGGGCGGGCCCTGATCGGGGTAGTAATGCGCCCGCACGGCCGAATGGATGCCATCTGCGCCCACGAGAATATCCGCCTCTTGCTCGTAACGCGTCCCGTCGCGCGCCTCGAACTTGGCGCGCACCCCCGCCCCCGTATCCTCGAAGGAAACCAGCCGCCGGTCCGTCACCACAGCCTCCGGGCCCAGCCGGTCGATCACCGCGTCATGGATCACCTTCTGCAGCCGCCCGCGATGGATGGAGAATTGCGGCGCCTCCGCCCCGGCCCAGAGCCCCCGCGGCTGCGCCACGATGTCGAGCCCCTGCCCCGTCTTGTAGATGAGCCGCCGCGTGCGCACCGCCACCGCATCGAGCGCAGGCAAGAGCCCCAGCGCCTCGAGCTCGGCAATCGCGTGCGGCAGCGTGTTTATGCCCACGCCCAGTTCGCGCACCTCTCGCGACTGCTCGAAGACCCGCGCCTCGATGCCCCGCTCCTGCAGCATCAGCGCCAGCGTCAGCCCGCCAACCCCGCCGCCCGCGATCATCACCTTCATCGTCTCGCCCTCCCTGTCATCGCCGCACCCGGCATGGCGCTTGCACCATGAGTATTTGCCTCCAAGAAGAAGCAAGCGCCCGACCGGGCTTCTTCTTGGGAAAAATACTCATTCCGCACCGCCGATCACCGCCGTCGCCTCGATCTCCACCAGCGCCTCGTCCTCGACGAGCCCGGCCACAACGACCATCGCCATCGCCGGGAAATGGCGGCCCAGCACGCGCCGGTAAGCCTCGCCCACTTCGCGCTGGCGGGCAAGGTATTCGCGCTTGTCGGTCACGTACCAGGTGAGGCGGGTGATGTCCGCCGCCGTGCCCCCCGCCGTCTCGACCACCTCGAGAATGTTGCGCAGGGCCTGTTCCGTCTGGCCGATGAAATCGTGGCTCTCGAAGACCTGTTCGCGCGTCCAGCCGATCTGCCCGCCCACGTAGAGCTGGCCGTTTTCCGCGAGGATGCCGTTGGCATAGCCCTTCGCGGGCGCCCAGCCCTCGGGCGAGATTACCTTATGTGCCAACAGTCCTGGCCCTCCTCTTGATATGTCGCGAGCGCCGCGCGCAGATCGGCGGGCCAGGGGCGCGGACGCCCGTCGGTGCCCACCAGCACGAGCGTGGCGCTGTAGGTCATGCGCGGCTCGCCCTCGCAGGTGGTGAGAATGTTCAGGCCCGCGCTGGTCCGCCCGATGCGGGTGACGGTCAGGGCAAGACGCAGCCGGTCGCCATGGCGGCTGGGGTTCGGAAAGCCCGCCTCGATCTGCACCGTGGGGATCGCGCCTTCGCGGTGGAACGCCTCGAACGGGTAGCCCAGCGCGTCGAAGAACTCTTCCACGAGGTCGTTCATCATCTCGAAGAAGCGCGGGAAGAACACCAGCTCCGCCGGGTCGCAATGCTTGAAGAGCACCTTCTGGTCACGTTCGAAGGCCATCAGCTCTCGCCCTCGCGGAGCCGGAAGCGCTGGATCTTGCCGGTCTGCGTCTTCGGCAGGGCGTCGACGAACTTCACCGAACGGGGATACTTGTAGGGCGCGATGGTGGTCTTCACATGGGTCTGCAGCCGCTCGACCATCAGCGCACCGGGCTCGAACCCCTCGGCCAGCACCACATGCGCCTCCACGATCTGGCCGCGCTCGGCGTCGGGTGCGCCCACCACCGCGCATTCCACCACCGCCTCGTGCGCCAGAAGCGCCGCCTCCACCTCGGGCCCGGCAATGTTGTAGCCCGCCGAGACGATCATGTCGTCATTGCGCGCCGCGAAGTGGAAATAGCCCTCCTCGTCCATCACGAAGGTGTCGCCGGTGATGTTCCAGCCGTTCTGCACATAGCCCTTCTGCCGGTCGTCGGCGAGATAGCGGCAGCCGGTGGGGCCGCGCACCGCCAGCCGCCCCGGCTCTCCCGGCGGCAGCGGGGTGCCCGCATCGTCGACGATGCGCGCCTCGTAGCCGCCCACGGGGCGCCCGGTGCAGGCGGGCTTGTGGTCGTCGAAGCGGTTGGAGATGAAGATATGCAGCATCTCGGTGGCGCCGATGCCATCCAGCATGGGCTTGCCGGTCTTCTTCATCCACTCGTCATAAACCGGCCCCGGCAGCGTCTCGCCCGCCGAGACGGCGGCGCGCAGGCTCGAAAGGTCGGCGCCCTCCTCCATCGCGCGCAGCATCGCCCGGTAGGCGGTGGGCGCGGTGAAGCACACCGTGGCGCGGTATTTCTCGATGATCTCGATCATGTTGGGCGGCGAGGCGGTTTCCAGAAGCGTGGCCGTCGCCCCGAAGCGCAGCGGAAACACGGCGAGCCCGCCCAGCCCGAAGGTGAAGGCCAAGGGCGGCGAGCCCACGAAGACATCGTCGGGCACCACGCCCAGCACTTCCTTCGCGTAGCCATCGGCGATGATCATGAGGTCGCGGTGATAATGCATCGTGGCCTTGGGGCTGCCCGTGGTGCCCGAGGTGAAGCCCAGAAGTGCCACATCGTCGGCCGCTGTATCAACCGCCTCGAAGAGCACGGGCTTTTCCAGCGCCAGCCGGTCGAGCTCGGCATCGTGGTTCGAGGTGCCGTCGAACCCCACGACCGACTTGAGGTATTTCGAGCCCTTGGCGCAGGCCACCATCTCGTCCATCAGCCGCGTGTCGCAGAGCGCATGGGTGATTTCGGCCTTGTCGACGATTTTCGCAAGCTCCCCCGCCCGCAGCATCGGCATGGTGTTGACCACGACAGCCCCCGCCTTGGTGGCCGCAAGCCATGCCGCCACCATCGCGGGGTTGTTGGCGGAGCGGATCAGCACCCGGTTGCCGGGCTTCACCTTCAGGTCGTCGACCAGCGCATGCGCGAGCCGGTTCGTCCAGTCCGCC
>JAVKDQ010000019.1:0-12041 GCA_040222155.1 Roseovarius sp.
CCGCCATCCCCGCCGCGCTCGCCAGCCGCGCATCGAGCGCGGTGAGCAGCCGCTCGGGCAGCCCTCCCGGCGCATGGAAGGCCTGCACCTTCGTCTCCACCTCCGCAGGCCCCCGCCCGAGCGTGCCGGCAAGCCACGCGATCGCTTCCGCCGGCAACAAGACCGACGAGGGCGCGACATCGAGGTTGAGGCCCAGCCCCAGCGACGCGGGGGCCAGCATCCCGGCCAGCGCCCGCCCCGAAAGCGCCGCATAGGGCGCCTCGCGCCCGGCGAACTGGGCCAGCCGCTCCTCGAGGTCGAAGGCCAGCACGAAGCGCGCGCCCTCCACCTCGAAGACATGCGGCTCCACGCTCTCCGGCCCGGCCTCCGCCTCCAGCAACAGGAAGAGCTCCGAGGCCGCGAGACGCTCGTAGAAGGCAAGCCGCGCCTGCTCGTCTTCCGGCGCGGCCTCCATCGCGCCATGCGCCGCATCGAGCCTTGTCTCTGCCTCAGCCATCCATCACCTCTTTCACACGGTCCCGCAGCACCGGCAGAAGCTCCGCCTCGAACCACGGGTTCTTCTTCAGCCACGCGGTGTTGCGCCACGAGGGGTGCGGCAGCACGAAGGTGCCGGGCGCATGATCCCGCCAGTTGCGCACCGTCTCGGTCACGCCGGTCTTCACCCCAAGGTGATACTTCTGCGCATAGCCGCCCACGATCACCCTCAGCCGCACCGAGGAGAGCGCCTCCATCACCCTGTCATGCCATGTCTGCCCGCAAACCTTCGGCGGCGGCAGGTCGGCGCCCTTGGCATCGTAGCCGGGAAAGCAGAAGGCCATCGGCACCACGGCCACGCGGGACTGGTCGTAGAACGCATCACGGTCGAGCCCCAGCCAGTCGCGCAGCCGGTCGCCCGAGGGGTCGTCGAAGGGCGTCCCGGACTGGTGAACCCGCATCCCCGGCGCCTGCCCGGCAACGAGCATCCGCGCGCCAGGGCGAAACCAGACCACCGGGCGCGGCGCATGGGCGGTGTGGGTTCGCGCGAACCGCTCCTCGCAAATCCGGCAGGCCTCTATCTCGCGTCTCAAGCCAGTCAATCAGGCGGCCTTCACACCCGCGGCCTTCATCCCTTCCATCGCCGCGGCAAGCGAGCCGTCGAGGTCGATCGCGCGGCAGAGATCGGTGCGCACCGTCACCTCGTAGCCCAGCTTCGCGGCATCCACGGCGGAGAAGTTCACGCAGAAATCGGTGGCGAGGCCCACCATGGTGAGCGTGGAGATGCCGCGCGTCTGCAGGTAGCCATGCAGGCCCGTGGGCGTTTCGTGGTCGTTCTCGAAGAAGGCGGAATAGCTGTCGATCGCAGGGTTGTAGCCCTTGCGCACAATCATCTCGGCGCGGGTCGTGTCGAGGCCTGCATGAAACGCCGCGCCTTCGCTGCCCTGCACGCAATGATCGGGCCAGAGCACCTGCGTGCCATAGGGCATCTCGGTGGTCTCGAAGGGCGATTTGCCCGCATGCGAGGAGGCGAAGGAGGAATGGCCCGCAGGGTGCCAGTCCTGCGTCAGCACCACCGCGCCCCGCTCCTCGGCCATGAGCGCATTGATCCCCGGCACGATGGCATCGCCCCCGGCCACGGCCAGCGCGCCCCCGGGGCAGAAATCGTTCTGCATGTCGATCACGATGAGGGCATGGGTCATGGGCGGGCCTCCTTGGTCTGGAAAAGGGGTAAGGCGGCACCCTCTCCGCGTCAATGCCGCCCCTTGCCCGGGCGCGCGTCAGGGCGTAGATGGCGGCGCATGTATACCATCGCCGCGCTCTACCATTTCACGAGTTTCGAAGACCCGGCCGCGATCCGCGCGCCGCTTCTGGCGCTCTGCGAAGCCGAGAAGATCTCCGGCTCGCTCCTTCTGGCGCGCGAGGGGATCAACGGCACCATCGCCGGCCCGCGCGCCGGCATCGACCGGGTGATCGCCCATATCCGCGCGCTCCCCGGCTGCGAGACGCTCGAGTGGAAGGAAAGCCAGAGCGCCGAGCAGCCCTTCCGCCGCCTCAAGGTCCGGCTGAAGAAGGAGATCGTGACGATGGGCCAGCCGGATGTGGACCCGCAGGCGCGGGTGGGCCATTATGTGGCGCCCGAGGACTGGAACGATCTCATCTCGGCGCCGGACGTGGCCGTGATCGACACCCGCAACGATTACGAGGTGGCGATCGGCAGCTTCGAGGGCGCCGTGGATCCCGCCACGGCCTCCTTCCGCGATTTCCCCGCATGGTGGGAGGCGAACAGGCATCGCTTCCACAACAAGCGCATCGCCATGTTCTGCACCGGCGGCATCCGCTGCGAGAAATCGACGAATTACCTGCTCGGGCAAGGGGTGGAGGAGGTCTACCACCTCAAGGGCGGCATCCTGAAATATCTCGAGGAGGTGCCGGAGGCCGAGAGCAAGTGGCAGGGCGAGTGCTTCGTCTTCGACGGGCGCGTCTCGGTGGGTCACGGTCTGAAGGAAGGCCCGCACCTGCTCTGCCATGCCTGCCGCCGCCCGATCCTGCCGGAGGATACCGCGCGGCCCGAATACGAGCAGGGCGTCTCCTGCCACCACTGCTTTTCCGAGACCTCGGAGGAAGACAAGGCGCGCTTCCGCGAGCGGCAGAAACAGATCGCGCTCGCCGAGGCGCGGGGCGAGCGGCATATCCGGGTGGTGCACGAGGAGTAGCCGGCGAAGCACCGCGCCAGGCAGGCCTGCGATTGGGTTGGACGGCTTTGAGCGGACGTCGAATTTGAGCGCCACCGCGCGGAATCAAGGGCGAAGCCCGCCGCGCGATCGCTGGGCCGCCCCCCGGCCCGGCGATTGGGAGACGCCAGCGCATCGCTCTTATCTATTGCGGTCTTGGCAGCCATAAAGCGCTGCTGAACACCCGTCGGATCGCCGCGCCGCGGCCAATCAATTGCGCGGCTCAGCACTTCAGGATCAGCATCCGCTCAAGCCCGTTCGCATCATGATCCGACGCACTCCGATTCAAGCCCCCCGCGGCTGGCCCTCCCGCAGGCCCCTCCCTACGCCGCCACAGGCGCCGCCTTCCGCGGCCTTGTCCGGAAGAGAATGAGCAGCATGATCCCGATATTGAGAAAGTTCCACGCGATGCCGTTGACGAACGCGAGGTAGTAGCTCCCCGAGATGTCATAGACCCAGCCCGACATCCACCCGCCAAGCGCCATGCCGAAGATCGTGGCCATCATCACGAAGCCCACGCGCCGCCCGGCCTCCGCCGAGGGCATGTATTCGCGCACCACCAGCGCGTAGCTCGGCACGATCCCCCCCTGCGCCAGCCCGAACACCGCGCTGACGATGAAGAGCGACACCATCCCGCCCGCGGGCAGGTAAAGAAAGAGCGCGAGGCATTGCAGCGCCGAGCCGATCAGCAGGGTCTTCACCCCGCCGAGCTTGTCGGCCACCAGCCCCGAGACGAGCCGCGAGACGACCCCGCCCAGCAGCATGAGCGAGAGCATCTGCCCGCCCACCGCCGGCCCGTAGCCCAGATCGACGCAGAAGGCCACGATATGCACCTGCGGCATCGACATCGCCACGCAGCAGCCCACGCCCGCGATACCGAGCAGGATGGCCAGCGCCCGCGGGCTGAGCCCCGCCGCGCTGGCGCGCAGAGAGGAGGCCTCGTCGGCCCGCATCCGCGCGGCGAGCGGAACACGCGCGCGCAGGAAAAGCGCGAGCGGCACGACAATGGCCACCGTCACCACCGCCAGCACCATGTAGACCGCCCGCCAGCCCTGCTCGGCCAGAACCCCCGCGAGGATGACCGGCCAGATCGCGCCTGAGAGGTAGTTTCCGCTGGCGGCAATGGCCACCGCGATACCCCGGCGCCTGAGGAACCAGAGCGAAACATCGGCGATGAGCGGCCCGAAGCTGGCCGCCGTGCCGAAGCCCACGACAATCTGCGCCACGGCGAGAATCGCCACCGAGGGGCTCATGGCCGAGGCCGCCATTCCGCCCGAGATCGTCGCCGCCGCCATGATCAGCGCCGTGGTGATCCCGAACCTGTCGACGATCCGTCCCACGAGGAAATTGCCGAGCGCGAAGCCGATCATGGTGAAGGTGTAGGGCAGCGAGGCATCCGCGCGTTCCACGCCGAACTCGGCCTGCATCGCCGGCATCACGATGATGATCGCCCACATGCCCACATTGCCCACCGTGGCGATCGCCAGCGAAATGGCGAGCCTGATCCACGCGTAGCGGCTGTCGAGAATGTCGGCCTCGTCTGTCATGGCGCGACGGTAATCCCGGGCCCGGGCGGGCGCCAGCGGGAAATGCGCCGGGGCTTTCCCTTTTGCCCGCCGCGCGCTATGTGCGGCGGAACGCTCCAAGGAGGCGGCCCATGTCCGAGCCCCAAAGCCCCACCCAGATCGCCCGCGACGTGCTCGCGATCGAAGGCGAGGCGCTGGCGCTGCTGCGCGCGGGGCTCTCCGAGGAATTCGACGCGGTGGTGGAGCGGCTGCTGGGTATCGAGGGGCGGGTGATCGTCTCCGGCATGGGCAAATCGGGCCACGTGGCCGCCAAGATCGCGGCGACCATGGCCAGCACGGGCACGCCCGCGCAATATGTTCACCCCGGAGAGGCGAGCCACGGCGATCTGGGCATGATCACCGGCAAGGACGCGGTGATCCTCATATCCAACTCGGGCGAGACGAAGGAACTGGCCGACATCATCGGCCACACGCGGCGCTTCGCGATCCCGCTCGTGGCGATCACCAAGAAGGCGGCGAGCGCGCTTGGCGGGCAGGCGGATCACCTCCTGCTCCTGCCCGACGCGCCCGAGGCCTGCGGCATCGGCATGGCGCCCACCACCTCCACCACCTGCACCATCGCGCTCGGCGATGCGCTGGCGGTGGCGCTGATGCGGCTGCGCGGCTTCGACAAGGAAAGCTTTCTGGCCTTCCACCCGGGCGGTACGCTCGGCGCGCAGCTCCTGCGCGTCTCCAGCGTGATGCACAAGGGCGCGGAACTGCCCATCGTGACGGAAGACACGCCCATGGGCGAGACGCTCCTTGAGATGAGCCGCAAGGGCTTCGGCGTGGCCGCCGTCTGCGCGGGCGAGAAGCTTCTCGGCATCATCACCGACGGCGACCTCAGGCGCAACATGGACGGGCTGATGGAGCGCAGCGCCGGCGAGGTGGCCACGCGCGGCCCGCTGGTGACCACGCCCGACGCGATGCTGGTGGAGGCGCTCGGCGTGATGAACGCCAAGAAGCGCACCGTGCTCCTCGTGGTCGAGAACGAGCGCCTCGTGGGGCTCGTGCATATCCACGACGCGCTGCGGGCCGGGGTCGCCTGATCGAGCCACGAGGGGGCGCTGCCCCCGCCGCCCTGCGGGCGTCTCCCCCGGAGTATTTTCCCCAAGAAGAAACCGGTGCCGGACAGGCTGCTTCTTCTTGGTCCAAATACTCGAAGACCGACGGCAGCCCTACTTCACGCCCTCGATATTGAGCGACACAAGTTTGCCGTTTTCCTTGTCCATATGCGGGATATAGGCCTGGGAGTAGTCGTCCATATGGGCGTGCTCGGTGGTGCGCCAGTCCCAGAGGCGGGTCTCGGAGAAGCCCACCTCCCTCAGCGCCTCGCCAAGCGACGCCTCGTCATAGATCATGCCGTGGAAATCGTATTCGTCGCGCTGGCCGCCGGTGACGAGGCCGCGCACATCCTCGATGCCGCGCGGCAGCGTGCCAGAGAGGTAGAGCGTGGCGGCGGCGTTGAAATCCGGCACCGCGAGGCGGAGGATGCCGCCCGGTGCCAGCACCCGGTGCCATTCGGCCAGCGCATCCTTGTAGGTGTGCCGCCCGAAATGCTCGAGCACGTGGCAGGCATAGATGAGCTGCGCGGAATTGTCGGGGATGAAGGAAAGGTCTTCCACCCGCCCGATATGGTCGACATGCGGGTAGTCGAGCGCATCCACATGGAACCAGCCCTCGAGGTGCTTCACGCCGCAGCCGAGGTGGATCTTGTCATATTGGCCCATGGTCTCTCTCCTTCAGGCGGTTTCGCGCAGGGCTTCGAATTCAGCGATGCAGCGGGCGATGCCCTCGTCGAGGCCGATGCGGGGGCGCCAGCCCATACCCAGCAGCCGCGCGCTCGACATAAGCTTGCGCGGCGTGCCATCGGGCTTGCTGGTGTCGTTGACAATGCGGCCCTCGTAGCCCGCCGCCGCCACGATCTTCGCCGCGAGGTCGCGGATGGAAATCTCTTCCTCCGAGCCCACGTTCACATGCTCGTGCCCCGAATAGCGCTCCATCAGGAACACCAGCGCATCGGCGAGGTCATCGGCATGGAGGAACTCGCGCAGCGGGCTGCCGGTGCCCCACATCACGATCTCGGGCAGCCCCTCGTCGCGCGCCTCCACCACCTTGCGGATGAGCGCGGGCAGCACGTGGCTCGTCTCGAGGTCGTAATTGTCGCCGGTGCCGTAGAGGTTGGTGGGCATGGCCGAGATGAAATCGGCGCCATGCTGCTTCCGGTAGGCCTGGCAGAGCTTGATGCCGGCGATCTTGGCGATGGCATACCACTCGTTGGTGGGCTCGAGCGGGCCGGTGAGCAGCGCATCCTCGCGCATCGGCTGCTCGGCCAGCTTGGGGTAGATGCAGGAGGAGCCGAGGAACATGAGCTTCTCCACGCCCGCCCGATGCGCGGCATGGATGACATTGGCCTCGATCATCAGGTTCTCGTAGAGAAACGCCGCCGGGTAGGTGCTGTTGGCGAGAATGCCGCCCACCTTGGCCGCGGCTACGAAGACCGCGTCGGGCCTCTCGCGCTGAAACCACGCCTCCACCTCGGCCTGCCGCGTGAGGTCGGCCTCGGCACGGGCTGCGGTGAGCACCTCGCAGTCCATCCGGCCCAGCCTGCGCGCGATGGCGGAGCCCACCATGCCGCGATGGCCCGCGACGAAGATGCGCTTGCCCTCGAGCGGGTAGATGCGCTCCGCCTCTTCAGCCATGGCGCCGCGCCTCCTCCAGGTCGCTCTCGACCATCTCGCGCACCAATTCCTCGAAGGGCGTCTCCGGCTGCCAGCCGAGCTTCTGATGCGCCTTCGAAGCATCGCCCAGCAGCGTCTCCACCTCGGCGGGGCGGAAATATTGCGGATCGACGCGCACGATGATGCGCCCCGTCTCGTCGCGGCCCACCTCGTTCACGCCCTCGCCCTCGAAACTCACTTTCATCTCCAGCGCCTCGGCCGCGCGGGCCACGAATTCGCGCACCGAATATTGCTGGCCGGTGGCGATCACGAAATCCTCGGGCGCGTCCTGCTGCAGCATCAGCCACATCATCTTCACGTAGTCGCGCGCATGGCCCCAGTCGCGCAGCGCGCTCATGTTGCCGAGCCGCAGATCCTCCTGCAGCCCCAGCTTGATGCGGGCAAGCGCGCGGGTGATCTTGCGGGTCACGAAGGTTTCGCCCCTCAGCGGGCTCTCGTGGTTGAAGAGGATGCCGTTGCAGGCGTAAAGCCCGTAGGCCTCGCGGTAGTTCACCGTGATCCAGTAGGCATAGAGCTTGGCCACCGCATAGGGCGAGCGCGGGTAGAAGGGCGTGGTCTCGCGCTGGGGTGTCTCCTGCACGAGGCCATAAAGCTCGGAGGTGGAGGCCTGGTAGAAGCGCGTCTTCTCGCCGAGGCCGAGGAACCGAATGGCTTCCAGAATGCGCAGCGCGCCCAGCGCGTCGGAATTGGCGGTGTATTCCGGCTCCTCGAAGCTCACCGCCACATGGCTTTGCGCCGCGAGGTTATACACCTCGTCGGGCCGGGTCTTCTGCAGGATGTTGGTGAGCGAGGAGCTGTCGGTCATGTCGCCGTGATGCAGCACGAACCGGCCTTCCTGCCCCGGCGCGCCCTCGATCAGGTGGTCGATCCGCGCGGTGTTGAAGAGCGAGGTGCGCCGCTTGATGCCATGCACCTCGTAGCCCTTCTCCAGCAGGAATTCCGACAGGTATGCCCCGTCCTGCCCCGTGACGCCGGTGATGAGTGCTGTCTTGCTGGCCATGCGGTCTCTCGCCTCTGGTTTAGAGCCTCACCCGATAATGCCTCCGGCCTCGGATGAAAAGGGCCTTGGCGCAAGCTCAGGCCGGGCGCGGCACGCTCCAGCTTATCTCCGTGAGCCCCGCGAGGCGGGCGAAGCGGGCGAGCTCGGCATCGAGCTTCTCGAGACGGCTCGCGCGCCATGCCACGCCCGGCTCGGGCCAGAAGCCGGTGACGCGCAGCCAGCCCTCGCCACGATCCGCCTTCACTTCGCAGCGCCCCACGAAGCGGTCGCCCTCCAGCAGCGGGTAGACGTAATACCCCCAGCGTCTCTGCGCCTGCGGCACGAACATCTCGTTGCGATACGCGAAGCCGAAGAGCCGCTCGAGCCGCGCCCTGTCGCGGATCGCGGGGTCGAACGGGTTGAGGATGCGCAGCCGCGTGGTGGGCGCGGGCGCCGAGGCGAGCCGGGTCTCGATATCGGGCGCGCCCCAGCCCTCGCGCCATGTGCCATCGGCGCCTTCGATGCGCACCGGCACCGGCGCGCGGCGGCTGGCCCAGCCCTTCGCCTCGCCCGCATCCATCGCATCCCAGAAACGCTGCACCTCACCGGTGGTGCCGAAGCTCAGCCGCTCCAGCGCCGCGTCGCAGAGCCAGTTCACCGCCGCCTCGCCGCAGTCGCCCTCGCGCGGGTCGCCCCCGAAGATGCGCTCGCCCAAGTCGTAGAACTTCACGAAATTCCGCCTGTGGCAGGTGCCGAGCTCGCCCGCATACCACATCTGGTCGAGCGCCTTCTTGTGCGGCGGGCGCGCCCACATCTCGCGGCTTTCGGCCTTTGTTTCAAAGGCATGGGTAGAGAGCGCCCCCTCTTGCGCGATGCGCCGGCGGATGTTTTCCACCTCCATCCGCCCGAGCCCCGACTGGTACCAGTCATGCGCCGCGGCCTTGTCGCCCAGCCGCCTAAACTGCCGGCACCACATCGGCAGCACATCGGCATGGATGAGCGAGGCATCATGGGTGAAATGCTCGAAGAGCTTCCGCTGGCTCAATAGCGGCCAGAGCATCCTTTCGCGGTAGTTCTGGTTGCGGCTCCAGAGGATGTGATGATGCGCGCGGGTGACATTGCGGATCGTGTCGATCTGCACGAAGCCAAGCGCGCGGATCATCTCCATCACGTCGAGCGGGCCGGTGGGCGTGGGGGCCAGCCCGTTCGTCCAGAGCCAGAGCCGCCGCGCATCCCGGTTCGAGATCGTCTGGGGTGTCACGGCAGGCCCATGTAGACGAGCGCCGCGCGCCTCTCGGCCCCCTTGAGCCGCATCACCGCCTCGTAGAAGAGCAGGCCCACCTCGCAAGCCCGCGCATCCGGCGCGCTGTCGATATCGCGCATCGCGGCCCGCAGGGCCCCGCTCTGCTCATGGGCGTCCACCAACTCGGCCAGCCCGGCCCTGACACGCGTTTCCACCCGCGCCCTCTGCTGCCGCGACAACTGCACTTGCGGCCGTCTCGCGCCGAGCCGCGCGGCCTTCACCTCGACCCGGTAATACTCGCGCAGCGCTGGCGTGTGGAGCCGCGCGGCCACCTTGGTGATCTCGTCGGAGAACCGCTCGGGCGAGAGCCGGTTGCGCACCGCCCGCCCGCAGAGATGCACGGGCATCGCCCCGATCATCGCGCGCTCGACATTGTAATACACCAGCAGATCGTTGGTGGGCAGATGCCCCAGCCCCCGCTCGATCAGCGGCCAGATCAGCCCCTTCGCCATCTCGGGCTGCGGCTCGCCGGCATAGAAGCCGATGAGCCTGTCGGCGATATGCCCCGCGATCACCGGATCGGTATAGAAGCTCTCGGCATGGGCCACCGCCAGCGCGAGGTTTTCATCGCGAAACCCTATGCGGCGCAAGTCCTGCTCGATCGGGGCATAGTCCGGCAATTGCGCCAGAAAGCGCATGATCTCCGGCTTGCCCACGCGCGTGAGGTTCTCTTGCGCGGAAAGGCCAAGAGGGGCGACGAGCAGGAGAAGAAGGGCCGCGAGGCGCAGTATCAAGAGCGATCATCCTTGTCTGTCATCCGCATCCTAGGGGCGCGCGGCGCGGTTGGCTATGCGGGTTCGGGCAGGCGCGGCACCGAGGCGATGAGTTGCCGCGTATAGGCGTGGCGGGGACGGGCGAAAACCTCCTCCGTCGGCCCCTGCTCCACGATCTTCCCGGCCTGCATCACCAGCACCCTGTCGGTCACGTTGCGCACCACCGAAAGGTCGTGGCTGATGAAGAGATAGGTGAGCCCGAAGCGCCCCGAAAGGTCTGCCAGCAAATCGAGGATCTGCGCGCGGATCGAGACATCGAGCGCGCTCACCGCCTCGTCGAGGATGATGAGCTCGGGCCGGATGATGAGCGCCCGCGCGATGGCGATGCGCTGGCGCTGCCCGCCCGAGAATTCGTGGATGTATTTCTCCCGGTCCTCCGCCTTCAGCCCCACGCTCTCCAGCGCCTCGGCAATGGCGCGCTCCCGCGCCTCCCCGCGCGGCGCATCCTCGAGCAGGTGAAAGGGCTCCGCCACCAGCCGCCCGACCCTGTGGCGCGGGTTGAACGAGCCATAGGGATCCTGAAAGACAACCTGCATCCGCCGCCGCACCGCGCGGTTGGCGTGGCGGCCATCGAAAACCGGCTGACCGTCGAGCAGGATCTCGCCCCCCTGCACCGGCTCGAGCCCGAGGATGGCGCGGGTAAGCGTGGATTTCCCGCAGCCCGATTCGCCCACCAGCCCGAGATTCTCGCCGCTCCGGATCTCGAAGCTCACCCCGTCCACCGCGCGAAACCGCCCGGGCCGCCCGAAGAGCCCCCGGCGCGGCGTCGCGTAATCGCGCACCACGTTCTCCACCTTCAGGAGCGGCACGTCGCCATCCTTGCGCCGGCGCTCCGGCCTGTGGTCGGAGGCCTCCAGAAGCGCCCGCGAATAGGGGTGCGAAAGGCCGCCGAACCGCCCCTCCTCCACCACCTCGCCATGGCGCATGATGGCGAGCCTGTCGGCCATGTCGGCCACCACGCCCAGATCGTGCGAGATCAGCATGAGCCCCATGCCATCCTCCGCCACCAGCCGCTTGATGAGCCGCAGCACCTCCGCCTGCGTGGTCACGTCGAGCGCGGTGGTGGGCTCGTCGGCGATCAGCAGCCTTGGCCGGAGCGCGATCGCCATGGCGATGCCCACCCGCTGGCGCTGCCCGCCGGAAAGCTCGTGCGGGTAGCGGCTGAGCGGAAACCGGCTTTGCGGCATCTCCACCCGCTCGAGCGCCTCTCCCGCGCGCGCCATCGCCTCGGCCCGGCTCACCCGCTGGTGAATGAGGATCGTCTCCGCCACCTGCGCGCCGATCGTCTGCAGCGGGTTGAGCGCCGTCATCGGCTCCTGAAAGACCATGCCCACCGCGCTGCCCCGCAGCTTGCAGAGCCGCTCTTCCGGCAATTCGAGCATCTCCTGCCCGTCGAGCGCAACGCGCCCCTCGCAGACCGCCCCGCGCGGCAGAAGCTGCATGACCGAGAGCGCCGTCATCGACTTGCCCGAGCCCGATTCGCCGATCACGCCCAGCGTTTCGCCCTGCGCCACCCTCATCGACACGCGCTTCAACACCGGCATCGTCCCGATCCGCACCGAGAGGTTCTCGATCTCCAGAAGGCTCACACCCGCTCCCTCCTCAGCTTGGGGTCGAGCAGGTCGCGCAGCCCGTCACCCATCAGGTTGAGGCCCAGCACCGTGAGCAGGATCGCCATGCCCGGAAAGATCGCCATATGCGGCGCGATGGAGATCATCGTCTGGCTGTCCGCGAGCATCCGCCCCCAGCTCGGCACCGGCGGCTGCGCGCCGAGCCCCACGTAGGAGAGCCCCGCCTCCGCGAGGATACCCAGCGAGAACTGGATGGTGCCCTGCACGATCAGCAGGTTGGTGACATTGGGCAGGATATGCTCCCACGAGATGCGCACCGCCCCCTTCCCCGCCACCCGCGCCGCCAGCACGTAATCGAGCGACCAGAGGCTCATCGCCGCCCCCCGCACCAGCCGCGCGAA
>JAVKDQ010000020.1:0-15053 GCA_040222155.1 Roseovarius sp.
ACCGACCTCGGCTATGGCGATCAACTTGGCGACGACCCCGACGCCATCGACGACGAGGATCAGGACGACAGCGACCAGGAAGCGCAGGAAGAAGAGCAGCCCGACAGCACCGGGCAGGACGAGAGCGACGAGGAGCAGGCCGACGCCGACCCCGAGCAGAGCCAGGAGCAGCAGCAGGACGACGCTCAGGCGCAGGTTTCCATGGACGACATGGCCGACGAGGAGATGGGCGACGAGACCGAGATGCCCGAGGGCGAAGCCCCGCTCGAGCCCCCTGCCCCGCAGCCCATCTCCGAGGCTGACCCGGATTACAAGGTCTTCAGCCAGCAGTTCGACGAGGAGATCGCCGCCGAGGATCTGGCCGAACCGGTCGAACTCGAACGGCTCCGCGCCTATCTCGACCAGCAGCTCGAGCCGCTCAAGGGCGCGGTCTCGCGGCTCGCCAACAAGCTGCAGCGCCGCCTGCAGGCCCAGCAGAACCGCTCGTGGGAGTTCGACCGCGAAGAAGGCATTCTCGATGCGGGGCGGCTTGCGCGCGTGGTGGCCAACCCCACAACGCCGCTCTCCTTCAAGGTCGAGAAGGACATGGAGTTCCGCGACACGGTGGTGACGCTGCTGCTCGACAATTCCGGCTCGATGCGCGGCCGACCGATCTCCATCGCCGCGATCTGTGCCGACGTTCTTTCGAAGACGCTCGAGCGCTGCCAGGTAAAGGTGGAGATTCTCGGTTTCACCACCCGCGCATGGAAGGGCGGGCAGAGTCGCGAGACATGGCTCAACGAGGGCCGTCCGCAACTGCCGGGCCGGCTCAACGACCTGCGCCACATCATCTACAAATCGGCCGACGCGCCGATGCGGCGCACCCGCAACAACCTCGGCCTGATGATGAAGGAAGGGCTCCTCAAGGAGAACATCGACGGCGAGGCGCTGGAATGGGCGCATCGCCGCATCGTCAACCGCCGCGAGCAACGCAAGATCCTGATGGTGATCTCCGATGGCGCGCCGGTGGATGACAGCACGCTTTCGGTGAACCCCGCCAACTATCTGGAGAAGCACCTGCGCGATGTTATCGCGATGGTGGAGCGCCGCAAGCAGGTGGAGCTTCTGGCCATCGGCATCGGCCATGACGTGACGCGGTATTACCAGCGCGCGGTCACCATCACCGATGCCGATCAACTCGCCGGCGCGATGACAGAGCAGCTCGCCGCGCTCTTCGATTCGGATCCGAGGGCGAGGGCGCGGGTTATGGGCATGAAAAAGGCGAGTTGAGCGCCCGGAGGCCCACTTCGGATTGAGTATTTGACGGAAAGGTGAAAGCGGCATCGCACCCGGGTTTCATCTTTCGTTCAAATACTCGCGTCGCTGACGTCTCCACCTGCTCCATCGCTGCCCCTTTACTCGCCCCCGTCCACCCCCTAGCAATAGGTGGCTGCGCCAAAGGAGGGAGCCGCACGACATGTTCCAGACGTTTCACGCCACCGCCCGGCCCGAGCAGGGCCCGTCGCGCCTTGGTGCGCTGCGCGAGGCCATGGCCACCGAGGGGCTCGACGGCTTCATGGTGCCCCGCGCCGACGCGCATCAGGGTGAATACGTGGCCGCCTGTGACGACCGGCTCGCATGGCTCACCGGCTTCACGGGTTCGGCAGGCTTCTGCATCGCGCTTCGCGAGGCGGCGGGCGTCTTCGTCGATGGCCGATACCGCGCGCAGGTGCGGGTGCAGGTGGATACCGCCCATTTCACCCCTGTCGACTGGCCGGAGACCAGCCCCGCCGCTTGGCTGAAGGAGAGCCTGCCGAATGGCGGCGTGATCGGCTACGACGCGTGGCTCTACACGCCCGAGCAGATCGAGGCGGTCGAGGCCGGACTCAAGGGCAGTGCGATCACGCTCACGCCCACCCGCAACCTCGTCGATGCGATCTGGGCCGATCGCCCGGCCCCGCCCGTGGGCGCGGTGCGCGTCTACCCCGACGATCTGGCCGGCAAGACCCATTCGGAGAAGCGCGCGGCCCTGGCACGCACGTTGAAGGAGGCGGGCCACGAGGCGGCCGTTATCACGTTGCCGGATTCCATCGCATGGCTGCTCAATATCCGCGGCTCCGATATTCCGCGCAATCCCGTTCCTCAGGCCTTCGCCATCCTGCACGACACCGGTCACCTGACGCTTTTCATTGACCCCGAAAAGCTCGACGATGCGGTGCGTGCGCATCTCAGCCCCGACATCACGCTGCGCCCGCCCGCCGCCTTCGGACCGGGGCTGCGCAGTCTCACCGGCCCGGTGCGACTCGACCGCGCAAGCGTGCCGCTCTGGGTGGTGCAGGAACTGGACGACGCAGGCGTGGTGCATCGCTGGGGCCAAGACCCCTGCATCCTGCCCAAGGCCCGCAAGACCGCCGCCGAGATCGCCGCCACAACCGAGGCGCACCGGCGCGACGGCATGGCGATGTGCCATTTCCTGAGCTGGTACGATGCGCAGGAGCCGGGCAGCCTCACCGAGATCGACGTGGTGCGCAAGCTCGAGGAGTGCCGCCGTGCCACCAATGCGCTCATCGACATCAGCTTTGACACGATCGCGGGCTCAGGCCCCCACGGCGCGCTCGCCCATTACCGGGTGACCGAAAGCTCGAACCGGCAGATGCAGCCCGGCGAGCTCCTCGTGCTCGATGGTGGCGGGCAGTATCTCGACGGCACCACCGACATCACCCGCACGCTCCCGGTGGGCACGGTGGGCCTAGAAGAGCGCGAGGCCTTCACCCGCGTGCTGCAGGGCATGATCGCCATGAGCCGGGTGCGCTGGCCGCGAGGGCTTGCGGGGCGCGATCTCGACGTGCTCGCGCGCTACCCGCTCTGGCTCGCCGATCAGGATTACGCCCATGGCACCGGGCACGGCGTGGGGGTGCATCTTTGCGTTCATGAAGGGCCGCAACGGCTGTCGCGCGTCTCCGAAGTGCCGCTCGAGCCGGGGATGATCCTCTCGAACGAGCCGGGTTACTACCGCGAGGGGCATTTCGGCATCCGCATAGAGAACCTTGTGGTGGTGGTCGAGGCCGAGCCCTTGCCGGGCGGCGACCAGCGCGGCAAGCTCCGTTTCGAGACGTTGAACTATGTGCCGATCGACCGGCGGCTGGTGGTGACGGAGATGCTTAGCGCGCCGGAGCGCGACTGGCTCGATACCTATCATGCCGAATGCCGCGCGCGGATCGGCCCGCTTCTTGAGGGCGCGGCGCGGGCATGGCTGGAGCAGGCCACCGCCCCCCTGTGACACATTGGTGTCACACGAGACGGGCATTCGGGTGTAAGGCTTCAGAGCACGACAGATGAAAAGACAGGAGGGACAGTGAGATGACGGATATCAGAGTGCGCAAGGCAGAAGGCACATGGACGGTGCGCGCGGGTGGTGCGATTCTCGGCGAGAGCCGCAACGCGCTCGAGCTGACCGAGGGCGACTATCCTTACGTGATCTACTTTCCCCGCGAAGACATCGCGATGGCCTTTCTCGACGAGAGCGATCATCGCACCCATTGCCCGCACAAGGGCGATGCGAGCTATTTCGACATCGTGACCAAGAGCACCACGCTGAAGAACGCCGCCTGGAGCTACGAGACCCCCAAGGAGGGTTTGGAGCGCATCAAGGGGCACCTTGCCTTCTATGCGACCGACGACGTGGCGGTAGAGCGGATCTGACCCGATAGCCCCAAGGTCAAGCACCACCCCCGCCCCGGGCCCGGCCCGAGGCGGGTTTTTTCTTAACTGTGCTCTTCCTTCGAGACTGCCGCCAGCGCGCGGTTGTAGGTCTTGAGCGCATCGACATGGAAGAGCGCGCCCAGAAGTTCCGGCGGTTGGCCCTCGCCGCGCAGCGTCACCACCGGCAGGAAGGCGGCCCCCGTCCGCTCGAAACTCGCCATGGCAACTTCGAGCGTTGCGCTGCCATCTATGTAGATGCCCTCGCCGATCATTTGCCAGCAGCGCTCCTCGTCGGGCGCGCGCTCGTCGGCCATGGGCCGCATCACCTTCGTCACCCGGAACATCGACAGCAGATAGGCCTGCGGCCCGGCCGCCAGCCGCACCCCGCGCCGTTCAAGCTGGGTGAGGAAGAAGGAGCGCCGCACGAGGTTCGAGCCGAGCGCGGTCGACATCGACACGGCGACCATCACCGCGAGCCCCGTCTGCCAGTCGCCGGTGAGTTCGAAGACGATGAGCGTGGTCGAGATCGGCGCGCCAAGCACCGCCGCAGCCACCGCGCCCATGCCCGCGAGCGCGTAGAGCGTGATCGAGCCCGAGACATCGGGAAAAACCCCGGTGGCCACCAGCCCGAAAGCCAGCCCGGTGAGCGCTCCCACCATCAGCGAGGGCGAGAAGACCCCGCCGCCCATCCGCCCGCCCAGCGTGATCGCCACGGCAATCACCTTCAGCACCGCAAACACGACCGCCTCCCAGAGCAGCAGTTTGCCGGTGAGCGCGGCCGATGTGGTTTCGTAGCCCACACCTATGATATGCGGAAACCAGATCGCGAGCACGCCCAGCATAGCGCCCGCAACGGCAGGCCTCAGCCAGCGTGGCAGGCGGGTGCGGGCCTGCACATAGCCTGCCATGTCTTCCGCGAAAAAGACCGCATGCATGAGCGCCATCGCCACAAGGCCGCAGAGCAGGCCGAGCAGCAGGAAGGCGGGCAGCTCGACATAGAATTCGAGCGCGGTCGACATCGGCAGCACGAACTCGGTGAGCCCGCCGAATTCGAGCCGGTTGATCACCGTGCCGGCGACCGAGGCGATCACGATCGGGGCGAAGGCGTGCAGCGCGAAATGGCGCAGCACCACCTCGAGCGCAAAGAGCGCACCGGCGATGGGCGCGTTGAACGAGGCCGAAACAGCCGCCGCAACGGCGCAGCCCAGCAGGTCGCGCCCGGTGATACCATCGGCCTTGATCTTGTCGCTGACCCATGTGGCGATGACCCCCGCCATATGCACCACAGGCCCTTCTCGCCCCGACGAGCCGCCAGTGCCCAGCGTTATCAGCGAAGCCGCGATCGAGGCCAGGCCTTCGCGCTTTTCCACGCGGCCCTCGTTGAGCGCCGCGCCCTCGATCACGTCGGCCACCGAGCGGGCGCGCGCATCGGGCGTGAAGCGGTGCAGGATGATCCCCACCACCAGCCCGCCCACCATCGGCACCACCAGCACCCAGAACCAGGGCAGCGTTTCGGCGAAGGAGTGCAGCTTGGCCGTGTCGGGTGCGCCATAGACCAGCGCCTGCAGCGCCGCGATCCCCTTGCGGAAGAGCAGTGCCGCGAATCCGGCCGCGATCCCGATTACGAGAGCGATGAGCCAGAACTGAATCTGGTTCGGCCCACGCGCGAGCATCACCTGCCATCCCCTCTTGAGTGCGCGCATTGCGGCGCGCATGCGAACAGTGAAGGAGAATTGCGGAGGTTGTGTCATGCCGCGCAAAAATCAACCAAAGCATGTTGTTTCCCCGCATCACCGCATCCCCTAAAATCCGAGGCGTGGGTTTGTGTGAGGTCCAGCATGGGTATTTCTGACGCGATCAAGGAGTTGTCCTCCCTTCTAGGGCAACGGCTGACCTGCTCCAAGCCCGAACTGGCGGCGCATGGGCAATCGGAAACGCATTTTCCACTCACCCCGCCCGATGCGGTGGCTTATCCCGAGAGCGCCGAGGAGGTGGCCCGGATCGTGTCGATCTGCGCGCGCCATGGCTGCCCGGTGGTGGGCTGGGGCACCGGCACCTCGCTCGAGGGGCAGGCGCAAGCCTTCTCGGGCGGCGTCTCGGTGGATTTCATGCGCATGAACCGCGTGCTCGAGGTGAGCCAGGGCAACATGTTTGCCCGCGTTCAACCCGGCGTGACCCGTGAGGCGCTCAACGAGGAGCTGCGCGCCACGGGGCTCTTCTTCCCTGTTGATCCAGGGGCCAATGCCAGCCTGGGCGGCATGGCCTCCACCCGTGCCTCCGGCACCACCGCCGTGCGTTACGGCACGATGCGCGACAACGTGATGGCGCTGGAGGTGGTCACCGCCGAAGGCGAGATCATCCACACCGGTACGCGGGCGCGCAAATCCTCCGCCGGCTATGACCTGACCGGCCTCTTCGTAGGCTCGGAGGGCACGCTGGGCCTCATCACCGAGCTCACCCTCAGGCTGCAGGGCATTCCCGAGGCCACCGCCGCCGCCGTCTGCGCCTTTCCGACGGTCGATCAGGCCGTCGCCTGCGTGATCAAAACGATCCAGATGGGCCTTCCCATGGCCCGCATCGAACTGGTCGATGCCCCCAGCATCGCCGCCGCCAATGCCTGGGCCGGGATGGACCTTCCCGAAAAGCCGCACCTGCTGGTGGAGTTCCATGGCAGCGAGGCGGGCGTGCGTGAGCAGTCGGAGAGTTTCGGCGACATCGCCGGCGAGCATGGCGGTCAGGGCTTCGACTGGGCGGTGAAGGCCGAAGACCGCACCGCGCTCTGGGCCATGCGCCACAACGCCTACCATGCCATCGTCGCCTCCCGCCCCGGCGCGCGCGCGCTCGTGACCGATATTTGCGTGCCGATCGACCGGCTGGCCGAGGCGATCACCGCCTGCCGCACCGATCTGGAGCGCGACGGCATTTTCGGCCCGATCCTCGGCCATGTGGGCGACGGCAATTTCCACGCCATCCTGATGTTCGACCCTGAGGATGAGGCGGAGAAAGCGCGGGTGCTCGCGGCCTCGGAGCGTCTGGTGGAGCTTGCGCTCTCGCTGGGCGGAACCGCCACTGGCGAACACGGTATCGGCGTGGGCAAGCTTGGCTACATGGCCCGCGAACATGGGTCCGCATGGGCGCTGATGGGCCGGCTGAAACACGCGCTCGACCCGCAAGGCATCATGAATCCCGGCAAGCTCGTGCCCCCAAGGAATTGACCCTATGCGCCTCTTAGCCCTCCTTTTCCTGCCGCTTCTGGCGCTGATCTCCGCCACGGCGCGGGCCGAGCCGGTAAGCATTCCTGCCAGTTCCACCCATCGTGGCGGAGCGCTCGCCCTGCCCGGCGATCTGCGCTTGCCCGAAGGCACGGGGCCGCACCCGGCCGTGGTTTTGATACATGGTTGCGCGGGGCTCACCCCGCCCGTGGTCGAAGGACTCGCGCGTCATGCCCGCGCGCTCAATGCCGCAGGCTTCGCCACGCTCGTGCTCGACAGTTTCGGCCCGCGCGAGCTTGCCGGCGGCACGGTGTGCCAGAGCTTCGACAGGCTGGCCGACGCCCGCCGCTACCGGCTGCGCGATGTCGAGGATGCCCGCGCCTTTCTCGACGCCCAACCCGCCATCGACGGGCGCAACATCTTCCTGATGGGCCAGTCGAACGGCGGCAGCGTCGCCATTCGCGCGTCGCAGCGGGAGCGCCGGAGCTTCCGGGCGATCGCCGCATATTACCCGTGGTGCGGCGCCTTTTTGCGAATGGGAGCCAAGGCCGAACTTTCCACCCCGCTCATCGTCTTCGGGGGCACGGCGGATGACTGGGTGCCGCCCGATGCCTGCACCACCATCGAGGCGAAGGGGGCACCCTATGCGGTTCATGTCTATGACAGCGCGCCACATTCCTTCGATCTGCCCATTCCCCAGCAGCGCTATCTCGGCAAGCTCGTAGGCTACGACGCCGAGGCAGACCGCGACGCGCGCGCGCGGATGATCGCCTTCTTCCGGTCGCAGATGGGGAGCTAGGCCTCGCACCCGAGCGCCGGGAGCTGTCTCAGCCGCCGAGCCTGAGGCGGATCAGCGGCATCGCTCCGAAGACGCCCTGCCCCGCAAGCCCAAGCGCGCCGGCAAGCGTGGCGTAATGCGCGAGGTGCTCCGCCATTGAGCGCCCGAAGAGCAGGGTAGAAAGCGCCACCTCCGCCAGAAGCAGCAGGCCTAATGCCAGCCCGCCCATGAGTAGCCTGTCGGCGGCCACGGCGCGCACAGGGATACGCCGCAGCAGACCGCCCGAAACCACCCAGCAGGCCGTGAGGATCACCGGCGTTTCGATCAGCACGGCCACAAGCTCGCCGACACGCGGCAGCAGCACCAGCACCAGCACGCGAAACGTGCCGAGCACGAAGCCTATGGCAAAGACAATCAGAAAGTAGAGCACACCAGCCCTGATCGCCCGGGCCACGCCGTCAGCCCGCCATCAGCGCCTGCGCCGCCGCGCGCGCCTCGTCTGTCACCGTGTCGCCCGAGAGCATCCGCGCGATCTCGTCCACCCGGTCGGCCCCGCTGAGCGGCGCCACGCTGGAAAGCGTCTGCTCGCCCACCACACGCTTGGCCACCTGCCAGTGATGCTGCGCCTTGGCCGCCACTTGCGGCGAATGGGTGACGACGAGCACCTGCCCTCCGCAAGCAAGCTGTGCAAGCCTGCGGCCCACGGCATCGGCCGTCGCCCCGCCCACGCCCCGGTCGATCTCGTCGAAGATCATCGTCATCCCCGCCTCCTCGCCCGTCAGGCACACCTTGAGCGCCAGAAGGAAACGGCTCAACTCGCCGCCCGATGCGATCTTGCCCAGCGGCCCGGCTGGCGCGCCGGGGTTGGTGGCCACGGTGAAGGTCACGGCATCGCGCCCTTCGGGGCCGGCCGTATCTTCGGCGATTTCGGTTGTGAAGAGCGCGCGTTCCATCTTGAGCGGGGCGAGCTCGGCGGCCATGGCGGCGTCGAGCCTCGTGGCGGCGGCGCGACGGGCCGCGCTCAGCGCCTCCGCCGCCTCCGCGTAGCGCGCTTCGGCCCGCTCGAGCGCCTTGCGCAGGTTCGCGAGGTCGCCCTCCCCCGCCTCCACCTGCGCAAGGCGCGCGCGCATGTCATCGGCGAGCCCCGGCAGGTCATCTGCCGCGAGCGCATGCTTGCGCGCCAGCGCCCGGATCGCGAAGAGCCGCTCCTCCGCCTCTTCCAGTTCGGTCGGGTTGAAGCTCAGCTCCTCCAGCACCCGCGCCACGCCGCTTGCGGCCTCGTCGAGCTCGACGAGCGCGCGGGAAATCGCAGACAGCGGCGCGTCGAGCCCGCCTTCCGCCCGATCCGCCACGCCTTCGAGCCAGCGCAAGGCATCGCCCGCGCGGCCCTCGGCCCCTTCCGGCCCCAACGCCTCGGCGGCCCGCGCGATGTCTTCGCGGATACGCTCGGCGGCCTGCATCATCCGGCGGCCTCGGTCGAGCTCTTCCTCCTCGCCGGGCTGGGGCGCCAAGGCATCGAGCTCGGCCACCGCATGGCGCAGAAACTCCTCGTCGTCCCGGGCCTTGGCGAGCAGCGTCTCCGCCTCTGCCAGCGCCTCGCGCGCGGCGCGCATCTCGCGCCATGTCGCCCGCACCGCCTCGCGCTCGGTCCCAAGCCCGCCGAACGCATCGAGCAAGCCCCTGTGCCCGCGCGGGTTCAGGAGCCCGCGATCATCGTGCTGTCCATGCAGTTCCACCAGCGTGTCGGAGAGCTGCCGCAACACCTCGCCCGAGCAGCGGCGGTCGTTCACATAGGCCGTCTTGCGACCATCGGGCAGGTTCACCCGCCTGAGGATCAACTCGTCGGCCTCGGGCAACCCTGCCTCGCGCAACACCTCCCGAGCGGGGTGCGCTTCGGGCAGGTCGAATTCGGCCATAACCTCGCCCTGCGCCGCCCCCTGCCGCACCAGCTCTGCCCGCCCGCGCCAGCCCAGCACGAAACCGAGAGCATCGAGCAGGATCGACTTGCCCGCCCCGGTTTCACCGGTCAGCACGTTAAGACCGGGCTGAAACGCCAGTTCGAGGTGGTCGATGATCAGGATATCCCGGATGTCCAGCGCGCGCAGCATCGGGCCGCCTCTCAGAGGTGATCGGATCTGGCCGCGCTCAGAGCCACTGGCCCTTGATCATCTGCCGGTAAACCTGCCGCAGCCAGTTGTCGCCCACCGCTTCCAGCGTCAGGCCGCGGCCCGTGAGGAGCGCATAGCTGTCCTCGTACCACTCTGTGCCGCGGAAGTTGTAGCCGAGAATGGCGCCCGCCGTGCGGGCTTCATCGGTGAGCCCCAGCGAGAGGTAGGATTCCACCAGCCGGTGCAACGCTTCGGCGGTGTGCGTGGTTGTCTGGAAGTCTTCCACCACCACGCGGAACCGGTTGATCGCCGCGGCGAAATGATCGCGTTTGAGGTAGTAGCGGCCCACCTCCATCTCCTTGGAGGCGAGATGGTCGAAGGCCAGATCGAATTTCAGCGAGGCGGATTTGGCGTAATCGCTCTCGGGGTAGCGCTCGATCACTTCGCGCAGCGATTGCAGCGCCTCGAAGGTCAGGCGCTGGTCGCGCCCAACCTCGTCGATCTGGTCGTAATAGCTGAGCGCGAGGAGATACTGCGCATAGGCGGCATCCTCGTCGGTCGGGTAGAAATCGATGAAACGCTGCGCCGCCGAGCGGCTGTTCTCGTAGTCCTTGGCCTCGTGGAAGGCATAGGCCTGCATGATCACGGCGCGTTTGGCCCATTGCGAATAGGGGTAAAGGCGCTCGACCTCGGCGAAGACGTTTGCCGCCAGTTCGGGATCGTTCCGGGCGAGATCGTACTCGCCGCGCTGGTAGATCTGCTCGGCGGTGAAATTCTCGTAATTCACATCGCCGCGTTCCACCTTGTCGGCTCCGGCGCAGGCCGAAAGCGCAAGGCTCACCGCCACGACACCCAGAATTCTCGTGCGGGTTTTCGCCGTCTTCATGCTCGCACTCACCTTCTTCCCCATACCGGCAGAATAACCGTCCGTCCGGCCCGGTGCTAGCACATAAATCGCGGGGGAAAAATCACTTTGCCGCCGAACCGGAAAAAGAAGCACCGCGCGGCCAAGGCAGCCTCAGGCCACCTCGGGAATCTCGCCCGGATGCACGCCCGCACCGGGCAGGCGATCGCAAATTTCCGCGTCACATTCGACGATCTCGAACGCCTCGGGGTCGGCGAAGAGCGCGCGCAGAAGGTCGTTCGTCAGCGCGTGCCCAGCACGAACGCCCTGATAATGCCCGAGGATCGGCAAGCCCGCGAGGCCCAGATCGCCGAGCGCGTCTAGCATCTTGTGGCGCACCGGTTCGTCGGCATGGCGCAGGCCGCCGGGGCTTACGATGCGGTCGCCGTCGAACACAACGGCGTTTTCGCCAGGGCTGCCGCCAAGAGCCAGACCATTGGCGAGCATCGCCTCAACATCCGCCTGGCGACAGAACGTGCGGCTGGTCGAAAGCTCACGGATGAAGCTGCCGTTGGACATGTTGAGTAGTTTCTTCTGCGCACCAATGGCTGCATCTTCAAACTCGATGGCGAATTCGATCAGCAGCGTATCGTGGGAGACAAGCCGCGCGCTGGCATCGCCGCGTCGCACCTCGACCGGCTTGAGCACCCGAATGGCGCGAATGGGCGCATCAGACCGACGCAGCCCGCGCCCGAGGATTCCGCGAACGAACACCGAAGCGCTGCCGTCGAGAATGGGCACTTCCGGCCCCGTCACCTCGATCAGCGCGTTGTGTATTCCGCAGCCCACGAGCGCCGCCATCAGGTGCTCGACCGTCGACACCGAGACACCCTGCGCATTGACCATGAGCGTGCAGAGCGGCGATTGTTTTACGAGATCCCAACGGGCGGGAATATCGCCCTGCCCGAGCGGTGCGTCTAGGCGGCGGAACACGATGCCGTAATCGGGCCCAGCGGGCCGAATCGTCACCTTCGCGGGAGCCCCAGAATGGAGCCCGACACCTTCGAAGGTTACCGATGATTTGATCGTGGATTGCAAGTAGCCACCTCGGGCATGGTTTTTGTGCTGAAACGCCAGAACGTTTACAAATCTGTCTAAATTGCGGCTTGCCGAGGCTCAACTCAATCTTTGCAACGGCTTGAAACATCCTCTGCAACAGAGTGGCAAGAATCCGCTTGCGCCAAGCTCAGGCGGCCCAAGTTACTGAAATCAAAGAGTTTCACCCACGAAAAAGGGCCGCACGAGGCGGCCCTGATTCGGATTTTAGACCATCAAACGTAGCGTCAATTCGCCTGCCGACGCAGGAATGCAGGGATCTCGATCTGATCGTCCTCTTCCTCGCGAGCCTGCTCCTGCGCAGAAGGGGCATGCATCGGCGGCTGCTGGCGCGCCGGGCGCGGCTGCGCATGTGCCTGTTGCGCCTCCCCACCATGCCCGGTCATCCGGTTGATGAGCGAGTTGATACCGAAGCGCGATTTTTCCCCCGCACCACGCGGCGCCGGAGCGTCCTGCACCGGGGCATGGGTTTCCGAGCCGCGCGGGCTGCGGTTTACCGCGGCCTGAAGCCGGGCCAGCGCATCGGGCGAAGGCTCGCCGAGCGACGGTGCGCGCGGGGCCACGAAATCCGCCCGCTCGTCTTCTTCCATCTCATAGGCAACGGGTTCCGGCTGCGGGCGGTAGACCGGCGGCGGCACCATGCCCTCGTCTTCAGCCACCTCGTCTTCACCGTCGAAGATGTCTTCCATCTGGTCTTCGGCTGCGGCGCTCTGCGCATCGAAACCCGGGAAGAGCGCCGGCTCTTCCTCGTATTCCATCTCGGCCGCCACGGGCGCGGGTTCAGGCGCTTTCTTCGGCTCCTCCACCCGGTCGTCGAGCGTGGTTTTCAGCGGCTGCGCCAGCGAGCGGCGCGGCACGGGCATGTCCGCATGGACGTTGGTGGCATCTATGCCGGTCGCCACGACGCTTACGCGCATCATGCCTTCCATCGACTCGTCGAGCGTGGAGCCGACGATGATGTTGGCGTCGGCATCCACTTCCTCGCGGATCCGGTTCGCAGCCTCGTCGAGTTCGAAGAGCGTGAGGTCGTGCCCGCCAGTGATGTTGATGAGAACGCCCTTGGCACCCTGCAGGCTGATCTCGTCGAGCAGCGGGTTGGCGATGGCTTTTTCTGCGGCCTGGATCGCGCGGTCTTCGCCGCTGTCCTCGCCGGTGCCCATCATGGCCTTGCCCATCTCGTCCATCACCGCGCGGACATCGGCGAAATCGAGGTTGATGAGGCCCGGGCGCACCATCAGGTCGGTCACGCCCTTCACACCTTGGTAAAGCACGTCATCGGCCATCGAGAAGGCCTCGGTGAAGGTTGTCTTCTCGTTGGCAAGGCGGAAAAGGTTCTGGTTCGGAATGATGATCAGCGTGTCGACAACCTTCTGCAGCGCCTCGACGCCATCTTCGGCCTGCCGCATCCGCTTGGCACCCTCGAACTGGAAGGGCTTTGTGACGACCCCAACCGTGAGCACACCCAGCTCGCGCGCGGCCTGAGCGATGATCGGCGCGGCCCCGGTGCCGGTGCCGCCGCCCATCCCGGCGGTGATGAAGCACATATGCGCCCCCGCCAGGTGATCGACGATCTGTTCGATGTTTTCTTCGGCGGCGGCAGCGCCGATCGAGGCCTTGGCTCCGGCACCCAGCCCCTCGGTCACCTTCACGCCAAGCTGTATGCGGCTCTTGGCGTTCGACTGCGCCAGCGCCTGGGCGTCGGTGTTCGCCACCACGAAGTCGACGCCCTCGAGCGCCTTCTCGATCATGTTGTTCACCGCGTTGCCACCGGCCCCGCCCACACCGAAAACGGTGATCCGGGGTTTCAGTTCTTCCTGACCTGGCATCGTGAGGTTCAATGTCATTGCTCTGTCCGCCTGCTGTTTCGCCCGTAAAACCGGGCTGTTTTTCCGCCTATGACTCCGAATACTAGCCGTGATACGGCCTCTCGTCACTCAAAAAACGGGGAAAACCCACAAAATATGGCTGTTTTTTCGGCCCCGAACGCGGGATTTCGCCGATTTCGCCAGATGTGGGGGTTACCAGTTGTCCTTGAACCATTTCACCGCTCTCCTGAGAGACCGCGCCGGGTAGCGATCGACCGGCACTTCGAAATCCCACCATTCATCCTGCGGGTTCGCCGCGAAGAGGCACATGCCCACCGCCGAGGCGAAGCCCGGCCCGGTGGCGGCCTGCGGGAGGCCATGCACCCTCAGCGGCCGCCCGAGGCGCACCTGCTGGCCGAGGATGCGGCTTGCGAGTCCGTCGAGCCCAGGGATCTGGCTGCCACCGCCGGTGAGCACGATCTGCTGGCTGGGAAGCGCCGAGAAACCCGCCGCATCGAGCCGCGCACGCACCTCCTCGAGAATTTCCTCGACCCGGGGGCGCATGATGCCGATGAGCTCGGCCCGCGAGATCTGGCGGCGGTCGTGCTCCCAGTCGCCGGTCTCGCCGCCCACCTCGATGATCTCGCGATCGTCCATACCGGTGGCAACAACGCCGCCGTAGAAGGTTTTCAGCCGCTCGGCCGTGGTCTTGGGCACCTGCAACCCCATCGAGATATCGCCCGTCACGTGCTCGCCGCCGATGCGCACGCTATCGGCATAGATCATGTGTTTCTTCATGAAAACGGAAATGCCCGCCGAGCCGCCACCGAGATCGATGCAGGCGGCGCCGAGTTCCTGCTCGTCCTCCACGAGCGCGGAGATCCCCGAGACATAGGAGGAGGAGGCGAGACCCGCGAGCTCGAGATCGCAGCGCTTGACGCAATGAGCGAGGTTCTGGATCGCCACCGCATCGACGGTGAGCATGTGCATGTCTACGGCGAGCATCTGCCCGAGTTGGCCGCGCGGGTCGGAGAGGCCCGAGCGGTGATCGAGCGCGAAGTTCACCGGCTGTGCATGCAGCACCTCGCGGCCCTCGCCATATTCGGGCACATCACAGGCGGCGAGTACGCGCGAGATATCCTGCTCGCTCACCGTGTTGCTTTCGAGATCCACCTGCCCCGCGAGACCGTAGGAGCGCGGCCCTGCGCCCGAGAAGCATGCGATTACGTGATCGACGCGGATATTGGCCATCTTCTGCGCGGCCTGAAGCGCGGTGCGGATGGCGCGCTCGGTCTCCTGCATCGCGGCGATCTCGCCGAAACGCACCCCGCGCGATCGTGTCGTCGCCGCCCCGATCACCCGGAACCCGGCCTGCCCGGCCATCGCGCCGATCCCGTCCTGATCCTGCAGCCGCTCGGTGCCGTCGAACCGCAGCACGAGGCAGGCGATCTTCGAGGTGCCCACGTCCAGCACGGCGACCACGCCCCGCTGAATGGCCGCCTTGCGCAT
>JAVKDQ010000021.1:0-13583 GCA_040222155.1 Roseovarius sp.
CGCGGCAGCAGCGCCTGAACCTCGGCCTCGTTCAGCAGGTCGGCCCCGAGTGCGACGGCCTTGCGGCCCAGCGCCTCGATCTCGGCAACCGTGTCCTGCGCCTCGGCCTCGGAGGAGGCGTAATGCACCGCCACGTCATGCCCACGCCGCGCCAGCTCCAGCGCCATGGCGCGGCCGAGCCGCTTCGCGCTCCCTGTCACCAATGCCCTGCCCATGATGCCCCCTCAGCTCAGAACCACCGCCACGTAGAGCACATATAGCGCGCTCAGCGCGATGCCCCAGAGCCGCCCGATATCGCGCTTGAGATAGACGAAGGGAATGATCAGGAGCGAGGCCGCAAGCATCACCCAGAGGTCGAAGCGCAGGAATTCGGGATCGACGGGGATCGGCCCCACCAGCGTGGTGATGCCGATGATGGCGAGCAGGTTGAACATGTTGGAGCCGATGACATTGCCCAGCGCCACATCGGCCTGCCGCCTGAGCGCGGCCATCACCGTGGTGGCGAGCTCGGGCAGCGAGGTGCCGAGCGCCACCAGCGTGAGCCCGATCACCGCATCGCCCACCCCGTAGCGGCGCGCGATGATCGAGGCGTTATCCACCAGCAGGTCTGCGCCCAGCGGCAGGCCCACGAGCCCCAGCACGAGAAAGACGAAGATCTGCCACCACGGCATGTCGGGGTCGGCGCCCTCCACCTCCTCGGCCTCGTCGGCGGGGCCGTTGCAGGCGCGGTAATGGCGGTGCGCGTCGCGGAAGGCATCGAAGAGGATATAGGCCAGCCCTGCCAGCAGCACCGCGCCCGCAAGCATGTCGAACACGCCCCGAAACGCGAGCGCGATGAAGACGAGCGTGGCTGCGATCATCATCTGGTAGGTCTTGCGGGTCTCGCAATGGCTGGTGTGCAGCACCGCGAGGATCGCTGGCAGGCCCAGCACCAGCAGGATGTTGGCCGTGTTCGAGCCCACCACGTTGCCGAGCGCGAGGCCTGGCTTGTCATCGAGAATGGCGTTGATCGAGATGATGAGCTCGGGCGCCGAGGTGCCGAAGGCCACGATGGTGAGGCTGACGATCAGCGCCGGAATGCCCACCCGCAGGCTGAGATTGACCGCGCCCTTCACCAGCGCATCCCCCGCCAGAAGCAGGATCACCAGCCCGAGCCCCGCCAGCAGCCACGGGATCATTTGCGCCCGCCCTTCCCGCAGGAGCAGGGGCCCTTGCCGATGCGAAACTTGCCGCAGGAGGGGCATCGCGCCGAGGCGAGCTTCTGCTGGCCGGGAAAACGCAGCTTGCCGAACATGGCGAGCACGGCCATGAAGGCGAGGAAGAGTATGACGATCTTGACGATCACGTCAGAGGCCGAAACGCGCGTAGGCCGCGCGCTCTTCGATGGCGCCCAGCGCATCCTCGGCCATCGAGGCACCGAAGCGCTGGAAGAGGCTGCGCTTGCGCCCGTAGCGGGTAAACCGCACCTTCTCGCCGTAAAGCGCCTTCAGCTTCGGCGCGATATGCGCCACGCCGTCGACGAGCCCGAGCTCCACCGCCCGGCTGCCCACCCAGAACTCGCCGGTGAAGAGATCCTCGCTCTTGGCGAGCCGGTCGCCACGGCGGCTGGTGACCTGCGCCTTGAAGGTCTCGTGCATCTGCTCGAGCAGGCCCTTGAGCCGGGCCACGTCTTCCTTCTTCTCGGGCAGGAACGGGTCGAGCATGGATTTCGACTTGCCGGCGGTGTGCACGCGCCGCTCCACCCCCTGCCGCGCGAGGAACACATGCGCGCCGAAGGTGGCGGCGATCACCCCGATGGAGCCCACGACCGAGCTTTCATCCACCCAGATGTCATCGGCGGCGGTGGCGAGCCAATAGCCACCCGAGGCCGCCACATCCTCGACGAAGGCATGGACGGGGATGCCCTTTTCATCCGAAAGCCGGCGGATGCGGGCGGCGATGAGCGAGGATTGCACCGGCGAGCCGCCGGGCGAGTTGATCACGAGCGCGACGGCCACCGGCTTGCCGCGCTTGAACGCCTTCTCGATCACGGGTGCCAGCGCCTCGTCACTGAGCTGCGCGCGCCCTCCGGCCCCGATCGTGCCGGACAAACGGATGACCGCAACCATCGGGCCGCGGTTCAGGAAGGGGAACCACTCTTTCATCCGCCCGATGTAGAGTGCGGCAACCGGCATAACAAGGCGGGCCAAGCGGCTCATTTTGGCCTGCCGCGAAAATCCGGGGCGGGGTGTGCAAATAAGTCACGTCCCGCCCTGGCGGCGCGGGAGCGAATGAGTATTTTCGGAAAGATGAAATGCCGGGGCGCGCGCCCGTGGTTTCATCTTTCCTCAAATACTCGAATGGCGCACCGGCTCAATCGCGGATGCGGTAGCCGGTCTTGAAGATCAGCCAGATCAGCACGAGGCAGACCCCGGTGAAGAAGGCGATGGCCGCGAGGCTCATCCCGATCGGCACATCCGCCATGCCGAAGAACGACCAGCGGAAGCCCGAGACGAGGTAGAGCACCGGATTGAAGAGCGTGATCGTCTGCCACACCGGCGGCAGCATGGAGACCGAGTAGAACGAGCCGCCGAGGAAGACGAGCGGCGTGACGATCAGCAGCGGCACCAGCTGCAGCTGCTCGAAATTGCGCGCCCAGATGCCGATGATGAAACCGAAGAGCGCGAAAGAGAGGCCGGTGAGCAGGAGGACGGCCACCATCGCCACCGGGTGCTGGATGCTGAGATCGACAAAGAGCGACGAGGTGGCGAGGATCACCACCCCGATGAAGAGCGCCTTGGTGGCCGCCGCGCCCACGTAGCCGATGACGATTTCGAGAAAGTTCACCGGCGCCGAGAGCAGCTCGTAGATCGTGCCGATGAATTTCGGGAAGTAGATGCCGAAGGAGGCGTTGGAGATGGCCTGCGTCATCACCGAGAGCATGATCAGCCCCGGCACGATGAAGGCGCCGTAGCTCACGCCCTCCACCTGGTCGATGCGGCTGCCGATGGCGGTGCCGAAGACCACGAAGTAGAGCGAGGTGGAGAGCACCGGCGAGAAGAAGCTCTGCAGAAGGGTGCGGAAGAACCTGTTCATCTCGAACATGTAGATCGCGCGGATTGCGGTGAGGTTCATCGTGCCTCCTCCTTGACGAGACCCACGAAGATTTCCTCGAGGCTCGATTGTTTCGTGGCGATGTCGCGCGGGGTGAGGCCCTCTTCGCCCAGCGCCTGCAGGAGCCGGGTGATGCCGGTGCGCTCGCCCTGCGTGTCGTAGGAATAGGTGAGCTGCTCGCCATTGGGCGAGAGCTCCAGCCCGAAGCCGGCGAGGTTTTCCGGTATGGCGGAGATTTTCGTGCCGAGGTCGATGGTGAGGGTCTTGCGGCCCATCCGGCGAATGAGCGCCTGCTTCTCCTCCACCAGCAGGATCTCGCCGTGGTTGATCACCGCGATACGGTCGGCGATGGCTTCGGCCTCTTCGATGTAATGCGTGGTGAGGATGATGGTGACGCCGCTCTGGCGCAACCCTTCCACCACTTCCCACATGTCGCGGCGCAGCTCCACATCCACGCCCGCGGTGGGCTCGTCGAGGAAGAGCACGCGCGGCTCGTGGCAGAGCGCCTTGGCGATCAGCACGCGCCGCTTCATCCCGCCAGACAGCTCGTTGATCCGGTTGTTGCGCTTCTCCCAGAGCGAGAGCTGCCTCAGGATGCGCTCGATGAGCGCCTCGTTGCGCCCGTGCCCGAAGAGCCCGCGCGAGAAACGCACCGTGTTGATCACCTTCTCGAAGGGCTCGAGCGCCACCTCCTGCGGCACCAGCCCCACCAGCGCCCGCGCGCGCCGAAAATCGGATATCACGTCATGCCCACCGATGGTGGCATGGCCGCTGCTCGGCATGGAAATGCCGCAGAGCGCCGAAATCAGCGTGGTCTTGCCCGCGCCGTTGGGGCCGAGCAACGCGAGAATCTCGCCCTCCTCGATGGCGAGGGTCACGCCCTTGAGCGCCTCGAACCCGTTGTCATAGACCTTCTTGAGGTCGCGCACGTCGACGATCGCCGCCATGTCATCTCTCCGCGTCGTGATGTGCGGACCCTATCTCGCAAGGCGGCAAAGACAATGGGGGGTCTGGGCAGGGCGCGCTGTGCGGAAATCGCCGAACCGGGGCGGTTCTGTGGCATTAAGGCCGATATGCGAACCGTCTTGACAAAATCTGGTTGAGAATCGGGCGGAAATCCGCCACTTCTGTTTTCGGTGTGGGGGCACCGCCGGACTGTTGCGCGTTTTGTGCGGCAGATCGGCCCGAGTAAAGAGTGCCAGCTTGCCCATGATCTCCCGTATCCTCGCCATCGCTGCGTCTGCCCTCCTGCTTGCCGGTTGCGGCGAAGCGGTCACCCGCGACACCCCCTCCCGCATCCTCGTTCTGGGCGACTCGATGCTCGCCTCCAACCGCCTTGCCGGCAACACCGTGGCCGACACGGTGGAAGACACGCTGCGCGAACCCGTGGTCGACCGCTCGACCATCGGTGCGCGCTTTCACTACGCCCTGCCCATCTCGGGCAGCGCGGGGCTCAACATCACCAAGCAATACGTGCCCGGCCAATGGGACTGGGTGATCGTCAATGGCGGCGGCAACGACCTGCTCTTCGGCTGCGGCTGCATGATCTGCGACGCCAAGATCGAGCGGCTGATCTCGGCGGATGGCCGCAAGGGCACGATCCCCGGCTTCCTGTCGAAGCTGCGGCAGTCGGGCGCCAAGGTGATCTACGTGGGCTACCTGCGCAGTCCCGGCCTTGCCTCGCCCGTCGAGCATTGCCGCGACGAGGGCGCCGAGCTCGAGCGCCGCGTGGCCGAACTTGCCAAGCTCGACGCGGGGCTCCACTACCTCTCCCTGCAGGATCTCGTGCCGGACGCCGACGGCTCCTACCACGCGATCGACATGATCCACCCGTCGATCAAGGGCAGCACCGAGATCGGCAAGATCATTGCCAACATGATCGAAGGGGCGTAACCGCGCCCCGCCTCTCTCTGCCTCCGAAGGTCAGGAGATGAGACGTTTGAGCCAGCCCTTCTTCTCGGCCTCTTCCGTCTCGTCCTCTTCCTTCGGGCCCTCGATCACCTCTTCGAGCCGGGAGAAGAACTGGTCGGCCATCTTCTTCGCGAACCCGTCCACGATCCGGCTGCCGAGCTGCGCGAGCTTGCCGCCCACCTTGGCCTCCACGTCGTAGCTCAGGAGCGTGCCGCCCTCGTGCTCTTCCAGCGTCACGGCGGCGCTGCCCTTGGCAAAGCCCGCGGCCCCGCCCTTGCCCTCGCCGCTGAGCGTGAGCTTCTCGTGCTCCACCATGTCGGAGACGGTGACCATCCCGGTGAAGGTGGCCTTCACCGGCCCGACCTTCTGGGTCACCTTGGCCTCGAACCCCTCCTCGGGCGAGCCGGCGACTTCCTGCGCGCCGGGCACGCATTCCTTCAGAACCTCGGGGCTGAGCAACGCCGCCCAGACGGTGGCGCGGTCTGCGTTGATATGCTTCTGGTCGCTCATCTTCATGGCAGGCCCTCCCTCGGCGATGCGGCGTCTGCCGCAGCCTAGACCAGCCGCCGCGCCGGGAAAAGAGCCGGCAGCGCGCAGGGGTCTGGAGCCCCGCCGCCCGCCATGCTAACGGCATCGGGAAAGGACCACCCATGCAGGCTGAGGCACGGCACTCGAACCCCACGGCGGGCATCGTCTTCATCATGATCGCGCTGTTCGCGATCTCTGTGAACGACATGCTCATCAAGTTCCTGTCCGGCGGCTACCCGCTACACGAGATCGTCTTCGTGCGCTCGGCCATCGGCATCTGCTTCAGCCTCGTGCTGGTGCAGATGGAGGGCGGCTTTCGCATCCTGCGCACCCGCACACCCGGGCTCCACCTCCTGCGTTGCGGGATGATCGTGGTGTCGAACATGTGCTTCTTCTCGGCGCTCGCCGTGCTGCCGCTCGCCGAGGCGGTGGCCGTGTTCTTCGTGGCGCCGCTGATGATCACCCTTCTCAGCATTCCCATTCTCGGCGAGAAGGTAGGCCCCATGCGCATAGGTGCGGCGGCAGTGGGGTTTCTGGGCGTGATCATCATGTCGAAACCCTGGGAGACGGGCGAGGCGCGCGAGATCTCGCTCGTCATCTACCTGCTGCCGGTGGTGGCCGCGCTGACCTATGCCGTGAACCAGCTGCTCGCGCGCAAGCTGGGCGTCGCCTCGAAGGCCTCGGCCATGGCCTTCTACATCCAGTGCGGCTTTCTCGCGGTGAGCGCGGTCTTCTGGCTCGTCGCGGGCGATGGCCGCCATGCCGAGGGGCTGGAAAACCAGAGCCTGATCTTCCTCCTGCGCGCCTGGGTCTGGCCGCAGGGGCCGGATCTGTGGCTTTTCGTGCTGATCGGCTTCTGTTCGGCCATCGTCGGCTACTCGCTCAGCCAGGCCTACCGGATGGCCGACGCGGCCACGGTGGCGCCCTTCGAATACGTGGGCCTGCCGCTCGCGATCTTCTGGGGCTGGGTGGTGTTCGGAGATCTGCCGGGGCCGGTGGTGCTGGTGGGCATCCTGCTGATCTTCGGCTCGGGGCTCTTCGTCTTCCTGCGCGAACGCCAGAAGAAACGCGCGCTGGTGAGCGCCGCGCGCCTCAACCGGCGTTAGCGCCTGCGACCTCCGGCGCGACGGAGTATTTGGACCAAGAAGAAGCCGGGCCCGCTGCTTCTTCTTGGGGGCAAATACTCATCTGACGCTGCCACGGGCGCGCGGTCAGCCCACTTCCTTGAGATCGGCGGCGATCATCTCGAGCCGTGCCTTCATGGCGCTGGCCGCGTCGAGCTTCGCGTGGTTCCTGACGAAGCTCGTCAGATCGGATTGCGCCGCCAGCAGGCGGGCGCGCTGCTCGGGGCCGTTCTCGCCCGAGGCGAGCTTCACCCGCACGATCTGGTGCTGTGCGGTGCCGCGCACCGCGAGGGCGCTGCCTTGCAGGCTGCCGCTCTGGGTGTCGATCAGCGCGGTGGCCACGGTGATGGCATCCTCGTAGCGCGCGCCGCGCAGCAGGCTGTGGGCATATTCGAGCTGCAAGCGGCCCGCCGCATCGCCCGCCTGGCCCAGAAGCCGCTCGTAGCGGGAGATGGCGAGCGAATAATTGCCGGTCTCCAGCGCTTGCCGGGCAACCATGTAATCATCCGCGCGGTCGCCCCCGACCACGGTGCCTGCGGGCTCGCATGACATAAGAAACAAGGCCATGGCTGCCATTACGGCCGCCCGTGGCGCGCGTCTGCTCTGCATCAACCTGTCCTCGTTCTTCTTTTTATAGGATTGAAGACTACCCCAATCCGGTGGTAAAGTCCATCACGACCATGGTTTTGGTCATGGGATTGTCGAAAGGGTGCCACCGTGACACGTTCCGCGTCAGCCAGTGTCTCGGCTTCGTCGTTGAAGGGCAACGACGCATCAGTCAAGGGCCGGGCCAACCCCCTCCTGATCGCCGCGGCTTTGCTGGCGCTTGGCGTATCCGTGGAGCGTTTGGTGAGCGGCCCCCTGCCCGACGGGCTCGAGATCGTGTCGCAACCCGCCTATGCCGGTGTTCCGCAAGAGCCCGAACCCCAGCTACAGGATACCCGCGACGCCGAGCGCACGATGGAAACCGGCCTCTGGCTGGCGGCTTTCGGTGAGCTTGGCATCGACGCGCCCGAGCCCGCGCCGCTCGACGACATGATCGAAGAAGAGATCGTCGAGGAAGAGATTGCGGAAGAGGCCGTGGACGAGCCGGTGGACACCACCGAATACTGGCTCACCGGGCTCATCAACGGCGAGGGCCAGGCTCTTGCGCTGGTGCATGACGGCTACGAGGAACAGGTGGTGCGGCTGGGCGGAAACCTGTCTGGCGGCGAAACCGTGGTGGAGATCGAACGACACAGCATTCTGGCGATGCGCGATGGCGAGACCATCCGTATCGGCTTCCCCGACGAGGAGGCGGAAGACGACGAAAGCTGGTAAGGTCCGGGCCCCGCGCGCCTCCGTTGAGGCCGGTTGCGCGCGAAGATAGAGAAAACCGGGGGGCGCCGGGCATCATCGAGGAGCAGCGAGGACAAGAACCAATGTTCGGGCAGAGAACGACGGGCGCAGGAACCGCCCGCGAAGCAGGGCAAGATGCAGATTTCCATTCAGACCCGTAACCGGGGCCCTGGCCGGGCCGAGGCCATGCTGTTTCGCGTGCTCGTCAGCGCGCTGTTCAGCGTTCTGGCGCGCGGCCATGCGGTGGCGCTCTCGGTGACGCTGCTTCTCGCGGCGCAGGCCGGCCCGGCGCGCGCGCAGATCGAGCTCGACCTGCGCAGCGTGGAGCTGCGCAATTTCGTACAGATCGTGGCGGCGCAGACCGGGCGCAACTTCATCGTCGATCCATCGGTCGAGGGCGAGGTGACGGTGATCGCGCCCGCCCCCGTGACCTCCGACACGATCCTCGAGGTGTTCCGCAACGTGCTGGAGCTCAACGACCTCACCATCGTCGAGGGCGACGGGGTCGACAGGATCGTGCCGCTGGGGCAGGCGCGCAACCTCGCCTCCACGGGCGCCACGCGCGGCAGCGTCTACGAGACCCGCGTGATCCCGGTGCAGACGGAAGATCTCGACCAGCTCGTCGAGGTTATCCTGCCGCTCCTGCCCGACGAGGCGGTGTTCACGCCGGTCTATTCCGCCGGCGTGCTGGTGCTCTCCGACCGGCGCGAGAATATCGCCCGCATCGAGGCGCTGGTGCGGCGGCTCGACATCTCGCGCGACCGGCAGATCGAGGCGATCCGGCTCGAACATGCGAGCGCCGAGGATCTGGTGGGCGTAATCGACGCGCTCAACATCCTGCCCGCCGGCGCCAGCATCTCGGCAGACAGGCGCGCCAACAGCATCATCGTCTCCGGCTCGGCGGATTTTCGCGATCGTGTGCGCGAGGTGGTCAACAAGCTCGACACGCCGCAGCGCCGCACCGTCTCGCGGGTGGTTGCGCTCAACTATGCCGAGGCCGAGCCGCTCGCCGAGGTGATCCGCCAGTCGCTGCCCTCCTCGGGTGTCGAGGGCGCGCCCACGCCGGTGACCGTGGTGGCCGAGCCGCAGAGCAACTCGATCCTCATCAACGCCCCCGCCGACGAGATAGACAGCATTGCCCACGCAGTGCGCGCGCTCGACCAGAAGCCGGCGCAGGTGCTGATCGAGGCGGTGATCTTCGAGATCTCCTCGGATGACTTCTCCGATCTCTCGGTGCAGTTCGGCGGCATTCTCAACGACGCCATCGGCGGCGGCACCTCCTTCTCGCTCGATGGCCGCGCCTCGCTCATCACGCTGGTGAGTTCGGCGCTCGCCGGCAATATCATCTCGCCCGGCGACGGGCTCGCCATCGGCGCGCAGCGCGGCGATTTCGCGGGGCTGCTCACCGCCATCGCCAGCGAGAGCACCACGCGGCTCCTTTCCACCCCGGCGGTGCTCACCCTCAACAACCAGGAAGCCGAGATCGTGGTGGCGCAGAACGTGCCCTTCGTCACCGGCTCCTTCGCCACCGTGGGCGACAGCGCGGTGCCCGATCAGCCCTTCCAGACGATCGAGCGGCGCGATGTGGGCCTCACCCTCAAGGTGCGCCCGCAGATCACCGATGACGACATGGTGCGCATGGCCATTTCGCAGGAGGTCTCCAACCTCACCGGCGCGGCCTCGCAGGCCGGCGGCGAGATCACCACGCGGCGCAACCTCACCTCCAACGTGCTGGTGGGCAATGGCCGGGTGATCATGCTGGGCGGGCTGATGGAAGAGAACGGCCGCACCGCCAACCAGCGCGTTCCGGGCCTGAGCAACGTGCCGCTGGTGGGCGGGCTCTTCCGGGGCCGCAACAACCGCGACGGGCAGCGCGTGCTTCTGGTGATGCTGCGCCCCCGCGTGCTGCGCTCCGATCACGAGGCGCAGCGGGTGACCGGCGAGATCGCCCGGCGCATCGAGGAGATCAGCCGCCAGATCGAGCCGCGCAGCAAGAACGTGCGGCCCGATGTCCGGCGCACCGGTTTTCCGTTCGACGGTGTTGACCTCAACCAGCCGTTTGACAGAACCTACGTGGACAAGGCCGTGAGGGAGCGTCTCTACCCGGCCCTGCCGCCGAGGTTGAACACGGATGTCGGACAGTAACACGAGCCAGCCGCCCGAAAGCGCAGATCCGGGCCATGCCACGCCGCAGGCGCAACTGCCCTTCGCCTTCGCGCGCGATCATCAGGTCGCGCTCGATGGCGGGCAGCTCATTGCCGGGCCGGCAGTGACGCCGGCGGGGCTGCGCGCCGCGCGGGCCATCGCGGGCCGTGCGCTGGGGCTGACCCGGCTCGACGAGAGCGCCTTCCAGAGCCACCTCGCCCGGCTCTACGACGAGGGCGGCGAACAGTTCGGGGCGGACTCCCTGCAATTCGACCTCGACGGCGAGACGCGCGATGCCATGCCGCGCGACCTGCTGGAAGATGCCGAGGAAGCGCCGGTGGTGAAGCTCGTGAACCAGCTTCTGCGCCGCGCCGTGCGGCAATCGGCCTCCGACCTGCATATCGAGCCGCACGAGGGCGGGTTGCGCGCCCGCATCCGGGT
Organism: Roseovarius sp.; assembly: GCA_040222155.1. GTDB lineage: Bacteria > Pseudomonadota > Alphaproteobacteria > Rhodobacterales > Rhodobacteraceae > Roseovarius. Next base: position 10,581 of record JAVKDQ010000021.1, read on the forward strand.
GGATGGCACGCTGCAACAGGCCTTCGACCGGCAGGACGTGCCCGCGCGCAGGGTGGTTTCGCGGCTCAAGGTCATGTCGGGCCTCGACATCGCCGAGACGCGCCTGCCGCAGGACGGGCGGATTTCGCTGCGCCTCGGTGGCCGCGCCTTCGACGTGCGCATCTCCACCCTGCCCGGCCCGCATGGCGAGCGCGTGGTGATGCGTCTGCTCGACCGTTCCGGCGGGCTGATGGCGCCCGAGGATCTGGGGCTCGACCCCGCGCGGCAGGCGGTGCTGCACCGGCTCGCCGCCCAGCCCAACGGCATCATCCTCGCCACCGGCCCCACCGGCAGCGGCAAGACGACGACGCTCTATTCGCTCCTGCAACTGGCCGACCGCCGCCAGCGCAACATCCTCACCGTGGAAGACCCGATCGAATACGAGCTTCCCGGCATCTCGCAATGCCAGGTCAATGCCGATATCGGCATGACCTTCGCGCGCGGCCTGCGCTCGGTGCTGCGACAAGACCCGGACGTGATTCTCGTGGGCGAGATCCGCGACGGCGAAACCGCGCAGGTGGCCGCCGAGGCGGCGCTCACCGGGCACCTCGTCTTCTCCTCCGTCCACGCCAACACGCCCCTGGCCACCATCGTGCGCCTGCGCGAGCTGGGCGTGGAGAACTACCTCGTTTCGGCCACGCTGCGCGGCGTGATCGCCCAGAGGCTCCTGCGCAGGCTCTGCCCGGCATGCAAGGACCCCGTGGCGCCCACCCCCGCCGAGCTCACGCAATTCGCCCGCATGGGGCTGGAGGCGCCCGCGCGTATCTACCGGGCCCATGAGCACAAGACGCATCCCGGCGGCATCGCCGACGAGGCCGCCTGCACCACCTGCTCGGGCACCGGCTATAGCGGGCGCGTGGGCGTCTTTGACCTGCTCGAGATCACCGACGCGCTGCGCGATGGCATCGAGGCGGGCTTCTCCGAATACCAGCTTCAGACCCGCCTTGCCGAGGAGCGGCCCGATGCCGCGCGCGGGCTGCACCTGCCGGCGTTGCAGAAGGTGGCCGAGGGCGAGACGAGCTTCGCCGAACTGGCCCGCGTCATCGGAGACGCGTCGTGAAAACCTTCGCCTACACGGCCTACACGCAGGAGGGCCGTGCGAAACGCGGCATCGTGGTGGCCGACGATGCCTCAGATGCCTCGGCCCGCATCACCGCGCTGGGGCTGCTGCCGGGCGAGATCAGCGAGCAGCGCGGCGCGAAGAGCGCCAGCCCCGGCGCCCCCGCCGCGAAAGGCTGGCTCATGCAGGGCAAGCTCGGGCGCGACCTGCTCTCCGTCTTCACCCGGCAGATGGCGGTGCTGCTCAACGCAGGCCTTACCGCCGAAGGCGCGCTCGAGGCGGTGCAGGCCGCCTCGCCCAACCGGCAGATCCAGACGCTCGCCGCCGAGGCCCGCGCCGGACTTCTCGAAGGTGCGCCGCTCTCGCAGGCGCTCATCCGCAGCGGGCGCGACCTGCCCGCTTTCTACACCGCCGCCGTGCAGGCGGGCGAAAACTCGGGCGAGCTCGATGCCGTCTTCGATACGCTGGCCGATTATCTCGAAACCGCCCAGACAGACCGCGCAAGCCTCGCCTCGGCGCTGCTTTACCCGGCCTTCGTTTCGCTCATGGCCATCGCCGTCTGCGGCGTGCTGATGGTGACCGTCGCGCCCGAGATCGTGGCGATGTTCGAAAGCTCGGGCAGGCCCCTGCCGCCGCTCACCGTGGTGGTGCTGGGCATCGTTGAGTTCATCGAAACCCGCTGGGAGCTTCTGGCGCTCGGGCTCGTGGCGCTGCTCGTCTTCTTCATGGCCGTGGCGCGTATCCCCGCGTGGCGCAGGCGGCGCGACAGGTTCTTTCTCCGCCTCCCGCTCATCGGGCGCTTCATGCGGCTCGGCGCCTCGGCGCAATACCTGCGCACGCTGGCGCTTGTTATCCGCAGCCGCCTGCCGCTCACCGAGGCGCTACGCCATGCCAGCGCCGTGCTCGACGTGGCCGACCACCGCGAACAGGCGGTGGAGGCGGGCGAGGCGCTGAGCCGCGGCGAAAGCCTCTCGCAGGCGCTCCGGCGGCTCGATTACCTTCACCCGGTCGCCCGGCAGCTCATGCAGGTAGGCGAGGAATCCGCCCGCCTCGCGCCGATGAGCGAGCGCGCCGCGACGCTGGCCGAGACATGGCTCAAGACCGAGAAGAAACGCGTGATCGTGCTTCTCGAGCCGCTCTCCATGATCATGGTGGGCGTGATGGTGCTGGCGATCGTTCTGGCGATCCTCCTGCCGATCTTCGACTTGCAGAGCATGGTCGGAAACCCCTGAGGCCGCGGCAGGCCCCGCGCGGGCGGATTGGGATTGCCTCCCGAAACCCGTCAAAGCGGCTGAAGCAGAAGCTCCGCCTCCACCAGCCCGCTTTCCGCGCCGCGTGTCAGCGTCAGCCGGGTGAGCGCGTAGCCGGTTTCCGCCAGCAGCGCATCGACCCACGGCATCAGATCGGTGAAGGGCACATCCTCGAAGCCCATCTCCACGCCGCCGCCATCGGCCGTGGCCAGAAGCGAGAGCGCATCGTCGAGCCCGGCCTCCGCCAGCCGCGCCTCGATCTCGCCAAGGCCCGGCACCGGGCGCGTCTCGGCCGGCTGGCCCGCATTCTCCGGCAGGGGCGGCAGGCGCTCCAGATCGGCGCGGCGCTCCACCAGCCAGCGCTCGAGCGCCACCGCATCCTCCAGCGCCACCTCCGCCGCCGAGAGCCGCTCGTTGAGCGGCAGCGCCACCCCGTAGACATAGGCGAAGGGCGCCACCACCAGCACCATCGCCCCCAGAAGCCAGCGCTCGCGCGCGCTGCGGCCCGCCAGCATGTCGGCCAGCGCGCGGATCATGGCTGGGCCCCCGCGCGCGGCACCACCGGCGGGGCGGGCAGAAGGGTGATCTCGGTCAGCACCATGCCCTCGTCATCGGTGAAGCTGCGCCCCGGCTCCACCCGCAGGTCGGCCGCCT
>JAVKDQ010000022.1:0-7739 GCA_040222155.1 Roseovarius sp.
GCAACCTGACCGACCCTAACGGCCGCACGGTGAACTTCCGCAACGTGGTGCTGATCATGACCTCGAACGCGGGCGCCGCCGAGCAGGCGAAAGCCGCCGTAGGCTTCGGCCGCGACCGCCGCGAGGGCGAGGACAGCGCCGCCATCGAGCGGACCTTCACGCCGGAATTCCGCAACCGTCTGGATGCCGTGATCTCCTTCGCGCCGCTGCCGAAGGACACGATCCTGCAGGTGGTGGAGAAGTTCGTGCTGCAACTCGAGGCCCAGCTTCTGGACCGCAACGTGACCATCGAGCTCACCAAGCCCGCCGCCGAATGGCTGGCCGACAAGGGCTATGACGACAAGATGGGCGCGCGGCCACTGGCGCGGGTCATCCAGGAGCACATCAAGAAACCGCTGGCGGAAGAACTGCTCTTCGGCAAGCTCTCGAAGGGTGGCGTCGTGCAGGTGGGCGTGAAGGATGGCAAGATCGACCTTCGGATCGACGGGCCGGATCATCCGCGCCTTTCCGGCAAGAAGCCTCCGTTGCTGACAGCGGATTAAGACCGTGAACACATGGCTTAACAGCCTAAGCGCGGCCCCGATGGCATGGCTCATCGGGGCCGCCGCCGTTTGGGCAGACCCGCCGCAACTCGGCTTTCCGCTGCTCTGTGAGCTCGGGATGAACTGCTATATCGAGGATTATGTGGATCTCGACCCAGGGCAGGGCCTGCGCGACCATGCCTGCGGCGTGAAGACCCGCGAGGGGCATCGCGGCACCGATATCGGGCTGCTCACCTTCGAGGCGATGGAATCGGGCGTCTACGTGGTGGCGGCAGCGCCCGGCAAGGTGACGGCCACCCGCGACGGAGAGCCCGACCGCGCGGTTACCCCGGAAACGCGCGCCTCGGTCGAGGGGCGCGAATGCGGCAACGCGGTGCGGATCGACCACGGCGATGGCTGGCAGACCCTTTACTGCCATCTGGCGAAGGACTCGGTCGAGGTGCGGCGCGGGCTGCGCGTGGCGGCGGGCACGCCGCTCGGCCGGGTGGGGCTTTCGGGGCTCACCAACCAGCCGCATCTGCATTTCGCGGTAACGAAGGATGACGAGGTGGTCGACCCGTTCCTTGGCCGCACGGCCGCGGAAGGCGCCAGCTGCGGCGACATGCAGGCGAGCCTCTGGGCGGAGCCGCCGGCCTATGACCGGGCCGGGCTCTTCACTGCCGGGTTCGCCACTGACCCGCCCGATTTGGAAGATGTGCAGACCGGGGCCGCGCGGGTGCGCGAGGCCGGGCCGGAGGAAGCGCTCTATCTCTATGCCAATGCCTTCTATGCCGAGGCGGGCGACGTGCTCGAGTTTCGCGTTCTGGGGCCCGACGGGGGCGAGATCCTTTCCCGGCGCGAGGTGCTCGAGGCGCCGGGGCCGCAGGAGATGCGCGCGGCCGCGCAAGAGGCGCCGCCGGGCGGCTGGGAGCCGGGCGATTACCGGGGCTACGTGACGCTCGCACGTGCGGGCCGGGTGATGGCAAGCCGTCATGCGGATGTGAAGCTGCGCAACGACTAAGCGCGGTGCGCGCGGCACCGGCAGGGCCGCAGGTATTTGAGACAAGAAGAAGCCCGGGCGCGCCGTGTTATTTCTCGGTGAGTTTCAGCTCGATCCGGCGGTTCTGCGCGCGGGCTTCCTCGGTATCGGCGGGGTTCACGGGCTGGTATTCCCCGAAGCCGTTGGCTGAAAGGCGCTCGGGCGGCATGCCCAGCTCTTCCACCATGAAGCGCACCACGGAGAGCGCGCGGGCCTGGCTCAACTCCCAGTTATCGGCGTAGCGGGGGCTGTTGCGGATCGGCACGTCATCGGTGTGACCGTCCACCTGCAGGACCCAGTCGATGCCCTCGGGGATCGCATCGGCCACGTTGCGCAGGATACCGACGACCTTTTCGATCTCGGCCTTGCCGGCCTCTTCCAGCTCGGCCTCTGCGGGTTCGAAGAGCACTTCGGAGGAGAAGACGAAGCGGTCTCCCACGATCTTCACGCCCTCCTGCGCCCCCAGCACGTCGCGGAGGCGGCCGAAGAATTCGGAGCGGTATTTCTCGAGGTTTTCCTTCTCGGCCTCGAGGTTACGCTTCTCTTCCTCGAGACGGAGGCGCTCGGCCTCTTCCAGTTCGCGGCGGCGGCGCTCTTCGGCGGCGGCGCGGGCAAGCGCGATGTTGAGATCCTGCCCCAGCGCCTGAATCTGCACATCCGCCGCGGCCTCGCGGGCCTTGGCATCGTCGAGCAGCGCCTGCAGCTGGCCCAGTTGCTCGCGGAGCGCCGCGACCTGGCGGTTGAGCAGCGCCTGCTGTTTCTGTGCCTCGGTGGCGATCTCCTGTTCCTCGGCCAGCCGCGCGCGCGCCTCGGCCAGAAGCGCGGCCTGCCGCTCGACCTCGTCGAGCCGGGCCGCGGCATCCTGTTCGGAGGCGAGCTTGGCGGCGAGTGCCTCGGCCAGCTCGTCGCGAAGCGACTCGAGATCGCGGCTGGCGGCCTTGGCCTCCCCTTCCGCCTCGCGGCGGGCGGCGAGAGCCGCGGCGAGTTCTGCGCGCAGATCGAGAGAGTCCTGCGCCACGGTTTCGGCATCGGCCGCGGCGGCTTCCATCTCGGCGATGCGGCGGCGGGCCTCGGTGAGGGCAGAGCGGGTGGTTTCGATCTCGGCGCGGAGGCTGGCGATGAGTTCGGCATTCTCGACCCCTTCGCTCTCGGCGGCGGTCTTGGCTGCCAGCGCTTCCGCAAGCCGTTCCTCCAGCGTGGCAGCCTCGCCCGCCAGCGTATCGCGCTCGTCGGAGAGGGTGGCGAGCTCGGCCTCGAGCCGGGCAAGACGGGCCTCGAGCGCGGCATTGGCTGCCGTCGCCTCGGCGAGCTGGCTGCCCTGCCCTTCGGCCGCGCTCTCGGCGGCGGCAAGCTCTTCGCGCAGGCTCTGGGTTTCGCCGGCGAGCGTGTCGCGCTCCTCGGAGAGCGATGCGACCTGCGTTTCCAGCCGCGAGAGACGCGCCTCAAGCCCGGCGGCTTTGGTTTCGGCCGTTTCGAGCGCGCCCTCGGCCTCGGTGGCGCGGGCAAGGGCCGCGGCAAGCTCGGCCTCGAGATTGCCGAGGCGCGAGCGGGTGGCCTCGGTGCCTTGTTCGGCCTCGGCCAGCCGCTCTTCGAGCGTGGCGATGCGCTCGTCTTTCTGGTCGGCGGAGAGAAGCGCCTCGGCCAGCTGGCTTTCCACGTCGTCCTGCGCCAGCAGCGCGGCGGCGAGACGGATGTCGAGATCTTCCTGCGCGTCCTCGGCGGCGGCGAGCAGGGTGAGGGTTTCCTCGGCGCGGGCGCGCTGCTCTTCGAGCGCGAGGGTCATCGCACTGAGTTCGGCATCGGAGCTTTCCAGCCGTTTGCGCAGTTCCTCGGCGGCAGCGGCCTCGGCGAGGCGCAACTGCTCTTCTTCCGAAAGCCGGGTCTCGAGCGTTTCGACCTGCCCGGTCAGGCCGGCGATCTCCTCCTGCCCCTCGGTGTAGCGGCGGCGCAGGTCGGCGATGAGCGCCTCCAGCGCCTCGCGGCGGGCGGCAGCGAGGCGGGCCTCCTCTGTCTGCACGTCGATCTCGTCGCGCAGGTCGGCCAGCGCGAGATTGAGCTGTTCCTGCTCGGTAAGGAGGTTGTCTCGTTGTTCTTCCAGCTCGGCTATGGTGCCGAGATTGGCCTCGCGCTGCGAAAGCAGGCCGGCCACCTGCTCCTCGAAGCTCACGATCCGGTCGCGCGCGACTTCGAGCGCCTCCTGCTGCTCGGCGGTGGTGGCCTGCAGCGAGGCGATCAGCGCGGCCTGCTCCTCTTCGCGGGCGCGGGCATCGCCCAGCGTGGCGGCAAGCTCGCCCACGCGCTCGGTGAGGGTGGCGTTGCGATCCTGTTCGAGGCCAAGCGCCCGAGAGAGCGCAGCCACCTCGGCGGAGAGCTCATCGAGCTTGCTGGCCTGCCCCGAGATGGTTTCGCGCAGCACGAACTGCACGACCATGAAGATGGTGAGCACGAACATCAGCACCAGCAGCAGGCCCGTCATCGCGTCGACGAAGCCCGGCCAGATGGACGACTGGAACCGTTGCCCGGTGCGGCGGGAGAGGGCCATGGCTCACTCCTCCTGGCCGGGCGGTTGGTCTGAACCCTGGCCTGCGGTCTTTTGCCCGGCCGTCTGACGCGCGCGACCGCCCTGCGCCTTGGAGAGCTGCCCGAAGACCTGCGTGAGCGCGGCCAGATCGGTGCGGATCTCGGTCATGGTTTCCTGCCGGCCGGCGCTGATTTCCTCGAGGATGCGCAGCATCTGCACGTCGATCGAGCGCAGGCGCATCCGGCTTTCGGCATCGAGCCCGGCATCGGCGGCGCGGGCCTCGCGGCTCTCGAGCGCGGCAATCAGGCGCTCTTGCCCGTCGGCCACCTGCAACAGCGCTGTGTTGACCGGGCTTTGCGCAGACATGCGATGGGTGAGCCGCTCGATGGAATCGGCCAGAACACCCAGCTTTTCATCCACCATGGCGCGGCTCACGTCGGATTGGGTGACCATCTGCTGGAGCGCGTCCATCTGCTCGGACATATGCTCGAGAAAGACAGCCATCGCGCCCTGCTCGCCACTGTGCTCGCCCTCGCCCGTGGCGAAACCCACGCGGGTGATGGTCGACATCCATTCCTCAAGCTCGCGGTAGAAGCGGTTTTGCCCGTGGCCCGCGAAGAGCTCCAGAAGGCCCACGACGAGCGAGCCCGTGAGGCCAAGAAGCGACGAGGCGAAGGCCACGCCCATGCCGCCCAGCTGTGCTTCGAGCCCGGTCATCAGGCGGTTGAACACCTCCACGCCGCCCTCGCCCTCCTGCGGGGCGAGGCTGCGGATGGTATCCACCACTGCCGGAACGGTGGTGGCCAGCCCGTAGAACGTGCCCAGAAGGCCGAGGAAGATCAGCATGTTGACGATGTAGCGCGTGATCTCGCGGGCCTCGTCGATCCGCTGGGCGACGGAATCGAGGATGGAGCGGGCGGAGGTGGAGGCGATCTGCATCCGCTTGCCGCTGCGCTGGCGCATCAGCGTTGCGAGCGGCGCAAGCAGGCGCGGCGCCTTTGTCAGGGCGGCGCCCTCGCGCTCGGCGGCGAATTCCTCGATCCAGCGGACGGAGACGATGAGCTGGAAGACCTGCCAGAAACAGGCCAGCACACCCAGCACGAAGACGAAGAGGATGAAGCCGTTGAGATAGAGGTTCGACTCGAATACAGGCAGCACCCGGGGCAGCGCCACGAAGGCGCCAAAACCGGACAGCCCGAGCACGATCAGCATCAGGAGGATCTGACGGACGGGTTGTGAAAACTGCGGCTCGACCTCACGGTCCGGTTCGGCCATCTCAAGCGGCTCCGGCTCTAACGGTTCTTGGCCGACAACCTACGCTTTATATGGTGGCAAGCCAAGGGATTATCCCACGATCTGGCGTACTCGGGTGACCAGCCAGGCCAGATCGTCATCCTCGAGGCCGAGTGCCTCGAGATGCGCCACGGTGTTGAAGAGATACTCGGTATTGGGGCCGCGCCCGCCCACTGCATGGGCGATGGCCTGTGCCTGCTCTTCAAGGTCGATCCCGCCGCAATATTGCACATGCGCCGCGTCGATCACGTAGGTCACGGCCTCGACGCGGCGGCCATCGGCAAGCTCGACCGGCAGGATGCGCTCGAGATAGGCCGAAGAGATCAGCTCGCGCTCGCGCAGGTAAGCCAGAACATCGGCCTCCTCATCCTCTCGGACGCGCAGCGCCACGCCGGTGCAATGGGAGCCCTCATGCGCGTCGAGCGCCAGCACGAGGCCCGGGCGCTCCTCGGTGCCGCGATGGTGGATGGAACGCATGCAGAAGCTGCGGTGGTAGCCGCCCAACCGGGCGATCACCTCTTCCGCCGGGGTGAAGCCGGGGTTCCACAGAAGCGAGCCGTAGCCGAACACCCACATCGTCATTATCCCTGTTCCTCGCGGTTCGGAGGCCTTAAACACCATCGGCAGGCAGCATGAAAGAGGCAGTGGGCAGATGCGCATCCTGTTGAGTCTGGTGGTGGTCGCGGCGGCGGCGTGGTCGGGCTTCTGGTACATGGGCCAGCTGGGGGTGCGCGAGGGCTTTGCGGGCTGGCTGGAGGCACGCCGCGCCGAGGGCTGGGTGGCCGAAGCCGCACGCGTGGAGACGGTGGGCTTTCCCAACAGGTTCGACACGGGGTTCAGCGAGCTGCACCTGGCCGACCCCGAAACCGGGCTCGCCTGGGAGGCGCCCTATTTCCAGATCAACGCGCTGAGCTACAAGCCCAACCACGTGATCGCGGTGTGGCCCGAGCGGCAACTGGTGGCGACACCGGAACGGAAATACGTGGTGGAGAGCGCCGACATGCGCGCGAGCTTCGTCACCGGGGCCGATATCCGCCTGCCGGTGGAGCGGGTAACGCTCACCGCCGAGACGCTGGCGATCACGCCAGAGGGGGGCGAGGCCGGCCCCACCCGGGCCGCGGCGCTAAGGCTCGCGATGGAGCGCAAGGCCACGACCGGGGCCACATACCGGCTCGGGCTCGCCGCCGACGGGCTCTCGCCGGCGCTCGAATGGCGGGTCAAGCTCGACCCGGCGGGCAAGCTGCCCGAGCGGCTCGATGCGCTCTCCGCCGACATGACCGTGGAATTCGACAAGCCATGGGACCGCAGCGCCATCGAGGTGGCGCGCCCGCAGCCCCGCGAGATCGAGATCCGGCTCTTGGAGGCGCGCTGGGGGCGGCTGGAGCTGCAGGCGGCGGGCAGGGTGACGGTGGATGCGGCAGGGCTGCCTGAGGGAGAGATCGTGGTGAAGGCGCGCAACTGGCGCGAGATCCTGCAGATGGCTGTGGCCTCGGGCACGCTGCCGCAAGGCTTCGCCAACACGCTGGAGGACGGGCTTTCGCTGATCTCGCAGATGGCGGGCAACCCAAAGACGCTGGATATTCCGTTGAACTTCAAGGGCGGCCGGGTGCGGCTGGGGCCGGTGCCGCTGGGGCCCGCGCCGGTGTTGCGGCTGCGCTGAGCGGCTTGCGTGTCGGCTTTGTGGCGAGGTCGGGGCTCGAGGTATTTTTGCCAAGAAGAAGCCGGGAGCGAGACGCGGGGCGCGTGAGGGCAACGCGCGCTTTTGCCGCTTGCGACGGGCGGAGGGAAGGCGCTATGCACGAGGCCATGACGCGCCTTGTTGCCCGATACGTGACCATCCTTCTGGTGACGCTCGCGATTCTCGCGCCTTTGGGCGGCTGGGCGCTGGCGGGCCTTGGGCTGGCCGGCGATCGGGTGATCGTGATCTGCACCGGCGACGGGCTGCGCACGTTGAGGCTGGCGCCCGACGGCACGCCGCAGGAGATCTCGGACAAGGCCGACCTCTGCGCGCTGGTTCATGCCGCCGACACCGCCGTGCCGCCGCGCCCCGTGGCGCCCGCGCCCCGGCTTCTCACCGCGCTGTCGCCCGAGCTGGCGCGCGCCCTCGACACGCCGCGCCCGGGCCATCCCTCGTCATTGCCGCGGGCGCCTCCGCCTGTCTGACCTCCCCTTCCCTTCCAGACAGCAACCCCCCGGGGGCCGGCCGACGCAGCTTGCGCGGCAAAGCCCCCGACAAGACGAGAGACATGACATGAAACGCATCATCAAAGCGGCGCTCGCCGCGAGCCTGACCCTGTGGGCCCCGGCCTTCGCCCATGAGATCACGGCTGGCGACCTGCAGATCATCCACCCGATGGCCTATGAA
>JAVKDQ010000023.1:0-1792 GCA_040222155.1 Roseovarius sp.
GCAATACGCGATCTCGTAGAAGGGCGAAGAACTGCCCCTGCGAAACAACGATCGGCCAAGAACTTGGAACTTGCGCCCAAAGAGCGGATGACGCGGATCAAGGACCTGAACCTCTTCCGGAAAAGATTCATCAGCATCACCTTGGGGGGTATCCCCAAACACCTTCGCATAGCATCGCCAGCTGCGCGGAGGTGAGCCGGGCAGCACCACCCTCGGCACCAGGCCAGGGAAAGCGGCCGCGCTCAAGCACCTTGTAGTAGAGGCAGAAACCTTGGCCATCCCAGTAGAGCAGCTTCAGGCGATCGCCCCGGCGCCCTCGGAACGCGAAGACCGCGCCGCTTGCGGGCTTCTGGTGCAGGACATCCTGTGCGATGGCGGAAAGACCGGCGATGCCCTTCCTCATGTCAGTGACGCCGCAGGCCAGATAGACCCGCACCCCCGTTCCGGGCCCGATCATGCCGCCTCCACCGCCCGGATCAGCCGGGTCAGCGCGTCACCATCCATGCTGCTGTCGAACCTCAGGCACCGCCCGTTGCTCAGCCGCAGTTCGATCAGGACAGGCCGCGAAGGTGTGGATGGGTGCGCGCTGGCAGGCTCGGGAATTGCCGCGAGGTCTACCGGAAGAAAGACAGCCCCGCAGTCCGGCGACCATAGCCCCTTCTTCTTCAGATCCCGACGCCACCCATAGATCTGCGAACGAGTGAGTTCGTGGCGCTGCGCGACCTGCGTCACCGTCGCACCGCCAATGCCGACCTCCGAGAGGATATCGAGCTTCTCGTCATCGCTCCACCGACGGCGCCGCTCGACGCCCAGAACTTCGCCCAGCATGACCCCTCCAGATAAGACACGTCGTTAACGACGCCGTTATGCACGTGTCTTAGAGCAGAGAGCCCCAGTCAGGCAGGCGGTCTCAATCGGGCGGTTCCTGCGGACCCTAGAGCACTTCTGGATTAACCTGGCGCATATCCGGCCACGCGAAACTAGTTCATGCATTCGTCAGGAGTGAACAGGTCGCATATTCTTCGGAGGGCGCTGAATACCTTAGTAAACGTCCGCGCAGCCGGGTGAGATTGGTTTTGACGGAGGTTTCGTCAAGGAACACAACGCGTTCGGGCATCGCCTGCATCGCCTGCATCGCCGGGATGCGATGCACAAACCCGTCCTTGCGCTGCTGTCTTACCTGTGCACGGCGGCGCTCGGTGGCCACCAGCGACTTTTTTTATACGTGTAGCCCAGCTTCGACAGCAGGTCGGAGATCGAGGAATGGTGCACGATGACACCCTCGGCTTCGGACAGCGCGTCGCGCAGCTCATGGAGCGTGATGTCGGGGTCCTGGGTGACCAGTTCTTCGAAGAAGTCGGTGAACGGCTCCAGCTTGCCGCCGCCTTTCGGGCGGCCCTGCGACCCGGGATCGGCGTGGCCTCTGGTGCGCACGGACCTTGCCCACCTTGTGCCTGTCGAGGCCGAGAGCTTGAGCCGCAACGCCGCCGCGCGTCCGCTTAACCCTTCCTCAATATATTTCTGAAACCGCGACCGAATCGCCCCTGGCATTGGGGCCGACATGAAACATCCTCGCCACCGGATGAACCACAATCGGCCAATCAAGGGAATCCCCGCGACTCAGGGTTTCCCCGAAATGCTTTGGCGGCTGGATGCTCTCGCGGCGTGACCGGCATCCCGCCGCCCTGGCAACCGACCCTGCCGCCGGCCATGGGCCCCGCGCGGACCGCGCGGGTCTTAACTCCAGAGGCGCACGGAGGGGCACCGATTGCGCCGCGCTCGGCCCCGCCGC
>JAVKDQ010000024.1:0-8062 GCA_040222155.1 Roseovarius sp.
CACCGCGCGCCACATTAACCCACCCCCTCACCGGCCCCCGTACCGACGCAATACCGCCCGGATACCGACGCGATACCGACGTGCCAAACCCAGCAAAACAACGCCGTTAACCATCGAATCGGCCGCAGCGTCCACGCAAGGCCACGGCCCCCTCACGCCGGCTCGGGCATCGCGGCCGTCACCCGCGGGATGAGCGGCGCGAGCGTCACGAGCGACACGGCCCCCGCCGCCACGAACATCGCCTCCGGCCCGAGCGCCCCGGCCACGACACCCGCGAGCCCCGGCCCCAGCACGCTGCCCAGCGCCATCGCCACCAGCGCGGCGGTGAAGCTGCGCGCGGGCATCTCCGGAAAGAGCCGTTCCGACCAGAAGGAGAGGATCGCGCTCATCATCATCACGAAGGCCCCCTGCAGCCCCGCCGAGCCCACGACACCCGGCCACGAGCCCGGCGCGAAGGCGACCAGCCCGAAGGAAAGCGCCGAGCCGAGCAGCAGGGCGCGCAGCAAGGCCGGCAGGCCCGCGCCCTGCGCCAGCCGCCCGGTGGCCAGCCCCACCAGCCCGCAGAGCCCGAAGCTCAGGAAGACCACCGCCGAGGAAATCCCGCCCGGCACCGCCGCGAGGCCTCCCGCCGCCTCGATCCGGTCGGCGGCGAAGGAGATGTAGATCGAGGTCGTCACGCCGAAGGAGAGCGCGATGCCGTAGAGCGGCAGCGCCGCCTTGGCGAGGAGTTGCGCCCATGGCTGGTAGGCGCTGCGGCCCATCCAGCGTGGCAGGTCGCGCAGCGCCAGCAGGTTGCCGAGCAGCGCCAGCGCGCTCGCCACGGCAAACCCCGCCCAGGCGATGCGCCACGTCATCCCGCCCAGCGTCACCGCCATCGCCGTCAGCCCGGCGGCGGCAATCCCGAGGCTCGTGCCCGTGCTCACGATAGAGAGCGCCCGCGCGCGCCAGCCCAGCGCCACCTGCCGCGTCACGATCGCGTTGAAGGGCGACCACGCGAAGCCCGCGCTGGTCATGGCCAGCACCACGCCGCCCGCAAGCGCGGGCAGGCTCGGCGCCGCCGCCACCAGCCCGGTGCCGAGCAGCGCCGCGCCCAGTCCCAGCAGCACCGGCAGCGCCGGCCCCACCAGCACCATCGCCGCGTAGGCGGCCACGAGCCCCGCCAGCATCCCGGCAAAGCCCATGCTCGAGATCAGCCCGACCACCTCGGGCGACATCGGGAAATCGGCCTTGAACCCGCTCAGGAAGAGGCCGAACCCCATGCGCGCCGGCCCGTAGGTGATCGCGGTCGCGGCAAAGCCCGCGGCAGAGAGTTTCGCGAAGGGCGCCATGGCATACCTCCGGCGGTTCGAGACGTGTCTCCGCCTCACGTGATGGCGCGTGGAACAGCTTCAAGCCCGCGCCGCGCGCCCGCCCCGGCATCCTCGGCCACAGGCCGGTTTTTTTCCCGATCACGAATTCAAACCCCCGCCTCCCGCCCGATTTAGCGTTTGGCGAAGGCCGCCCCGGCGGGTTAGCCTTCCCGAAAGCACGCCTCGCATCAGGAGACCTCGCGCAACGCCCCGGCCTGCGCCTGACGACCCGCATGTTCGAATGGAGCGATATCAGGATCCTGCTCGCCGTGGCCGATGCCGGCTCCACGCTGGGCGCCGCCCGCAAGCTCGGCCTCAACCAGACCACCGTGAGCCGCCGGGTGCAGGCGCTCGAGCACGCAACCGGCCTCACCCTCTTCGAGCGCGACACGCGCGGCTACGCGCTCACCACCAATGGCCGCGCCCTGCTCGAGCCCGCCCGCGAGATGGCCGCCGCCGCCGATCACCTCTCGAAACGCGCCAAGGCGCTGGTGCGCGGCTGCGATGGCAAGATCCGCATCTCCGCCGCCGCCGATTGCCAGGCCTTCTGGGTCAATCCCGTCATCACCGCCTACAAGAACCGGCACGAGGGCATCGTCTTCGAGGTCGACGATTCCAACCACCAGGTCGATCTCGCCGCCGGCGAGGCCGATCTGGCGATCCGTGCCACCGAGCATATCACCGATGAAAACCTCATCACCCGCAAGCTGGGCAACGTGGTCTGGGCCGCCTTCTGCAGCACCTCCTATGCCGAGGCGCATGGCGCGCCGGCCTCCATGGCCGAGATGCCGGGCCACAAGGTCGCCTTCTACTCGCAGCGCATGGCCGCCAGCATCGAGACGATCCGGCTCTTCGCCGAGCATCTCGACCCCGCCCAGATCACCCATACCTTCAACTCCACCGTCTCGCTGGCCAACATGCTCTCCGAGGGCGAGGCGGTAGGCTTCTTGCCGCGCATCACCGCCCATGGCCGGCCCGGGCTGGTGGAGTGCTTCACGCAGGATACCTTCCGCCAGAACGTCTGGCTCGTCACCTCCTCCGACTCCTACCAGGTGCCACTGATCCGCGATTTCATGGCCTTCACCGGCGCCTTCGGCCTGAAAGACGGCGTCACGCTGGTCTGACCTCCCGCACATCCTGCAGCCCCCCCCCTGCAGATTTGCAGGACCGTTCTCCAACAGCGCACATACCCTGTGCGCGGATTAACAGTCATGGTGGGATCAACAGAGTTCAGCCCCAGCCAGCCCCAAGGAAGCCCGCCATGAAAACCCTTCTCCTCGCAGCCGCCGCCGCCACCGCCGCCACTCTCGCCATCGCGCAAGCCGCCACCGGGGCACCCGAACCCCGCGCAGTGATGGTCGTCGAGCACGGCGTCGCCGATTACGAGGCATGGAAGGCCGCCTATGACGGTGCCCTCGAGTTTCGCCGCGGCGCAGGCGAGGTGAGCAGCACAATCCTGCGCGACGAAACCCGCCCCGGCCATCTCACCGTGGTGATGGAATGGACGAGCCTCGAGCGCGCCGCGAGCTTCGCCGCCGACCCGGCGCTCGAGCATGGCATGCGCGCCGCCGGCGTCCAGCTTCCCGCCTCGATCACTCTCTGCGAAAGCGCCGCTGCACTCTCCGCCGACATCTGCGGCGCCCGCGTGGCCGCGCTGCGCTAAAAGCGCCTCGGGGGGCGCGCGCTGCGCAACGCGCGCCGCGTCAACCCCGCCCGGCACCACCCACCGCACCGACGCGATACCGACGTGATACCGACGCAAGGCAGACGCACCGTCTGCCTTGTTTTTCGGGCGTTAACCCCGATTCGCACCCCGCGCCCCGCTCCGCCCCTCTCTCGCCCTTGTCGCGGCGCCCGGCCCCCCGTATCTAGGGAGGGACGACAGTTGAAATTTACCAACCCCGGAGAGACGCGATGTTCAAGGGACTGGGCCAGATGGGCGACATGGCCAAGATGATGAAGGCCGCTCAGGAAATGCAGCAGAAGATGGCCAGCCTGCAGGAAGAGATGCACAACATGACCGTCGAGGGCGAGTCCGGCGCAGGGCTGGTGAAGGCCACCTGCACGGTGAAGGGCGAGCTGAAGAGCCTCGATATCGACCCCTCGATCTTCAACCCAGACGACAAGGAAGCGGTGGAAGATCTGATCCTCGCCGCCATCAAGAACGCCCAGACCCGCGCCAACGAGAAGGCCAAGGAGGAGATGGGCAAGATCACCGAGGGCCTCGGCCTGCCGAAGGACATGAATCTTCCCTTCTGATTCAAGCCACTGGAATTGCGGATGAATTCGACCCGCGACATCGAGGCGCTGATCGAGATGATGGCCAGGCTCCCGGGGCTCGGGCCGCGCTCGGCGCGCCGCGCGGTGCTGCATCTCATCCGCAAGCGCGAGCTTCTGCTCACGCCCTTGGCCGACCAGCTCACCCGCGTCGCCGCCACCGCCCGCGAATGCGTGAACTGCGGCAACGTGGGCACCACCGAAACCTGCGACATCTGCACCTCCCCCAAGCGCGCCAACGGCCAGATCTGCGTGGTCGAGGACGTGGCCGACCTCTGGGCGATGGAGCGCGGGCAGGTCTTCAAGGGCCGCTACCATGTTCTGGGCGGCACGCTCTCGGCGCTCGATCAGGTCGGCCCCGAGCAGCTGCGCATCCCCCGGCTCGTCGAGCGCGTGGCCGAAGAAGAGGTGAGCGAGGTGATCCTCGCGCTGGCCGCCACGGTAGATGGCCAGACCACCGCCCATTACATCGCCGACCAGCTCGAGAGCCGCGTCACCCTCACCTCGCTCGCGCAGGGCGTGCCCATCGGCGGCGAGCTCGACTACCTCGACGACGGCACCATCACCGCCGCGCTCAACGCCCGCAAGGCCTTGTAAACATGGGTTTTCGCGGCGCGCTCCCTGGCCTCGCCGCGCTGCTCCTCATGGCCGCGCAGGCCCTCGCGGCAGATGAATTCCTGAGCCTGCCGCACGGCGGTCTGACCCGCTTCGCCTGGGTTACCGATGGCCGCGCAGACCGCTCCAAACCCGCGCCGCTCATCCTCGCGCTGCACGGTTTCCAGCCGCCCGAGCTGGCGGAACGCCGGCGCGCGCAGCCCGAAGATCTCGCCTGGCCCGCGCTGACCGAAGAGGCCCGGCGGCGTGGTGTCATCGCCGTCTTCCCGGCGGCCCATCGCGGGCAATGGGCGCTCTTCCCCGGCCTGCCCAACACCCTTGGCCCCGGTGGCGAACCGATCGACGACGAGGCCTTCATTCTCGCGCTGGTCGACCGCCTCGTGGCGCAGGGCCGCGCCGACCCCTCGCGGCTCTTTCTCACCGGCATATCCGACGGCGCGATCATGGCCTACCGCCTCGCCTGCCGCGCCCACACGCCCTTCGCCGCCGTGGCCCCTCTGATCGGCACGCCGCAAGAGGAAACCCTCGCGGAGTGCACGCCCGATCCGCCCCCCGCGCTGCTCCACCTCCACGGCACCGAAGATCGTGTATTGCCTTATGAAGGCTGGCTTTTTCCAGGCGGGCGTTCTGTATCCGTGCCCGAGACGATGGAGCATTGGCGGCGTCTGCATGGCTGCACCGGGCAGCAGCGCATGGCGCTCGAGGATCTCGACCCGGAGGATGGCAGCACCGTCGAGTTGATGGTGTGGACTGGGTGCCAAAGCACCGAACCGGTGATCCGCTACAAGGTGATCGGCGGCGGGCACGACATCCCGGCAACCGATGCGCCCCAGCCCGCGCCATCCGCCCGCCATATCAACCGCGACATCGACACCATGACCCTCATCGCCGAGTTCTTCACCGCAACGCGCCCGCGCCCCCTGCCCTGAGGCGCGCGAAGGGGCATGGCCTGCGGCAAGGTGCCCCGCCCGGCCTCCTGCCTCTCAAGCGGGCTCCCGGAACGTCTCCAGCACCGGCTTGCCATTCTTGAGATGCCGCGTGACAAGGCTTTTCTGCCGCTGCACGGTCGGGATCAGGCGGGCCGGTTCGGGGGCGCCTTCATCGGCAAGCTGCGGAAAAATCGCGAGGATTTCCTCCCGCACCTCCGCGTCGAGCGCCTTGAGCGCCTGGGGCCCGAGAAACAGGCTTTCCGAGGGCGCGCCCTCGGCGAGGATCACCTCGTGCCGGTCGAAGACAAGGTGAACATAGGTCATGCCGCACGCCGTCTCGTCGATCTCCACCCCCGGCAGGCCCACCAGCCGGATCGCGGGGATCAGCACTTCGCGCGCCCCGAACATGCGCTCGGCCACCCGCGACGAAACCAGCATCCGGTGCTGTCGCGACACCCGCAACTCGCGGCGCGGCAGCCCCTCGCCCAACGCCCCGGCGGCAATGCGCACGGGCCGCAGCTTGGGGTTCCGCTCGAGGTTCTCGGGCCCGAGCCTGCGCCGGAAGGCACGGCGCACGACCGCCGTCGTGCCATCCGCGCGGCGCACGCTTGCGCCCGGCTCCAGCATCTCCACCTCACGCGGCCCCTCGGGCGTGTCGATCAGCGTGCCGGCCGCGAAGCAGATCGGCGCAATCTCCTGCTCCTCGACGGCGGTGTTGTTGTTGGGGTTGTTGTTCGGCCCTTCCGAGGCGCCCACCACCTTCAGGGGCACCCCCTTGGGCGGCACGCGATCCACGAAGGCCAGCGCCTCGATCGTGCCGTAGGCCGGGCTGGAATTGACGATGTTGACGGCGATCACCTCGTATTCCTCGCCGGTCGTCTCGTCGCGCAGGGTAAACCTGTATTCCGCCTCGATCTTCGCGCCGTCGCGATAGCTCACCCCGTCGATCACCTGGTCGCCATCGAGCGTCTGGTTGCCGTCATTGTCGGCGAAGACGATGTCGGAGTCGTTGCCGTCGGAGATATGAATCTCCTGCCCGCGCAGCGTATCGATGGTGATGGTTTCGCCAACGAGATGGCTGCCATCGCCCTGCGTGACGCCATCGAGCGACTTGCCGCCCGTCACCGTGATCTGGGACTCCCCCAGAACGTGGATCGAATAATCTGCCACCTGCTGCCTCGCTGCCCCCACGTCTTTTATGCGTGGATTTGGCCGCGAAACTAACAGAAAAAATCAGGTTTGGGAACCGTTATCCCAGGAGACTGGGCCGCGGACGTGCCGCGGCCCGGGGCGCTTAGCGCCGGTCGTCCTCGTCCTCGTCGTCGTCATCCTCGTCGGAACTGGCCGGGAGATTGAAGAAGCTTTCGGCGTCGTATTTCTCGTCGTCGTCCCTGTCGGAGCGGCTGTCGCCCGAGAGGCTGAAGGTTTCGAGCCCTTCGATGGCCGTGGGCATCTTCGGCTCGGTATCCATCTCGAGGCTCTGCTCGGTGGAGAGCAGCTTGCGGCGCTCGTCATCGCTGATCGGCGAGCCGTCCTTCGCCTTCTTGGCAGCGGCCTTCTGCACGGCGGCATCGAGCTCGGTCTGCTTGCAGAGGCCGAGCGCCACCGGGTCGATCGGCTGCATGTTGGCGATGTTCCAATGCGTGCGCTCGCGGATCGACTGGATGGTGGGCTTGGTGGTGCCCACGAGCTTGGCGATCTGGCTGTCGGCGAGCTCGGGATGGAACTTCACCAGCCAGAGAATTGCGTTGGGCCGGTCCTGCCGCTTGGAGAGCGGGGTGTAGCGCGGGCCACGGCGCTTCTCCTCGCCGGCGGCGGCGGGGTTGAACTTGAGCTTCAGCTTGTGCAGCGGGTTCTTCTCCGCCGCGTCGATCTCGTCCTGCGTGAGCTGGTTGTTGGCGATCGGGTCGAAGCCCTTCACGCCGGCGGCCACGTCGCCATCGGCGATGCCCTGCACTTCCAGCTCGTGCAGCCCCACGAAATCGGCGATCTGCTTGAAGCTGATCGTCGTGTTATCCACCAGCCAGACGGCGGTGGCCTTGGCCATAAGGGGTTTCGACATCTCTCACGTCTCCTTCACGCATATCTTCCCCGGCGCCTGAACTGGCTGTCCCGCTTGGGGGACCGGTTACCGTTGTCGGGGAACTTGGGCGCTATATAGTGACCACGCAGGCAAATGGAAAGTCCGAATAATGCGCTTGGCGATCCTGTTGATGATCTGGGCCGCGCTCGCGGCGAGCCCGGCCCGCGCCGACGGAGAACGCGCGGGCGCTTTCGATTATTACGTGCTGGCGATGAGCTGGTCGCCCACATGGTGCGCGCTCGAAGGCGATGCGCGGGGCTCACCGCAATGCCATGCCGAGGCGGATTTCGGCTGGGTGCTGCACGGGCTCTGGCCGCAATACCATCGCGGCTGGCCGGCCCATTGCCCCACCGCCGAACGCCCGCCCTCGCGCGCCATGACAGAGGCGATGGCCGATATCATGGGCACGTCGGGGCTGGCATGGTATCAGTGGAAGAAGCACGGCAGCTGCTCGGGCCTCTCCGCCCCCGCCTATTACGCACTGGCTCGCGAGGCGTTTGGCCGGGTTCGCAAACCCGAGGTCTTCCGCAAGCTCTCGCGCCCCGTGAAGCTGCCCGCGAAGGTGGTGGAGGAAGCCTTCCTCAAGGCCAATCCCGGCTGGGAGCCCGACATGCTGACGATCACCTGCCGCGAGGGCCGCATCCAGGAGGCGCGGCTCTGCCTGTCGAAAGGCCTCGAGCCCGTGCCCTGCGGGCGCGACGTGGTGCAGGATTGCCGGATGCGCGATGCGCTCTTCGACCCGGTGCGCTGAGCCGTGCTTGGAACAGGATGCGAGCGGTTTGAAACGGCCTTGAGGGGACATTGGGGTT
>JAVKDQ010000025.1:0-6587 GCA_040222155.1 Roseovarius sp.
CACCGCCTATACCGCGCCCCTCGCCGGGGCGATCAAGGCGCGCGTCTCCAAGCCCGTCTTCGTCGCGGGCCGCATCAACCAGCCGCAGATCGCCGAGGCGGTGCTCGCCGCCGGGCAGGCCGACATGTGCGGCATGACCCGCGCGCTCATCTCCGACCCCGAGATGCCCGCCAAGGCCCGCGCGGGCCGGCTCGACGACATCCGCGCCTGCATCGCCTGCAACCAGGCCTGCATCGGGCACATGCTCAACGGCTGCGCGATCTCCTGCATCCAGCACCCCGAAACCGGCCGCGAGCTCGAGTTCGGCGCGCTGGCCGCCGCGCCCGAGCCTCGCAAGGTGATGGTGGTGGGCGGCGGGCCCGCCGGCATGAAATCCGCCGCCGTGGCCGCCGCGCGCGGCCACCGCGTCACGCTTTTCGAGGCCGGCCCCGCGCTTGGCGGGCAGGTGGCGCTGGCCCAGAGCCTGCCGGGCCGGGCCGAGTTCGGCGGGCTTGCCACCAACCTCGCCCGCGAAATGGCGCTCGCCGGCGTCGCGCTGCGCCTCAACACCCGCGTCACCGCCGCGCTGGTCGCGGAAGAGGCCCCCGACGCCATCGTGCTCGCCACCGGCGCCCAGCCCCATGCCCCCCCGCTCGACGGCGCCGAAGAGGCGCATGTGGTCACCGCGTGGCAGGTGCTCATGGGCGAGGCCAATGTGGGCTCCCGCGCCGTCATCGCCGACTGGCGCTGCGACTGGGTCGGCATGGGCCTCGCCGAGCGGCTCGC
This sequence comes from Roseovarius sp., assembly GCA_040222155.1. Taxonomy (GTDB): domain Bacteria; phylum Pseudomonadota; class Alphaproteobacteria; order Rhodobacterales; family Rhodobacteraceae; genus Roseovarius. The sequence goes on from JAVKDQ010000025.1 coordinate 766, forward strand.
GCGCGACGGCTGCCACGTCCGCCTCGCGGTCAACGGCATGATGGCCGGCCAAAGCATCCCGCAATATGCCCGCGACACATGGCTCGGCACGCTGCACCGGCTCGGCGTCGAGATCCTGCCCCACCTGCGGCTCTTCGGCGCCGATGCGGAAGACGCCTATTTCCAGCATGTCCTGAGCGGCGAGCCGGTGATCCTCGAGGGGGTCGACACGCTCGTCACCGCCCTCGGCCACCGCCCCGAAACGGCGCTCGAGGAGAGCCTCGAGGGCTGGCCCGGCGCGCTGCATGTCATCGGCGATTGCCTCAGCCCGCGCACCGCCGAAGAGGCCGTGCTCGAAGGCCTGCGCGCCGGCGCCGCCCTATGAAAGATCACATCACCGAGGGAGTGAAACCATGACCACCACAGCGAAGATCCAGCGCATCGAGCATGACGGCCCCGGCGGCAAGGGGCTCGAGGTATGGGAGCCGATCGACCCGGCGGGCCTCGTCTCCGGCGAACCCGTGCAGCGCGGGCATATCTACCACGAGATCCCCGCCGAGGGGTATCTGATGGGCGTGTGGGATTGCACCGCCTTCACCGCGCCGATGGGGCCCTACGGCGAGGATGAGTTCATGTTCTTCCTCGGCGGCACGCTCACCATGGGCATGCCCGACGGCAGCGATGTGGAGATCGCCCCGGGCGATGCCTTCATCATCCCCAAGGGGCTCGACTGCCAGTGGAAGCAGCCGGGCTTCGTCCACAAGATCTTCATGATCCTCGATGGCCCGGTGCCCGAAGAGGGCGCCAACCCCTCGCTGCCGCGCATCACAGTGCCCGATCTGGGCCCGCTCGAGACAAGCGGCGCGGTCATCGCCACCCGCACCGATTTCGTCAACGCCGCCGGCACCATGTGCGTCGAGCTGCAGGAATGCGCGGCGGCCCATATCCCGCATCTGCCGGTGCCCGATTACCGCATCCTCCACGTGCTCGAAGGCACCCTCACCCTGCATGACGGCGAAGGCGCCCACAGCTTCGCCAAGGGCGAGACGGCCTATATCCACCAGAACGGCACCGTGGGCTGGCACACCACCGAGGGCACCCGGCTCGTCGTCGCGCGCTACCACAGCCCCGGCTGAGCGCTGCAAGCCGGCAAGCGGCGCGGGCGGCTCAGAAGCGGAGCGCCTGCGCCGCCAGCCGCTCGTATGCCGGCAGATGCTCCTCGAGATAGGCGCGCATCTGCGGATGCTCGGCGCTCATCGCCTCGAAGGTGGCCTGCTGCTTCGCGATCTCCTCGGGCGTGATCGGGCGGATGCCCTTCGAATGGGTCGCGGTGCCGTGCCAGCCCTCCACCTGCTTCCATTCCTCCGGCTGCTCCCCCTGCCACTCGAAGGCATGATCGGCGGGCGGCAACCCTATCCGCTCCCAGAGCGCCCCGATGGCCGCGCGCGTGTCGGCGCGAATGTCCTCGGCCTTGAGGATCACCGGCGCCGCGCCGAGCATCTCCGTGAGCCCCTTGTGATGCGCCTCCTGCGCGACAAGCCCGATCTCCTCGCTCGTCACCTTCGGGTCGAGCTTGACATAGGAGGCGATGGAGGCCACCGGGTCGCGGATCAGGAAGCAATGCGTCAGACGCTCGCAGAAGGCCCGGTCTTCCAGCATGTGCGGCATCATGTAATAGCTCATGTCCTTGAAGAAGACGGGCCCCTCCTCCCCCTTCGCCAGAAGCATGTCGCGCACGTCTTCATAGGTCACCGGGTGCCCCTCCTCCGGCTCGAAATGCGGAAAGAGGTCAGCCTTCCGGTTGACGTAATAGTCATACATGAAAGGCTCGTGAAACACGGCAAGGTCGCCGCGTTCGCGCATCACCCGCTCGGTGGCGGTAGACATGGAGCGCGGGTGCGACCAGAGCGCGATGATGGGGTGCATGGGCGGGCCTCCTTCGGCATGCGCGCGGGCGGCCTCCGGCCCGCGCGGCTTGGGGTTCAGGCTTTGCTCAGGGCGCGGTCGAGCCCCTCGGCCACCGCGTCCACATCCTCCAGAGAGAGGCATAGCGGCGGCACCATGCGCAAGACCGATTGCGTCGGCCCCGATTTCGACAGTATCAGCCGGCTCTCCCGGCACGTCTCGAAGATCGCGGCCGTGGCGGCGCGGTCGGGCTCCTTGGTGCGGCGGTCCTTCACCATCTCGATGGCCAGCATCAGGCCGCGCCCGCGCACATCGCCGATGCAGGCGTGCTTCTCCTTCAGCGCCTGCAGCCGCTCCAGAAGCGCCGCGCCCACCACGCGCGCGTTCTCCTGCACGCCATCCTCGCGGATCACCTGCAGCACCGCGCGGCCCGCGGCACAGCTCGTGGGGTTGGCACCGTAGGTGTGAAACATGAAGCGCTCCGCCATCGGGTCGGCGATCTCGCGGCGCGTGGCCACGGCGGCGAGCGGAAAGCCGTTGCCGATGCCCTTGGCCATCACGATCATGTCGGGGATCACCCCATCCGCCTCGAAGCCCCACATATGCGCGCCCGTGCGCCCGAAGCCCGATTGCACCTCGTCGGCAATATAGAGCCCGCCCGCCGCGCGCACCCGCTCCGCCGCGCCCCGCATGTAACCCTCCGGCATCTCGATCACCCCGCCATAGCCCTGGATCGACTCCACCAGAATCCCCGCCACGCGGCCCGTAGTGGCCGTGGCGATGGTGCGCTCGATCTCGTCGAGATAGGGCGCCGCGCCCGCATTCTCGCCGAAGATCCCGCGATACTGGTTGGGCTCTGGCACGAAGGCCACGTTGCCCGGCATCCCCGGATGCCGCCAGCCCGAGATGCCCGTCACCGATTGCGCGGCGGCCGTCGGCCCGTGATAGGCGGTGCGCAGCGCCAGAAGGTCGAGATTGCCGGTATAGGTGCGCGCAATCGTCATCGCGAGGTCGATCGCCTCGGCACCGGAATTGGTGAAATGCACCACCCATTCGGGGCCTTCCGGCAGGGTCTGCGCCAGCTCCTCCGCCAGATGCGCGGGCACCGGGTGGTAGAACATGGTGGTGCAATGGGTCAGCTCCGCCGCCTGCGCCTGTGCCGCGGCCACCACCTTCGGGTGCGCATGTCCCACCGAGATGCACACGTTCATGCCCAGAAGGTCGATGAACCGGTTGCCATCGGTATCCCACAGGTATTGCATCTCGCCCTTGCGAAACACCAGCGGCTCGGCGAAGGGCACGAACTTGCGCTGGGTCGCGGCATAGTAACGGTCGCGCCGGGCGGCGGTGCCCTCGGTGCTCCAGTCGATGGGAAGGTCGGTCATCTGCGGTCTCCTGAAACTCTCATGCGGGTGTTGTCGGGGTCATAGGGCGCGCGCTCCAGCACGCGGGCCGGGCGCGGCTGGCCGAGAATGTCCACCGTCAGCCCCTCGCGCAGGCCGCGCCACCGCATATAGGCCAGCGCCAGCGCCTGCCCGGTGCGGTGGCCGTAGCCGCCGGAAGTGACAATGCCCACCGGCGCGCCCTCGTGGCGCACCGGATGCGCATAAAACGGGTCCACCTCGCCCGCGCCGCCAGCGCCCTCGTCCAGTGCCAGCAGCACCATCTCCCAGCGCTCGGGGTCGGCCATGCGCGCGGCCAGCGCAGCATCGCCCTGAAAGCTGCGGCCCTCGGGGCGAATGAGGTAGCCAAGCCCCGCCTCCTCCGGGCTGCGCTCGGTCGTCAGATCCGCCCCCCAGCCGCGATAGCCCTTCTCGAGCCGCATCGCATTGGCCGCGTAGGCGCCGTAAAAACCCAGCCCATGCGCCGCGCCCGCCGCCTCCACCGCGTCGAAGAGCGCGGGCATCTCGGCCGCGGGCGCATGCAGCTCCCAGCCCGCCTCGCCGATATAGGACACCCGCAGCGCCCTCAGCGCCACGCCCGCCACGGTGATCTCGCGCACCGAAAGCCACGGGAAACCCGCGCCGAGCTCGGCCTCGGTGAGCCCCGCGAGCACCTCCTGCGCCCGTGGTCCCATCACTCCCAGCACACCCCACGCCTCGGTGACGTTCCGCAGCACCACGTCATGGCCCGCCGCATGGGCCGCGAGAAGGTCGAAATCCATCTCCTCCGCCGCCGCCGCGCTGGTGAGATAGGCGTGGTTCTCGCCAAGCCGCGCCACGGTGAATTCCGCCGCCACGCCGCCCGCCGGGGTCAGCGCATGGATGAGCCCCACCCGCCCCGGCGCGGGCGCGCGGTTGGCCCCCAGCGTGTCCAGACAGGCGGCCACCCCCGGCCCCTCCAGCTCGAATTTCGAGAAAACCGAGAGATCGGCCAGCGCCACTCTCTGGCTCGCCGCGTCCACCTCGCGCGCCACCGCGTCGAACCAGTTGGTGCGGCGAAAGCTCTCCCTCGCCACCGCGCCGGTCGTGTCGGCAAACCAGTTGGGCCGCTCCCAGCCATGCGCCGCGCCCATCACCGCGCCGCGCGCCCGCATCCTCCCGTCGAGCGGCGACAGCCGCAGGCCCCGCCCGGCGGGCCGCTCCTCGTAGGGATAATGGATGCCGAATTGCAGCCCGAAACACTCGATGGCCTTGGCCACGCGATAGTCGCGCCCCGCCCAGCCGCCGAAGCGCCGCGAATCGACCGCGAGCGCATCCATCGGCGGTGCGCCATGGGTCATCCAGTGGGCCAGAAACCAGCCCGCGCCGCCGCCCTCCATCACCCCCATCGAAGAGCCGGTGAGCAGCCATGCATTCTCCACCCCATGCGCGGGGCCGATGAGCGGGTTCGCATCGGGCGTGAAGGTGATCGGGCCGTTCACCACCGTCTTCACCCCGCCTTCGCCCAGCGCCGGCACCCGCGCCATCGCCGCCTCGATGATATGCTCCACCCGGTCCAGATCGGGCGGCATGAGCTCGGCGCCGAAGTCCGGCGGCACCCCGTCGACAGACCACACCTGCGCCTCCTTCTCGTAGGGCCCGAGAATGAAGCCGTCGCGCTCCTGCCGCAGATACCAGCTTTCCTCGGCATCGCGGATGATCGGCAGCTCGCCCAGCCCCTCCGCCTGCCGCGCAGCAATTGCGCCAATCGTGTCGGTCACCAGATACTGGTGAAGCACCGGCACCGAGGGCACGTTCACCCCCATCATCCGCCCGATCTCCCAGCCCCATGTGCCGGCCGCGTTGACGATATGGCGCGCGCGGATCACTCCCTTGGGCGTCTCCACCACCCATGCGCCGCCCTCGCGCACAATCGCCAGCACCGGGTTCTGCCGCAGGATGGTGACGCCCCGCGCCTTCGAGCCCTCGGCCATGGCCTGCGTGGCGAGCGTCGGGTCCACATGGCCATCGTCGGGCTCGTAGATGCCGCCGAGGAGCCCGTCGAGGCGCGCCAGCGGGTGCAGCTCGGCCACGCGCTCTGGCGTCAGCACCTCGAGCGGATAGCCGGTGAAATCGCTCAACCCCGCCACATGGCGAAACTCGTCCATCCGGTCGGCGCTGCGCGTCACCCGCATCGCGCCGGTGGGATGAAAGCCGCAGCTCCGCCCCGTCTCCTCGGGCAGGATATCGCGGTAAAGCCGCACCGAGGTGGCGCGCAACTCCTGAATGGTGGCGTTATGGGCAAAATGGGTGCAAAGCCCCGCCGCGTGCCATGTCGAGCCGTGGGTGAGGTCGTTCTTCTCGGTCAGCACCACGTCGCGCCAGCCAGCCTTGCCGAGGTGATAGGCGAGCGACACACCCATCGCCCCGCCGCCGATGATCAGAACCTGGGCTTCGGTCATGCGCGCATCCTCCTTGCGTCCGGGTCGAAAGGCGGGCGGGCCAGCGGCACCGCCGGGTAGCGTCGGTCGGCCACCTCGATCTCGAAGCGCCGCGCCTCCATCGGGTCGCCCGTCT
>JAVKDQ010000026.1:0-10931 GCA_040222155.1 Roseovarius sp.
CTATATCGCCAACGATGCCACGCTCTCGACCCTGCCGAAGCTCTTTCCGGGGCTGATCATCTATTCCGACGCGCTCAACCATGCCTCGATGATCGAGGGGGTGCGCAGGAATGGCGGGGCCAAGCGGATCTTCCGGCACAACGATGTGGCGCATCTGCGCGAGCTCATGGCGGCGGACGACCCCGCCGCGCCCAAGCTCATCGCCTTCGAGAGCGTCTATTCGATGGATGGGGATTTCGGCCCGATCGAGGCGATCTGCGATCTGGCCGACGAGTTCGGCGCGCTCACCTATATCGACGAGGTGCACGCGGTGGGCATGTATGGCCCGCGTGGCGCCGGCGTGGCCGAGCGCGACCGGCTGATGCACCGGCTCGACATCATCAACGGAACGCTTGCCAAGGCCTATGGCGTGATGGGTGGCTATATCGCCGCAAGCGCCAAAATGTGTGATGCGATAAGATCTTACGCGCCGGGCTTCATCTTCACCACCTCGCTGCCGCCGGCCGTTGCGGCGGGGGCGGCGGCTTCTGTCGCGCATCTCAAGACAGACCGTGCGCTGCGCGAGCGGCACCAGACGCAGGCGAAGATTCTCAAGATGCGGCTCAAGGCGATGGGCCTGCCGATCATCGACCACGGCTCGCATATCGTGCCGGTGATCGTGGGCGACCCGGTGCACACCAAGAAGCTCTCCGACATGCTGCTGGAACGCTACGGGATCTACGTGCAACCGATCAACTTTCCGACCGTGCCGCGCGGCACCGAGCGGCTGAGGTTCACGCCCTCGCCGGTGCACGGGCCCGAGGAGATGGACAGGCTGATCCGTGCGATGGATGAATTATGGAGCCATTGCGCGCTGAATCGCGCCGATTTGTCTGCATAATCCCGCCGCAGGTGCAAATTAACTTGTGCTGTGATAAGTTGCTGTAAAGAAAAGGGCAGAAGTCGAATCGTTCGGCTCACAGGCTATGGGTTTGTAGGGGCAGGTTGCATGGCAATTCGCCGCAAAAGGAAAGACGGCAAGGCCGTCGAAGCTGCACCTCCACGCGGTTTCGACGCTTATGATCTGCGTCTTGGCGACATGATGCGCGGCGAACGCGCGACCCTCGGCAAATCCCTGCTCGATGTCGAGCGCGAGATCCGCATCAAGGCCTCCTACATCGCCGCCATCGAGAACGCCGACCCGGATGCCTTCGACACGCCCGGCTTCATCCCCGGCTACGTGCGCTCCTACGCGCGCTATCTCGGCATGAACCCCGACGACGCCTTCGCCAAGTTCTGCCAGGAATGCGGGTTTTCGGTGTCTCACGGCATGTCGGCCGGGGCCTCATCGATCCGCAAGCCGCTCGAGCCGCAGCGCCGCAGCACGGCGCGCGAAAGCGATCCGCTCGTCTCGCCCTCGACGCCCTTCCTGCCGGCGCGCGAGGGGCTGTTCAGCAATGTCGAGCCCGGCGCCATCGGCTCGGCGCTGGTGCTCGTGGCGCTCATCGCCGGCATCGGCTATGGCGGCTGGGCGGTGCTGAGCGAAATCCAGCGCGTGCAGTTCGCCCCGGTGGAGAACACGCCCGACGTGCTCACCGATCTCGACCCGCTCGACGGCGTGGTGGCCACCGCCGCCAACACCGAAGACCCCGCCAGCATGGCCGGCTTCGAGGCGCCCGCGCTGCGCACCGCGGAAGACGGGCTGGGGCGGATGTATCGCCCCGAGGCGCTCGACGTGCCGGTCATGGTGGCGCGCGACGCGCCGATCTCCACGCTCGACCCCTCCGAGGTGGGCACCTTTGCCGGCGATCTTCCGCAGGCCGACCGCAACAGCGCCAACACGATCGACTCGGTGGTGGCCGCGCTCGTTTCGGGCGACGAGGGCCGCGACGACAGCGAGGCCACGACCACGCCGCGCGTGGTGGCCGAGCCGCGCCCGGGCGTCACCGTGGTGGCCGTGCGCCCCGCCTGGGTGCGGGTCAGCGCCGCCGATGGCAGCGTGCTCTTCGAGGGCATTCTCAACGGCGGCGACGCCTACCAGGTGCCCGATACCGAAGAGCCGCCAAGCCTGCGCGTGGGCGAATCCGGCGCCGTCTACTTCCAGATGGATGGGCAGCATTACGGCCCGGTGGGCCCGAGCGGCTCGGTGACGCGCAACGTGGCGCTTGCAGCCACCAGCCTGCGCGAGAGCTACAACGTGGCCGACATCTCGCAAGACCGCGATCTGCAGCGCTTCGTGGCCGAACTGGAGACACCGGCAGACCAGTAACCGGGGCGCGATGGCGCAGCGTCGGTCATTGCATGGGGCCTCTCGGGGCCCTATTCTCTTTTCAAACCCACCCCTTCGCCGCAGGGAAGCCATGTCTCTCAATCACATCCGCCCCTGGCGCAACATCTACCGCCGCGAAAGCCGCCAGATCATGGTGGGCAACGTGCCCGTGGGCGGTGGCGCGCCGATCTCGGTTCAGACGATGACCAACACGGTCACCACCGACATCCCCGGCACCATCGCACAGGTGCAGCGGGCAGCGGAGGCGGGCGCGGATATCGTGCGCGTCTCGGTGCCCGACCAGGACTCCTCCCGCGCGCTGAAGGAGATCGTGCGCGAAAGCCCGGTGCCGATCGTGGCCGACATCCATTTCCACTACAAGCGCGGCATCGAGGCGGCGGAGGCGGGCGCGGCCTGCCTGCGCATCAACCCCGGCAATATCGGCAGCCAGGACCGGGTGCGCGAGGTGATCAGGGCCGCGCGCGACCACGGCTGCTCGATCCGCATCGGCGTGAATGCGGGCTCGCTGGAGAAGCACCTGCTCGAGAAATACGGCGAGCCCACGCCCGACGCGATGGTGGAGAGCGGGCTCGACCATATCAAGGTGCTGCAGGACAACGACTTTCACGAGTTCAAGATCAGCTGCAAGGCGTCGGACGTGTTCATGGCCGCGACCGCCTACCAGCAGCTCGCGGAGCAGACGGATGCGCCCATCCACCTCGGCATCACCGAGGCGGGCGGGCTCATGTCGGGCACGATCAAATCGGCCATCGGGCTGGGCAACCTCCTGTGGATGGGGATCGGCGACACGATCCGCGTGAGCCTCTCCGCCGATCCGGTGGAAGAGGTGAAGGTGGGCTACGAGATCCTCAAATCACTGGGGCTCCGGCATCGCGGCGTCAACATCATCTCCTGCCCCTCCTGCGCGCGGCAGGGCTTCGACGTGATCAAGACGGTGGAGGCGCTGGAGCAGCGGCTCGAGCATCTCCAGCCGCCGATGAGCCTCTCGATCATCGGCTGCGTGGTGAACGGCCCCGGCGAGGCGCTGATGACCGATGTGGGCTTCACCGGCGGCGGCGCGGGCTCGGGCATGGTTTACCTGGCGGGCAAGGCCAGCCACAAGATGTCGAACGAGCAGATGATCGACCACATCGTCGAGCAGGTCGAGAAGCGCGCGGCCGAGATCGACGCGGCCGAGGCGGAGACCGAAGCGGCGGAGTAGCGCCGCCGGTTTTTTGCCTTTGCAACAACCGGCTGAACGGTGAAGCTGATCTCGGCCGGTGAACTCGGCGTGGTGAAAATGCGCCGCGGCCACGCCCGAGACATGCGTTTTCGAATGAGTATTTGACCCAAGTAGAAGCAGGGCGCGCGCTTGGCTTCTTCTTGGGTCAAATACTCACTCTCGACGGGCGAGGCCGGGCATCGCGGATTATTCAGAGAGATAGCGTTCGAGGACGATGGGCGGGATATGGCCGCGCAGCATCCGGTCGGGCATGACGTAGCTGGGCGCGGTATCCAGGTCGAGGCTTTCGGCGAGGCCGGGGGTGAGAGTAACGAGCGTCACGCGCAGGTCGAACCGTCGGGCCAGGCTGCGCAATTCGGCTTCGGCCTCGGCGCAGGCTGCGCAATCGGGCGTGGTGACAAGCGCGATGCGCTGTGCCGCGCCTTCCGGGCCGAAGCCCGGCAGGCCCGCGCCGAAGAGCGCGGCCTCCTGCGCCGCGATCCGGGCAAGGTCATTCTCGATCTCGTCGGCATAAAGTTCGGCGGCCTCGGGCGCGCGCCGCGCGAGGTGGCGCGGCAGCAGCTCGGGCACGCCGAGCAGCGCCTCGCGGATCTCGTTGCCGAAGATCGCGCGCTCCTCGGGCGTCATGTTGCGCAGGTCGGTCTGCGCCAAGGCGGGAGCGGCGACGCAGAGCGCGAACAGGGCCGCCGGGAGGCGGGCGGCACAGCGGCTCATCCCTCGGCGCGGATCTCTTCGGCCAGCGCTTCCATTTCCTCGCGGGGCAGGTAGCCGCGCAGCATCCGGTTTTCCATCACGAAGGACGGGGTGCCGGAGATGCCGAGCTTTTGTGCGAGCTGGTGGTTGGCGGCGATCACGGCGCTTACCTCGGGGCTGTCCATATGGGCGATGATCGCATCGGTATCGAGGTCGAGGGACTGGCCGAGGCGCGCGAGCGAGTCCTGGGTGATCTCGGAGGTGTAGGCGATGAGCGCGTCATGCACGCTTTCATAGGCCTCGTCGCCCGCGATCTGCTTGGTGGCGATGGCGAAGCGCGACGAGAGCACCGATTGCTCGCCGAGGATCGGGAATTCCTTGACGATGAGTTTCACGTTGCCGTCGAAGGTGATGAAATCGGTCACTTCCGGCGCGGCGCGGCGGCAGTAGCCGCAGCGGTAATCCATGAATTCCACCAGCGTGATGTCGCCCTCGGGGTTGCCGCCCACCCAGGAATAGCCGTCGTTGAAGATGGCCTCGGCATTCTCGCGGATCGCGGCAACGTCGGCCTCCGCCTCGGCCTGGGCCTCGCGCTGTTCGAGCACGGCCACGGCCTCCATGATCACCTCGGGGTTCTCGAGCAGGTAGGCGCGCACCTCCTCGCGGAAGATCTGCCGCTCGGCCTCGGACATCGACGCCAGGTCGAGCGCCGTGGCGGGGGCGGGGGCGAAGGTGGCGGCGGTGCCTGCGAGGGCAAGCGCCGCGAAAACCGGCAGAAGGGGGCGTGTCATCGGGTCAACTCCGTTTTCTCTGTCATTACTCTTTCGCGGCACGTTCGGCCACGATCAGGATATCCTGTGCCCGGCGCCAGCCGGGGGTGCCCTGCAGCAGAAGCCCCGAGGCGCGTTTGGCATGGATGCCCGCATCCTGCAAGCGGCCCTGCATGGCGTAGCGCTCGGCGGTGACGAGCGAGGCCATGCCGTTTTGCCCCACCGTGGCGTAGGCCTGCGCGAGGTCGCGCAGCACGCGGGGGTCGCGCCCGTCGCGCGCCTGCGAGGCCTCCAGCATCCGGATGGCGGCCTCTGTCTGCTTGGTGGCAAGCAGCGCGCGGCCATAGGCGCCGAGGATGAGCGCATCCTTGGGGGCAAGCTCGCTGGCCGCCCGGTAGGCCTCTGCCGCCTCGCCGAAGCGGCGCGCCTCGAAGAGGATCTGGCCCTTGAGCTCCAGATAGAAGGGGTCGTCGGGCCGCGCGGCGATGGCGCGGTCGATCGCGGCCACGGCGGCGCCGGTTTGCGACTGGCGGTGCTGGGCGATGGCCACGCGCATCGCCTCGATATCGGCATGGCCGGTTTCGCCCGCGCGGGTCAGCGTCCACTTCGGTGCGCGGGTGAAGGCCGAGAGCTTGCCCTTGGCGCGCTGAAACCAGTATTCGGCTTCCGGGTCTTCCTGCGCCTTGCCGCCGTAGCTGTCGGCGAGGCGTTTGACCACGCGGTAGCGGTCGCTCGAGAGTGGGTGGGTGCGGGCGTAGGGATCCTGCCGGGCGGCGGAGAGCACCTCCTGCCCGCGGAAGATATCCATCACCTCGACCATGCCGTAGGGGTCGATGCCGGCGGCGGCGAGATAGCGCATGCCCGACTGGTCGGCGCCGTTTTCCTCGGCGCGGGTGTGGACGAGAAAGAGCCGTTGCGCGGTGTTGGCGGCGCCGATCGCGCCCAGCCCCGCAACCTCGCCCACGCCCGAGGCCACGGCGGCGGCCGCCGCCAGCGCCGCGCCGATGCCGGCGGCGGTGCGGGCGTTGCGCAGGTTCACCGGGCGGCGGGCGAGGTGGCCATTGGTGATATGCGCGGCCTCGTGCGCGATCACCGCCTGCAGCATCGGCGCGCGGGTCATCTTCTGCAGGAGGCCCGAATGGATGAAGATGTTGTTGCTGTCGAACACGAAGGCGTTGAGCGAGCCGTCGTCGATCACGAAGATGTTCATGCGGGTGGAGCCGAGGCCCGCCGTGCGCAGAACGGGCTCCGCCACCTTCATCAGCGCATGTTCGATATCCGGGTCGCGCAGGAGCGTGAGTGCGCGGGCGGGCTGCGCGAGCGTGAAGCTCAGCAGCAGCGGCGCGAGGAGACCTGCGAGGAGAATTCGGCGAAGGTGCATTGACGCTGAGGCTCTTTCCAGTGCAACCCGGGGGTGAAGATGGGGCAGTCTAGGAAGAAATCCATGCGAATCTCAACCCGCTCCGGCGTCGATCCCTTTATCGTGATGGATGTGATGGAGGCCGCGCGGAAGGCCGAGGAGGCGGGGCGGCGGGTGATCCACATGGAGGTGGGCCAGCCCGGCACGCCCGCACCGGCCGGTGCCCGCGCCGCGCTGGCGGGGGCAATGGAAGAGAGCGCGATGGGCTATACCGTGGCGCTGGGCCTGCCGGCGCTCAGGGCGCGGATCGCGCGGCTTTACGGCGATTGGTATGGCGTCGATCTCGACCCGGGCCGCGTGATCGTGACCTCGGGCTCCTCGGGGGCCTTTATCCTTGCCTTCACCGCGCTTTTCGACACCGGAGACCGCGTGGGGATCGGCGCGCCGGGCTATCCGAGCTACCGGCAGATATTGAAGGCGCTGGCGCTCGAGCCGGTGGATATCGAGACGGACCCGGCGAACCGCTACCAGCCGGTGGCGGCGGAGATCGCGGGGCAGGGGCTCAAGGGGCTTATGGTGGCGAGCCCCGCCAACCCCACCGGCACGATGCTGGGCCGCGAGGCGCTGGGCGCGCTCATCGAGGCGGCACACGGCGAAGGGGCGAGCTTCATCTCCGACGAGATCTATCACGGCATCGAATACGAGCATAAGGCGGTGAGCGCGCTGGAGATCACCGACGAGGCCTACGTGATCAACTCCTGCTCCAAGTATTTCTCGATGACCGGCTGGCGCGTGGGCTGGATGGTGGTGCCCGAGGACCATGTGCGCGTGGTCGAGCGGCTGGCGCAGAACCTCTTCATCTGCCCGCCCCATGCGAGCCAGGTGGCGGCGCTGGCGGCGATGGAGTGTGACGCCGAGCTTGAGGCCAACATGGCCGTCTACCGCGCCAACCGGGCCCTGATGCTCGAGGGGCTGCCGAAGGCCGGGTTCGACCGCATCGCGCCGCCCGATGGCGCCTTCTACGTGTATGCCGATGTGAGCCATCTGACCGATGACAGCCGCGCCTTTGCCGCCGAGATCCTCGAGAAGGCGGGGGTGGCGGTGACGCCGGGGCTCGATTTCGACCCGGCGCGGGGGGCGGGCACGCTGCGCTTTTCCTATGCGGCCTCCACGGCGGATATCGAGGAGGGGCTCGCCCGGCTGGCGGCCTTCATGGCGCGGCGGTGAGGGTGCGAATGAGTATTTTTGGAAAGATGAAAGCCTGAAGAGCAGTGGGCAAGCGGGCGGAGTTCGTGTAACATGACCCGCAACAGAGACCCATGATGGCGGGCGGAGCAGGATGATCGGAAAATGGCTGGCGGTGCTGCTGGCTGCGCTCCTTGCGGGCGCGGGGGCGGGAGCGCAGGAACGGGCCGAGGCGCAGGGCTTCTCGGCACTGGCACGGCTCGAGATGGCGGGCTCGGGCGTGGAGGATATGCGGGGCGGCGTGACACTCAGGCTCGTGCTGACGCAGGGCGTGCCCTATCGCGCCTTCACGCTGGCCGATCCCGAGCGGCTGGTGCTCGATTTCCGCGAGGTGGACTGGACGGGCACCGATGTCGAGGCGCTCGACCGCTCGGAACGGGTGCTGAAGCTGCGGGTGGGGGCCTTTCGCCCGGGCTGGTCGCGCATGGTGGTCGATCTGATGGGGCCCTACGCGCTGGCCACCGCCGATGCGGCGGTGGATGCGGCGAGCGGGCGGGCGGTGATCGAGGTGGTGCTGAAGGAGGCCTCGCCCGAAGCTTTCGCCGCCGCCTCGGGCGCGCCGCCCCTGCCGGGCTGGGAGGCCGAGGAGAGCGCGCTGCCGGCGGTGGCCGAGGCCGCGCCGGGCCGCTCGGGGCGGATGCTGGTGGTGCTCGACCCGGGCCACGGCGGGGTGGATCCCGGGGCGGAGAACGATGGCGCGCAGGAAAAGGAACTGATGCTGCGTTTCGCCCGCGAACTGCGCGAGACGCTGCTGCGTGCGGGCGGGTTCGACGTGGCGCTCACCCGCGAGGCCGACGAGTTCGTCTCGCTCGAGCGGCGGGTGGCGATTGCCCACGAGCTGGGCGCGGATCTCTTCATCTCGCTTCATGCGGATGCGTTGAGCGAGGGGCGCGCGGTGGGGGCGACGGTGTATACGCTGGCCGACAGCGCCTCCGACGAGGCCTCGGCGGCGCTGGCCGAGCGGCACAACCGCGCCAATATCCTCGCCGGCGTCGACCTGACCGATACCGATGACGTGGTGGCGGACGTGCTGATGGACCTTGCCCGGATGGAGACGCAGCCGCGCTCCGATCAGCTGGCCCGCGCCATCCGGCTCGGCATCCGCGAGCAGGGGCTCAAGCTCAACACGCGGCCGCTGCGCTCGGCGGGGTTCTCGGTGCTGAAATCGCCCGATATACCCTCGGTGCTGGTGGAGCTGGGCTTTCTGTCGTCGATGCGCGACCTCGAGAACCTGCGCGACCCGGACTGGCGCGCCAGGATGGCCGCGGGCATCCGCGATGCGCTGCAGGCGTGGCGGCTCGCCGACGAGGCGGCGCAGCGGCTGGTGCGGCAATAGCCGTGCGGGTGTCTTCGCGGAAACCTGCCCAGCCCCGCGCGTTTGTGTTTTGACGCGGGCAGCCCCGATGCGTATATGACAGACCACGTTCGACCCTTGGGAGCGAGCTCTTGCTCAGACCGATCTTTTCCTTCTTCGGCACGATCTTCAGCCTGATCACGCTGGTCGTGGTCATGGTTGCGCTGTCGATCGGCGCCGTCTTCCATATCTACGGGAAGGATCTGCCGAGCCACGAGTCGCTGGCCAATTACACGCCGCCCACGATCAGCCGGATCTACTCCGTCGAGGGCCGCATCATCGACGAATTCGCCCGCGAGCGGCGGCTCTTCACCCCGGCGGAGGAAATCCCGGATCTGGTGAAGCAGGCTTTCATCTCGGCGGAAGACAAGAATTTCTACAGCCACGCGGGCTACGATGCGCGCGGCATCGCGGCGGCCATCGTGGAAGCGGTGCGCACGCGCGGCGAGACGGTGCGCGGCGCCTCCACCATCACCCAGCAGGTGATGAAAAACTTCCTGCTCTCCGGCGACCGGCGGATCGAGCGGAAGATCAAGGAGATCATCCTCGCCACCCGCATCGAGGAGACGCTCGACAAGGAGGACATTCTCGAACTCTATCTCAACGAGATCTTCCTCGGGCAGAACTCCTACGGCGTGACCGCCGCCGCGCAGACCTATTTCAACAAGACCCTGTCGGAGCTTGCTCCGCACGAGGCGGCCTTCCTCGCCTCGATGCCCAAGGCGCCCTCGGATTATCACCCGGTGCGCGAGATGGAGCGGCTGCGCGAGCGGCGCAATTTCGTGCTCAAGGAAATGTACGAAAACGGCTATCTCACGCAGGAGGTGCTGCAGGCGGAACTGAACGAGCCGGTGCGCTCGGTGCAGAACGGCGATTTCCCCGAATGGCGCGACACGCTGCCGCCGCGCGACTATTTCACCGACGAGATCCGCCGCCAGCTCACTGAGGATTTCGGCGAGGGCGAATTCTTCACCGGCGGCTTCACGGTGCGCGCCACGATCGACCCGGAGATGCAGGAGGAGGCCGCGCACGCGCTGCAGCGCCAGCTCGAGATCTACGACCGCAACCGCAAGCAATGGCGCGGCACCGGCAAACAGCTGCCCGAGGAGGTGCTGGGCGAGGAGGCTCTGTGGCGCGAGGCGCTGGCCTCGACGGAAGTGGCCCGCGACATCACGCTCGACGGTTACTGGCATCCGGCCGTGGTGCTGGAGATCGGCGACCAGGAGATGCGGGTGGGTGTCGAGGACGTGGAGGGCGTGCAATCGGTGCCGCGCAACGATATCGCGTGGCTGCCCGGCTCCTTCAAGGACACGTTCAAGCGCGGCGACGTGGTGCATCTGCGCCGCATGACCTCCGATGACGATGGCAGTTTCATCCGCTGGACGCTGCGGCAGGTGCCGGAAGTGCAGGGCGGCTTCATGGCGATGGATGTGAACTCGGGCCGCGTGCTGGCCATGCAGGGCGGGTTTTCCTACCAGGATTCGGTGTTCAACCGCACCACGCAGGCGCTCCGGCAACCGGGGTCGTCGTTCAAGCCCTTCGTCTACGCGGCGGCGCTCGACAGCGGTTACTCGCCCGCCACCATCGTGATCGACGCGCCTATCGAGATCAACACGCCGCAGGGCGTCTGGCGGCCGCGCAACTCGACCAACCAGTATTACGGCCCCACGCCGCTCAGGACCGGCATCGAGATGTCGCGGAACCTCATGACGATCCGCCTCGCGCAGGAGGTGGGGATGGATGTGGTGGCCGATTATGCCGAGGATTTCGGCGTTTACGACAACATGGGCCGGTTCCTCGCCAACTCGCTCGGCTCCGACGAGACGACGCTTTTCAAGATGGTTTCGGCCTACGCGATGTTCGCCAATGGCGGCGAGCGGGTGCAGCCCACGCTGGTGGACCGGGTTCAGGACCGGTTCGGCCAGAACATCTACGTGCATGACCCGCGCGAATGCCGCGATTGCGACGACCCCAATATCGACGCAGGGCGCAGCCCGCGCCTCGTGTCGTCGCGCGAG
>JAVKDQ010000027.1:0-2460 GCA_040222155.1 Roseovarius sp.
TGAACATCTCGACAGCGTCGCCGGCCTCAGCTTCAACCGTGCTTGCAGGCGACATCGAAGAGGTGAAGGCGCCCACGGCCTCGCCGGCGCCTGCGCGCGGAGCCATCGAAGACGTGAACATCTCGACCTTGTCACCCATCCGCGCCTCGGCGGAGGTGACGGGTGCCATAGACGAGGTAAACATCTCCACCGCTTCGCCGGTGTAGGCCTCGGCCGTGGTCAAGGGCCCCATGGAAGAGGTGAACATCTCGAGCCCCTCGCCAAGCGCGGCTTCGGGCGCGCCCATCGGGGCCATGGACGAGGTAAAGGCGCCGGTCTCGGCCCCGTCGAGCATCGACGCGTCGGAGCGGGTGGTAACGGGCTGGGTGAGTTTACGCAGTGCGGTCATGGTCTCATCTCCGTTCTGGACAGCAGGTGCAAGAACGCTTGCACGGGATGCGTGTTTCGCCAATACGGGTTTCTATTTATGCGAGTTATCCACAGGGGGGTTCGCGGCTATACCGACCGGGTAAGGCGTTGAATTCGGTGTGATGCCGAGGCAGGGTTTCGGAGGAAAATTTTTTTCGCCCACAACTGTGGATAAGTATAACTATTGCATGAATCTCGCATTGGTTGTGGCTTGGTTCAATCGAATCAATGAGTTACTCAAAGGTTAACGAGCGGCGTGAAATGGTTAACGCCGCAGCCCCTTGCCAGCGCGGGCCAGCCTTGCGATATCTGCCGCCATCCGGGCAAACCAGACGGGGCACAGCCGGGGCGGGAGCAGGGCCATGAAGATCGCGAGTTTCAACATCAACGGGATCAAGGCGCGGATCGGCGCGCTGAGCGACTGGCTGGCGGAAGCGGAGGCCGATGTCGTGCTCCTGCAGGAAATCAAGAGCATCGACGAAGGCTTCCCGACCGAACATTTCGAGGAGATGGGCTACCGGGTGGAAACCCACGGCCAGAAGAGCTTCAACGGCGTGGCGATCCTTTCGAAGCTGCCGCTCGAGGATGTGCGGCGCGGCTTGCCCGGAGACGACGAGGACGAGCAGGCGCGCTGGATCGAGGCGACCGTGATCGGCGACAAGACCGCGCTGCGCGTCTGCGGGCTTTACCTGCCCAACGGAAACCCGGCGCCAGGGCCGAAATACGATTACAAGCTGGCGTGGATGGAGCGGCTGAAGGCTCGCGCCGGGGCGCTGCTGACCCTCGAGGAGCCCGCGTTGATGGCCGGCGATTACAATGTGATCCCGCAAGATGAGGATGCCAAGCGGCCCGAGGCGTGGCGCGAGGATGCGCTGGCGCTGCCGGAAAGCCGGGAGGCTTTCCGCCGGGTGCTCAATCTGGGTTTCACCGAGGCCTTCAGAGCCCGCGAGGCGGGGCCCGGGCATTATACCTTCTGGGATTATCAGGCGGGCGCATGGAACCGCGACGACGGCATTCGCATCGATCATTTCCTGCTCAGCCCGCAGGCGGCAGACCTCATGCTGGACTGCGCGATCGACAAGCAGGCCCGGGGGCGCGAGAAGCCCTCGGACCATGTTCCGATCTGGGTAAGATTCGACGCGTAAAAAGCTGACTTCAGAGGTTTTTCGACGGTTGTGACTTAACCTTCCGCCGTCACGTCATGGCCGTAGAGCCAGTCATACTGGCGTATCATCCGGCCCGGAATGAGCGCGCCCCCCGCCCTGAGCGCGGCATGGGCGGCCCATCGCAGCGGCGGCAGCGCGAGGTGATATTTCCACGCGTTGGAAGAGGCGGCCTCCACAACGCGGCGTGCGCGGCCCTCGCGGCGAGTCTGGTAGGCGGCCAGCCGCGTGGCGAGGCGGCCCGGGAGCGAAAGCGCCTCGCTCAGCACCCAGGCATCCTCCAGCGCGAGCGAGGCGCCCTGCGCCATGAAGGGCAAGGTGGGATGCGCCGCATCGCCCAGCAGAACCACCCCCTCGCCATGCCACATCGGTGCGACAGGATGGCGGAAGAGGCCCCAGAGATGCACCCGCTCGACGCACGCCAGCATCTCGCGCACTTCGCCGCCGAAATCGGCGAAGGTTCTTCGCAGCGTCTCGGGGTCGTCCTCCTGGCTCCAGCTTTCAGCCTGCCACGCGGCACGCTCCTGAACGGCGACGATGTTGAGCGCCGTGCCCTCGCGCAGCGGGTAGCTCACAACGTGGCGGCGCGGGCCCATATGCACCCAGGCTTCCGGCGGGCGGGCGCGCGCCCCCTGCTCCGCCGGCACCACGGCACGCCAAGCAACCTGGCCCGTGAAGAAAGGCGCGATCGTGCCGTTGAGCGCGGCGCGCGTGGCGGAGTGGAGCCCGTCGGCCCCCACGACCAGATCGGCATGCATCTCCACGCCGCGATCAAGCTCGATGCGGGCGGGCGTGCCCGGCTCGACCCGAAGGACATGCTGGAGAAGCCTGATCTTCACCCCGGCCGCGCGCGCGCCCTCCGCCACGAGGTCAATCAGGTCGGCGCGAT
>JAVKDQ010000028.1:0-24368 GCA_040222155.1 Roseovarius sp.
GAGCGGCCTAAGGGTGATCTTCGAGGATGGCTCCGTGCGCGACCTCGTGATGGTCTGCGTGGTGGTGTTTTTCCTATTCGCGGTGCGTGGGCTCATGTCGTATCTCGTGCCGCTGATCACGGTGCGGCTTTCCAACGAGGCGATTTTCGAGATGCGGCGCGATCTGATCGGGCACCTGATGTCGCTCGATCTCGCCTATTTCGAGCGCACCAAGTCGGGCGAGATCATCCACCGGCTGGTGACGCAAACCCAGCAGCTCGGCGTTTTCGTAGGCCTCGCCACGGCAGGCGCGGTGCGCGATGCGGTGACGGTGCTGATCGTCTCGGGCTATCTCATCTGGAAGAATCCTATCCTCTTCGCCACCGCTGTCGTGGTTCTGCCCTTCATCATCTGGGTTATGAATTTCGTCTCCGACCGGGTGAAGATCGCACAGGGAGCGGCCGAGCACGCGCTGGGCGATTACATGAACGGGATCGAGGAAACCGTGCACGGGATGCGCACGGTTAAGATCTCGAGCCAGGAAAAGATGGAAGCCGGGCGGCTGATGAAAGGCACGGGCGCGATTCGCGACCTGATGAACCGGGTGCAGATCACCCAGGCGCTGGTGATGCCCTCGATCGACCTCAGTTCGGCTTTTGTCTATGTGCTGGTGATCGGCGGCGGCGGCTACATGGTGCTCTCGCCCGAGTTCGACACCGACGGCGCGGCGATCATCACCTTCCTTCTGGGCATGGTGATGGTGTTCGACCCGGCAAGGCTTCTGGCGCAGTTCTTTGGTTCGCTGCAATCGAACCTCGTGCTGCTCGATCGGGTGCGCAGCCTCTATGACCAGGTGCCGACGATCACCGATGCGCCAGATGCCGTGGCCGAGTTCGACACCGGCGGCGACATCCGGCTCGACAACGTGCGCTTCTCTTATTCGGAGGATCAGCCGCTTTTCGACGGGCTCGACATGCTCTTCGAGGGTGGCAAGGTCTCGGCCATCGTGGGCGCCACCGGCTCAGGCAAGACGACGATCCTCTCGCTTCTCTCCCGGCTCTACGACGTGAAGGGTGGGCAGATCACCATCGGCGGGCAGCCCATCGAGGCGCTGCAGGTGGCCAAGCTGCGCGGGGCCTTCTCGGTGGTGGCGCAGGATATCGTGATCTTCAACAACTCGATCTGGGAGAACATCCGCTACGTGAACCCCGATGCCACCGACGAAGAGGTGTGGCGCGCCGCGGAAAACGCCGAGATCGCCGAACTGATCCGCCTGCGCGGCGATGCCCCGGTGGGGCCAAAGGGGGCGCAGCTTTCGGGCGGGCAGAAGCAGCGCATCGCCATTGCCCGTGCCTTTCTGCGCGATGCGCCCATCCTTCTGCTCGACGAGGCCACCAGTGCGCTCGACCAAGCCACAGAGGCACGCATCCGCGCCGCGCTCGACAGGCTCACGAAGGGCAAGACGACCATCGTGGTGGCGCATAGGCTTTCTTCCGTGGCCGATGCGGACCGGATCTTCGTGCTCGAGGCCGGGCGGCTGGTGGAAGCGGGCCGGCACGAGGAGCTGCTGGAAAGCGGCGGGCTCTACGCGCAACTCTACCGCGCGCAGAAGGATGGCTACGGCCCGCGTTAGCCCAACAAGTAAAGGCTGAGGTAGAGGCTGGCGGCCCCGAGCCCGATGGAAAACATCACGCTGCGGGTCAGAAGCCCAGTGGCGATTGTGACGAAGGCGGCGCAGAGGCGCGCGGCATCCGGGCTGCCGCCGGTCGCGGGAGGCCAGAGCACCAGCGGCGCCACCAGCCCCGGAAGCACAGCCACTGCGGTATAGCGCAGGTGACGCAGGATCCACGGCGGCAGCTGCCGGTCGCCGATCAGCCCGATGAAGACGAAGCGGAAGCCGTAGCTGCCGAGGCCGAGCGCCAGGATCACGATCCAGATGGTTGTGGTGTCGAGCTCGGTCATGCCTGCGCCTCGCTAGGCGTGGTGCGGCGCTCCACCTCGGCACCTGTCACCATGCCGAGGATGCCCGCCACCAGCAGGCCCAGATTGTAAGGCAGGAAGGCGAAGACGAGCGCCGCCGTGATCGAGACGAGCGCCGCCGCCACATGGGCACGCGTGCGCAGCATCGGAGCGATGAGGGCGAGGAAGCAGATGGGCACCGCGAAATCGAGCGCGAAGCTCTCCGGGATCTTGCTGCCGATCAGCGCGCCCACAAGGGTGAAAAGATACCAGAATGGGCAGACGGGCGCGATCGTGCCGAAGAAGTAGGCCATGCGTTGCGACAACGTCCATTGCGGGTTGCGCTCGAAATTCAGGATCGAGAGGCCGTAGCTCTGATCGACAATGAAATAGGCAGCGAAGGCGCGCTGCCAGAGAGGCGCGCTCCCCAGATAGGGCGTGAGCGAGGCGGAATACATCGCCATGCGCAGGTTCACAGCAAGTGCCGAGATGATCACGATGAGCACCGGCACCTGATCGACCATCAGCTGCAGCGCGGTGAGCTGTGCCGCCCCGGCAATGACGAGAAAGGAAAAGCTCATCGTTTCCAGCAGGTTGAGCCCGGCTTCGGTGGCCACCACTCCGAAGAGCATGGCGAAGGGCGAGACCACGAAGAAGAAGGGTGCCGCCTCGCGCACCCCCAGCCAGAAGATGGATTTGGTGGTTTCGGTTGCCACTGGAAGACCTTAGATTGCTATCGACGCGTCCGGCCTATCCCCATCGCAGAGGAGTTGCAATTGGCAGTGAACGACGATCTCTCGGGCTACATCATCGCGCCCGACCCGGCCGCGCCGAGGCTCACGCGCCGCGTGAGGGGCGTGGATCAGGAGGGTGCGGAGGCCGAGATCGCGGTGGTGGAAGAACGGCCGCTCACGATCTTCCTGAATGCGCAGGAAATCGTGACCGCAATGACCATCGGCGACTATCCCGAGTATCTGGCGCTTGGGTTCCTGCGCAATCAGGGGATGCTGAGCGCAGACGAGACGGTGACAGGCGTGGAATTCGACGAGGACCTCGAAACGGTGGTGGTGCGCACCGCCGGGCAGACGAGCTACGAGGAGAAGCTGCGCAAGAAGACCCGCACCTCTGGATGTGCGGTGGGCACGGTGTTCGGCGACATGATGGAGGGGCTGGAAGGCGTGCGCCTGCCTGAATTGCAACTCCGCACCTCCGATCTCTACGCGCTTGCGGCAAAGATCAACCGCACACCCTCGCTCTATCTCGAGGCCGGAGCAATTCACGGCACGGTGCTCTGCAAGGGGCCCGAGCCGCTTGTCTATATGGAAGACGTGGGCCGGCACAACGCGGTCGACAAGATCGCGGGCTGGATGTTTTCCGAGCGCGTCAACCCGGAAGACAAGATCCTCTACACCACCGGGCGGCTCACCTCGGAAATGGTGATCAAGACCGCGCTCATGGGCATCCCCGCGCTGGCCTCGCGCTCGGGGTTTACCGCGTGGGGCGTGGAGATCGCTCGCGAGGTCGGGCTCACGCTCATCGGCCGGATGCGCGGGCGGCGGTTTGTCTGCCTTTCTGGCGAGGAGCGTCTCCTGCGCGATGCCGACCCTGCGAGCATCGAGGACGAAGACCGCAAGCACCGCCGCAAAGGGGCGGACGCATGAGCGCGCCGGCCAGGCCGTTGGGCGTGATCCTTGCCGGCGGGCGCGCCACGCGCATGGGCGGCGGCGACAAGGGGCTTCTGTCGCTGGGGCATGTCACGATTCTCGATACGGTGATCGCGCGGCTGAAGCCGCAGGTGCCGGAGATGGCGCTCAACGCCAACGGCCCCGCACACCGCTTCACCGGGCTGGGCCTGCCTGTGCTGCCAGACAGCGTAGCCGGCCATCCAGGGCCGCTCGCGGGTGTGCTCGCTGGGCTCGATTGGGCGGCGGATCGCGGTGCGACGAGCATCGTGACGGTGGCTGCCGATACGCCGTTCTTCCCGCAGGATCTTGTGGCGCGGCTCTTGGTGGCGACGGAGGGGATGACAGCCCCGCTCGCGCTCGCCACCACGCCCGATGGCCGTCAGCCCACCTTCGGGCTCTGGCCGGTATCCTTGCGCAACGACCTGCGCGGCGCGCTCGCGCAAGGCCTGCGCAAGGTGGTTCTCTGGACAGATCGGCATGGTGGGCGCGAGGCGATGTTCGACGAGCCGGGAGAACCCTTTTTCAACGTCAACACACCTGAGGATCTGGCGCGGGCACGCAGCATGGCGGGTTCGGCGCCATGAGACTTTATGGCGTCGTAGGCTGGAAGAACGCAGGCAAGACCGGGCTGATGGAGCGGCTTGTGACCGAGATCACCGGGCGGGGCTTTGCCGTTTCCACCGTCAAACACGCGCATCACAGTTTCGATGTGGATCATCCAGGCAAGGACAGCTTCCGGCATCGCGCGGCGGGCGCGACCGAGGTGCTGCTCGCCTCGCGCAACCGCGTCGCGCTGATGCAAGAACTGCGCGATGCCGAAGAGCCATCACTTGCGGATCTGCTCGCGCGGCTCTTGCCGGTCGATCTGGTGCTGATCGAGGGCTACAAGCGTGATGGTCATCCCAAGGTCGAGGCCTTCCGAGCCGAAACCGGCAACCCACTCATCGCCGAAAGCGACGATACGGTGCGCGCGGTGGCGAGCGATACCAAGCTGGAAATTGATCGCCCCGTGTTCGACCTCAACGATACACGGGCCATTGCCGATTTCATCCTGCGTGAGGTTGGCTTGTGACAAGGTTCGACACGGTCGCAGTGGTTGACTGGTCGGGCGGGAACGACACCGGGAAACGGCCCCGGAAAGATGCAATCTGGCTGTGTGTGACACGCGGCAAGGCCGAGGAAGCGCCGCAGTACATACGCAACCGAATGGAAGCCGAGGCACGGCTCTGCGCGCTGATCGAGGGCACGCTTGCGGCGGGGCAAAGGCTGTTTCTGGGGTTCGATTTTCCCTTCGGCTTTCCAAGCGGTTTCGCCGAGACACTCACTGGACGGCGCGACCCGTTCGCCATCTGGGAGTGGCTCGAGGCGCACGTGGAAGACCACCCCAAGGCGAACAACCGCTTCGACATCGCCGCGGAGATCAACACGCGGTTTCCCGGTATCGGCCCTTTCTGGTTCAACGGCCTCAAGCGCGAGATCGAGAACTTGCCGCGCAAGGACACGCGGCAGGGCCACGGCATGGCCGAGCGGCGCCGGGCCGAGCTGCTTGCGCCCGGGGCCTTCTCCTGCTGGCAGATGGGCGGCGCCGGTGCGGTGGGCGGGCAGGTGCTGACTGGGCTGCCGGTGCTCCAGCGTCTGCGCAAACGCTTTGCGGGGCAGGTGGCCGTCTGGCCCTTCGAGCCGCTGGAGGCGCCCGTGCTGCTGGTCGAGATCTGGCCGGGCCTCATCAACGGGGCGGTGAAACGAGCCGAGGCCGAGGGCGGCATCCGCGATGCGCATCAGGTGCGGCTTCTGGCCCGCGCGGTTGCCCGTTTGCCTCAGGACCGGCGCGATGCCATGTTGGCCGAAGGCGATGCGGAGGAAGGCTGGATCATGGGGCTCGGACATGAGGAGGAACTCAAGCGCGCGGCGGGCGAGGGGCTAGCGCCTCCGCCGTTGCGCGACGATTGCTTCGCCCTTCCTGCCGGGGTCGACTGGACGCCGGTGGACGACGCACTTTCGCGGCTCCGCGAGCGGCTCGCGCCGGTGGTTGGCGCCGAGACGCTGCCGTTGGCAAGAGCGGCAGGCCGGGTACTGGCCGAGCCGGTGATCGCGCGCCGTTCGAACCCGCCCGAGGCCAACACGGCGGTGGACGGCTATGGCTTTGCCCATGCCCATCTGGGCGAGGGCGATCAGGTCTTGCCGCTTGTGGAAGGGCGCGCGGCAGCGGGCGCGCCTTTCGCGGGCGAGGTTCCGCCGGGCCATGCGCTGCGCGTGCTCACCGGCGCGGCGCTGCCCGAGGGGGTGGATACGGTGATCTTGCAGGAGGATGTGACGGTGGGCGAGAAGGCCATCGCCTTCCGCCCTGGTATCCGCGCGCGCGCCAACACCCGCAAGGCAGGCGAGGACGTGTTGGAAGGCGCCGAGGTGCTCGCGGCCGGCCGAGTGCTGACGCCCGCCGATCTGGCGCTCTGCTCGGCGGTGGGCGTGGCGAACCTGCGGGTTCATGAGCGGCTGCGGGTGGGCGTGATCTCTACCGGAGACGAGATTGTCGAGCCGGGCGCCGAGGATGGGCCGGGGCAGATTTTCGATGCGAATCGTCCGATGCTTTGCGCGTTGGCCGAGAGCTTCGGCTTCGAGACGGTCGATCTCGGCCGAGTGGCGGACGACCGTGATGCGCTGCGCGCCGCCTTCGACAGGGGGGCTTCGGAAAGCCACGTAATCCTCACCTCCGGCGGGGCCTCCTCCGGCGACGAAGATCACGTCTCGGCGCTGCTGAACGCGGAGGGCGCGATGGCCGAATGGCGGATCGCGCTGAAGCCGGGCCGCCCGCTGGCGCTCGGGCTTTGGCAGGGCACGCCCGTCTTCGGCCTGCCGGGCAACCCTGTGGCGGCGCTGGTCTGCACGCTGATCTTCGCACGGCCCGCGATGGCTCGGCTCGCGGGGGCGGGCTGGCACGAGCCGCAGGGGTTCGAGGTGCCGGCGGGATTTTCAAAATCGAAGAAACCCGGGCGGCGGGAATACCTGCGCGCGCGGATACGCGAGGGCCGGGCAGAGGTGTTCAAGTCGGAAGGCTCGGGGCGGATCAGCGGGCTGAGCTGGGCCGAGGGCTTGGTGGAATTGCCCGACCACGCAGTGGAGATATCGGAAGGCGATCCGGTGCGTTACATCCCGTTTGCGAGTTTTCTCTGAAGCAGAGCGCGAGAAGTTGGATGAGGCTTCGAGCGGATCTTTCAATCCCAAGTGAGGAGCCGCGCCGTGCGCATAGTGCGGACGTCCGCCGGGTCGCCTCAGCCCGCTTTCCGCAGCAGGGCGATGTAGAACCCGTCCATCCCGCCAAGCTCGGGCCAGTAATCGGGCCTGAGCCGCAGACCGCCCTCCTCGGTGACCCATTTCGGCTCCACGCCGGGGACCAGAAGCGCTTCGCGATCCACCAAGAGCCCCGGGACACGCGCCAGAAGCTCCTCCACCTGCACCTCCCCCTCGTCGGGCAGGAGCGAGCAGGTGCAGAAGAGCAAGCGCCCACCGGGCTTGAGCAGCGTCAGCGCATGGTCGAGCATCCGCGTCTGCAACGCGATCAACCCGCCGAACTCGGCGCCGTCCTTGGCGAAGGGCAGGTCGGGGTGGCGGCGCATGGTGCCGGTGGCGGAGCAGGGCGCATCGAGCAGGATGGCATCATAGGGCCCGCCTGCGTGCTCCAGCGCATCCTCAACCAGTAGGGAGGCGGAAAGCCCGGTGCGCGCGAGATTCTCCGAAACACGGGCCATGCGGCGCTCGGAGATGTCGAGCGCGGACACATCGGCGCCGGCGGCGGCCAGTTGCATCGTCTTGCCGCCGGGGGCGGCGCAGAGGTCGAGCACCGTCTCGCCGGTTTGCGGCGCGAGAATGCGCACCGGCAGTGCGGCGGCGGCATCCTGCACCCACCAAGCGCCCTCTGCGAAGCCTGGCAGCGCCGAAACCTGCTCGCGCTGCGAGAGCCGGATCGAGCCCGTGGGCAGAAGCGTGCCGCCCGTCTCCCGCGCCACCTCAGCCGGATCGCTCTTGGCGGTGATGTCGAGCGGGGCACCGGCGAATTGTGCGGCCTCCATCGCGTTCACCGCGCCCTTGCCCCAGGCGGCGACGAGCGGCTCCCGCAGCCAACCGGGCAGGCGCGGCACCCGCAGATCCTTCCAGCGCGCCACATCTTCCTCGGCCACCTTGCGCAGCACGGCATTGACGAGCGGTTTGATGTTGACCTTGCCACGCGCCGGCGGGGCGAGGCCCACCAGATCGTCCACCACGCCATGTGCGTCGCCGCCGGTGCAAAGCTCCACCGTGCCGAGGCGCAGGATGTTCATGGCATGAAGCGGGGGTCGTTTGCGCATGTGCCGGTCGAGAATCCGATCCGCCCGCTCTAGGCTGCGCAGTGTTTGCGTGGCGAGCCTCTGGGCGCGGGCGCGCTCGGGGGGCGGTAGCGAGGTAAGCGCCGGGTGACCATGAAGCTCCGACAGTAACCGCCCCTCGCCCAGCACCGCATCGAGCAGCGTGACCGCGCTGCGGCGGGTCTGGCGGGCGGGGCTCTGGTTCATGCGAGGCTGTCCTTGGAAATTCACTCGATGGCGGGCTATATCAGGGGCAGGAAAGCGAAGGAAGCCCGCGCATGACCACCGAGAAGAAAGACCTGCCTGCCGCTGCTCAACGCGCTCTCGCCGAAGCGGAAGAGCGCCGCAAGAAGGCCGATGCCGATGCGGCCCCGCTGCCAAAGGAGTTGGGCGGGCGAAAGGGCCCCGAGCCCGTGCGCTATGGCGATTGGGAGAAGAAGGGCCTCGCGATAGATTTCTGAGGCCGCGCGGCTACGCTTATTTTAGGCGAAGATCGGCGAACTCGCCAGTGCCCTGATCGGAGATAAACCTAAGCGTCTGCCCCTGAACCTGCACGGCCTGACAATTCGGCCCGAGGTTCTGGCGGCCCCAATAGAGATCGCGGCAGAAATATCCGGAGTTCCATTGCCACGCGCCCGAAACATCGCGGCCGAAGGCGCGACCGTCGATCTTTCCGTCGGGAGTGACGGTGAGATTGATACCGAAGCGGGTCAGTTCGCGGCCCTGCAGGAGGTTCACGAAGGCATCCCGGTTCTTGATCTGAACGAAGCCTTCAGCCAGAGCCGGAGCTGCGGTGAAAAAGGTTACAAGAAAGGCGATCACGCGTTGCATGGTACACTCGTCAAGTTTGCGTTTCCTGACCTTTAATACGCCGCTGCCGCCTTGCCGGATCACTCTTCCTTCAGGCCGAGCACATCAAGCATGTCGTATTCGCCGGGCTTGCGCCCCTGCCCCCAAAGCGCCGCTTTCAGCGCACCCCGGGCGAAGACAGACCGGTCTGAGGCGACATGGCGCAGGGTGATCCGCTCGCCCGTCGCGGCGAAGAGCACATCGTGCTCGCCCACTATGTCGCCGCCGCGGATGGCGTGAAAGCCGATATGCCCGCGCTCGCGCTTGCCGGTAATGCCGTCGCGACCCCTGTCGGCCACCGCCTTCAGCGACACACCCCGCCCCTCGGCGGCAGCCTCGCCGAGCATGAGCGCGGTGCCCGAAGGCGCATCGACCTTCTGGTTGTGATGCGCTTCGATCACCTCGATGTCGAAATCCTCGTCGAGCGCGGCGGCCACCTTGCGGGTGAGTTGCACCAGCAGGTTGACACCGAGGCTCATGTTGCCCGCACGCACGATGGTGGCATGGCGCGCCGCGGCGGAGAGCTTTGCCAGATCGTCTTCGGAGAGCCCGGTTGTGCCGATCACATGCACGCAGCGCGCCTGCGCGGCCAGCTCGGCGAATTCCACCGTGGCGGCGGGGGCGGTGAAATCGAGCACCGCGTGGGCCTTGGCGAACACTTCGAGCGGATCGTCACTGACGGTCACACCCAACTCTGGGCCGCCCATCGCCGCGCCGATGTCCTGCCCGATCCAGGCATGGCCCGCGCGCTCCACCGCGCCCACAAGCGTGGCGCGGTCGCTTTCCATTACCGTGCGCACCAGCATCTGGCCCATGCGGCCCGATGCGCCTGTCACCACGATCCCCGGTAGATCCGTCATCGCCCTGTCTCCCCATCCCGGCGCCTTTTCGGCCCCCGGTCCGCATTTTCGCCGACCCTCCCTACCGCACGGATCATCGCTTGGCAAAGCCTGCGCGACAGCTTAGATGCAGGGGCATGGCAAAGAACAAGTTCCATGATGGGCTCGGGCCTTCGCAACGGCAGCTTCGCGTGGGGGAACTGATCCGCCGCACCCTCTCCGATGTGCTGATGCGCGGCGATATCCACGACCCTGAGCTCAACCGGCTTTCGGTGACGGTTGGCGTGGTGCGCCCCTCGCCCGACCTCAAGGTGGCCACGGCTTATGTGTTGCCGCTAGGGGGGGAGGGGCAGGAAGACGTGATTGCCCGTCTCGCGCGCAACAAGGGCGAGTTGCGCCGCATCATCGGCAAGAAACTCGCGCTCAAATACGCGCCCGACCTGCGGTTTCGACTCGACGAGACCTTCGACAAGATGGACGAAACCCGCAGGCTCTTCGCGCAGGAAGACGTGCGCCGCGACGTGGAGGGGTAGCAGGCCGATGCGCTGGCTCGCGGCCCTTTTTCTGCTTGTCACCGCCGCCCCCGCTCTCGCCTTCGAGTGCGGGCGGGTCGAGTTCGAGGGCGAGGATTTCACCGCCTGCCGTGCCGATCCCGCGATGATCGAGCTTAGGCTCTTTCTCAACGACCCGGAAAGCGGCAAGCCGCTGGGCAGCTTCACCAACCTCGAGGCCCTTGTGGAAGCCGAGGGGCGCAAGCTGCTCTTCGCCATGAACGCGGGCATGTATCACCGAGATCGCAGCCCGGTGGGGCATTATGTGGAGAACGGCGCCGAGGCGCGCCCAGTGATCACCTCCGACGGCCCGGGCAATTTCGGGCTGCTGCCCAACGGTGTCTTCTGCATCGGCGATGGCTGGGCACGGGTTTACGAGACGACCCGCTTCGTCGCCGCCAAGCCCGCCTGCCGCCACGCCACACAATCGGGGCCGATGCTGGTTATCGACGGCAAACTGCATCCGCGCTTCAAGAAGACCTCCGACAGCCTCTTTGTACGCAATGGTGTGGGCACTTCGGAAAACGGGCGTACGGTGTGGTTCGCCATCTCCGAGGAGCCGGTCAACTTCCACCTCTTCGCGCGGCTCTTCCGCGACAAACTGGGCAACCCGCAGGCGCTCTATTTCGACGGTAATATCTCGCGGGTCTACGTGCCGGAGCTTGGCCGCCACGATGGCGGCTTTCCGATGGGGCCGATGGTGGGGGCCATCGCGCTGCCCGGCAAGGGCGGCTGAGCCGCGCAACGGCATTGACGGGGCGCGCGTGGCTTGTTAGCTCGCCGCTCTCTCGCAGCAAGCAAGGAAAGCCCACCGATGGGACGCAAGAGCAAGGGTCGCGACATCTCCGGCTGGCTGGTGGTCGACAAGCCGGCAGGCATGACCTCGACCGCCGTGGTGGGCAGGGTGCGCTGGGCCTTTCAGGCGAAGAAGGCCGGCCATGCAGGCACGCTCGATCCGGCGGCGACAGGCGTGCTGGCCGTGGCGCTGGGCGAGGCCACCAAGACCGTGCCCTACGTCACCGATGCACTCAAAGCCTACGAGTTCGCGGTGCGCTTCGGTGCGGCCACCAATACAGACGATGCCGAGGGCGTGGTGATTGCCACCTCCGATCTGCGCCCGAGCGACGATGAGATCAAGGCGGCTCTGGGCCGGTTTCTCGGACAGATCATGCAGGTGCCGCCGAAGTTTTCCGCCGTGAAGATCGACGGTGCGCGCGCCTACAAGCTCGCTCGCGACGGTGCGGATGTGGAGATCGAGGCGCGCGCGCTCTGGGTGGAGGAGCTTCTGCTCACCGATCGCCCCGATGCCGACCACGCTGTGCTCGAGATGGTTTGCGGCAAGGGCGGTTATGTGCGCGCCATCGCCCGCGATCTGGGCGAGGCGCTCGGCTGCAAGGGTCACGTGGCTTGGCTCAGGCGGGTGTGGTCGGGGCCCTTCGAGGCGGCGCAGGGGCTCTCCATCGAGGAGATCGATGCGCTGGCGGGGAGCCCGGAGCTCGACGCGCATCTCAAGCCGCTGGAAATCGCCCTCGAGGATCTGCCCGAAGTGACCTGCTCGGAGGAATCCGCCATGCGCCTGCGGAACGGCAACCCGGCGATGGTGATCGCGCGGGACCTGGATTATGGCGAGGAATGCTGGGCCTCGCACAAGGGCCGCGCGGTGGCGGTGGGCCGCTTCAAGGGGGGTGAACTGCACCCGTCGCGGGTGTTCAACCTGCCCTTGGGCGAGGCGCGGGCGTGAGCGGCACGGCCAGGGGCCGGCATGACCCCGGCGGCAAGGTTCGGCTCCGGCTGCCCGACGGCGTGGAGGGCGGCGCGCTCTTCTCGGCCTGTGGCCGCTATCGCCAGGCCCTCACGCGCGACTGGACGCCTGAAGGTGCTCTCCCCCGCGCGGTGCTTTTCATCGGCATGAACCCTTCGGTGGCGGATGCGGACGTGTCCGACCCGACCTGCCATCGCGAGCTTCTCTTCGCCCGTGACTGGGGCTTCACGCGCTACCTGAAGGGCAACATGCTCGATTGGCGCGCGACCTCGCCCAAGGATCTGCCGACAGACCCGGCGCTGGCCTGTAGCCCCGCCAACCTGCCTGCGCTCGAGGACATGGCACGCGAGGCGGAGCTGGTGGTGATGGCCTATGGCAAGCTGCACAAGCGCTATGCCGGCATCGTTTCAGAGGTGATCGCCCGCGTGGCCGCCACGGGGACGCCCCTCAAGTGCCTCGGGCTCAACAAGGACGGTTCGGCCAAGCACCCGCTCTACCTGCGCAAGGATACTGAGCCCATGCCCTTCCCGCTCGACGGGCGCGGCTGAAAGCGCTTCAGCCCGGCAAGGCCAGAAGCGCGAGAACTGTGGCAAGCACCAGCAACGCAGCCCAGACCCGCCAGAGAAGCGCCACGGCGGCGTCTATCTCTTCCGGGCCGATCTGCCGCGCGCCTGTCGGGTTGACGAAAGGATAGTCCTGCATCTTGCCGTCATAGGCGCGCGGGCCTGCGAGCGCCACGCCGAGCACGCGCGCGAAAGCGGCCTCCGGCCAGCCCGCATTGGGCGAGCGATGCCGCCGCGCCTCGGTGGAGATCTCGCCCCAGTCGCCCAGTTGCCCGCTGAGCAGCGCCACCGCAAGCGCGGTGAGCCGTGCGGGTGCGAGGTTCAGGAGGTCGTCGAACCGCGCCGCCGCCCAGCCGAAGTCTTCGTGCCGCTCGGTGCGGTAGCCAACCATGCTGTCGGCGGTGTTCGTAACCTTGTAGAGCAGGAGGCCCGGCAGCCCGAGCAGGAGGAACCAGAAGGCGGGTGCGGCCACCCCGTCGGAGAAATTCTCGGCAGCCGATTCGATGGCTGCGCGCGCCACCGCGGGTTCATCCATGCCGCCCGTGTCTCTCCCTACGATCTGCGCAACGGCGAGCCGTCCGTCGCCCAGCGAGAGGCGCAACGCATCGGCCACCGCGCGCACATGCTCGGCAAGCGACTTCTGCGCCAGAAGCACGGCAGCCACGAGCGCTTCCACCACCCAGCCAAGCTCTTGCAGCACCGAACCGAGCAGGAGTGCGCCCATGCCCAGCCCTGCCATCGCCGCAACACCTTTGGCCCGGCGTGCGGTGCCCCAGTTGAACTGCGCATCGCACCAGCCCACCGCGCGGCCCATCATCACCGCCGGATGCGGCAGCCTATCCCAGAGCCAGCGCGGCTCGCCGAAGAGCGCATCAAGCCCCAAGGCCAGCACCAGAACCGCCGCGTGGCTCACAGCGCCGCCTCAACCCGCGCCCATTGATGCGGCGCGGGCAGGCCGAGCCGAAGCCAGTCGGGCGCATAGGGAAACACGCGTGACCATATCCGCGCCTCGGCGAGCCGAGCCTGCCACGCGCCCGCATCCGCCACCCGGTAGAGCCGGAAAAGCGAGGTGCCTCCGGCCACCTGCGCGCCTGCCCGCGCCATCAGCGCGTCGAGCCGCGCGGCATCCTCGTTGAGCCGCGTGCGGGTGTCGGCGCTCCATTGCCAGTCGTTCAAAGCGGCGGCGCCGATGGCGAGCGCCGGGCCCGAGACGGGCCAAGGCCCCAGAGCCTCGCACAGGCTGGCAACCAGCGGTTCCGGGCCGATGGCGAAACCGAGCCGCAGCCCGGCCAACCCCCAGAACTTTCCGAAGCTCTTGAGCACCAGCACGCCCGGTTCGTCGGCATAGCCCACCAGCGATCGGTCGGGCGCCACATCGGCGAAGCTCTCGTCGATCACCGTGAGCGGCGCGCCGAGATCGTCGGAGGAATACCAGCCGCCGGTCGGGTTGTTGGGATGCACGATCACCCGCGCCTGCTGGGGGTCCTGTGCGGCCTGCGCGCTCTCCACTGTCCAACCATGTGCGGAGAACGCCGCGGCATGCTCGTTGTAGGTGGGGCCGGGGATATGCACGCAGCCCGGCGCGACAAGAGCGGGGATCTTCGCGATGAGGCTCGAGGCGCCCGGCGCGGCGAGAATGGCGGCATCGTCCGGCACGTTCCAGAAGCCCCGCGCGGCCTCGGTGAGCGCTGTTTGGGCGCCCTGATCGGGCAGGGCGGCCCAGCAGCTTTCGGGCAAGCGCGGCAGGGGGTAGGGAACCGGGTTGATGCCTGTAGAAAGGTCGATCCAAGCCTCACGAGGTCCGCCCCAGCGGGCGGCTGCGGCATCGACGCCGCCTCCATGGTCACGGGACAGCACCATGCTCGTCATCTTCCGTCAGGCTCCACGGCCCGGGCGGGCACCGCCGGTGAGGCTCGAACTTGTCATTGCGCAAAGCTCCTTGGTCGCGGGGCTCTTGAAGCGGATTTGCCCCGCCCGCACAAGCCCGCACGAGAAGCCCTGCCACGATTATGCGACGTTTTCGAAACGGAGAGGTAACAAGGCCTTTCCCGTCAGTCGGCAAGCTCCGTTACCACCTCGGAGCTGCGTTCGAGCGTGCGGTGCACCGGGCACTTGTCGGCGATCTCCAATAGCCGCGCGCGCTGCTCCTCGCTGAGCTTGCCCCTGAATTTGATCCGACGGTGGAATGTGTCGGCCTTGGCGCCCGGCTGTCCGGCATCTTGCGCATGCACCTTGTCGTGGCTCACATCCACGCTCACATGCTCGAGCGGCCAGCCCTTGCGGCGCGCATACATGCGGATCGTCATCGAGGTGCAGGCGCCGAGCCCGGCGGAGAGAAGGCCATAGGGCGAAAGCCCCCGGTCGGTGCCGCCATAGGCCACCGGCTCGTCGGCCAGAAGATGGTGCCTCGGCCCCGCGTTCACATCCTGAAGAAAGCCCGTGGGATCGGCCTCGCTCACCCGCACGATGCCTTCCGGCGCGCCGGGCGGCGGGCAGGCGCGCTTGAGGGAAAGGTAGCGCGTGGCCCAGGCGGCGATCACCTCGGCGGCATATTCCGCGTCGGCTGGATCGGTCACGAGATGGTCGGCATCGTCGAGCGTCACGAAACTCTTGGGATGCTTCGCCACGCTGAATATGGCAGAGGCATTCTCGATCCCCACGGTCTCGTCGCGCGGGGCGTGCATGATGAGGAGCGCGCGACGCAGCCCGGCGATCTTCGGCTCGAGCCGCTCGGCCTGCACATCCTCCACGAAGCCTTTTCCTATGCGGATGGGGCGCCCACCGAGCATTACCTCGGCGCTGCCCTTCTCCTCGATTTCCTCCAGAGCGCCATCGAAATTATGGGTCACATGCCCCGGCTCGAAGGGCGCGCCGATCGTGACCACAGCCTTCGCGCTCGCAATCTCGCCCGCCGCCGCCAGCACCGCCGCGCCACCGAGGCTGTGGCCGATCAGGAGGTCGGGAGCCATGTCCCGTGCCTCCAGCGCTTCAGCTGCCCGCGTCAGATCGCCTATATTGCCGGTGAAGGTGGTGTTGGCGAATTCACCGCCCGAATGCCCGAGCCCGGTGAAATCGAAGCGCAGCACGGCGATGCCCGCCCCCGCGAGCCGCGCCGAGATGCGCCGTGCGGCAGGGATGTCCTTCGAGCAGGTGAAGCAATGCGCGAAGAGCGCCGTCGCCCGATGCTCGCCTTCCGGCAGGTCGAGCCGGGCGGCGAGTGTTTCGCCCGAATGGCCCTCGAAAGTGAAGCGTTCGGTCGGCATGGCATATCCTTTCCAATCTCAGGACAAGAGGGTAGGAACCCGGCGCAGGCACTACCAGCATTATGACGGGGAGGTCACGGCAAGGTGAGAGCGGTGCAATGGGTCATGCGGGCGCTCCTTGCGGTGGCGCTCGTGGCGTTGGGCCTGAGCTTTCTGGGCATGGTTCACCCGGTGGGTGACAGCCTTGCCGTCTTCCGCCTCGGGATCGCGGCGCTTGCGCTGGCGCTCCTCTGGCCGGCGCGCCCCGGGCGTTTGCCAGCCATTCTTCTGCTGGGAGCCTTGCCTCTCATGGCCGCGGGCTCGGTGCTCTGGCACAAGCTCCCGGGGCCCGAGAGCGGCGCCCTGACGCTTTACCAGAAGAACATGTTCCACCGAAACAGCGACATCGCCGGGCTCGCCGCCGATATCCTGCAGGCCGCGCCTGATATCGTGACCTTGCAGGAGGTTTCGGTGGAAAACGAGCTGTTGCTCGATCTGCTCTGGCAGGCCTATCCCGCGCAGCATCTTTGCCGCTACAACCGCCGTTCCGGCGTTGCGGTGCTCACGAAACTTCCGCTCGCGCAACCCGAGGGCACCGGGCGGTTCTGCTCCGCAGACATTGGCCTTGCGGGGCTCCGGGTGGAAACGCCCGCAGGGCCCCATTGGGCGCTCTCGCTGCATCTCGCCTGGCCCTGGCCAGGCAGGCAGCCCCTGCAGCTGGCCAAGATCGATGCCGCGCTGGCACAAGTGCCAGGCCCCCGGCTGCTGGGCGGCGATTTCAACATGGTGCCTTGGTCGCATGCGCTGCGGCAAGTGGCCCGCGCCACCGGGGCAACCCGCGCCGCCCCCTCCGTGCCGAGCTTCTCGCTCAGAGGTGTGCCGCTGCCGATCGACCATGTCTTCGCCCCGGCAGGCGGCCAAGCGGTAGCACGCCCGTGGCTTGGCTCCGATCACCGGGGCCTTTTCGCGCGGCTCCGCCTTTCAGAGGGCTGAGGCCCCGCTTCTTCTTGGTGAAAATACTCCCGCCGGACGCGTGGAACCCTCAGGCCTCGCCCATCAGCGCGGCATCGAACGGATACCTCGTGAGGTTCTCGAACCCATCCTCGGTGATCAGCACCTGGTCTTCGAGCTTGATCGAGAAGTCGCCGCCCTCCGGGCTCACCAGCGCCTCGACGCAAAGCACCATGCCCGGCTCGAGCGGGTAGTCGTAGGCGCCCGCAACGGCGTTGTCGGGGTAGCACACAAGGGGCCACTCGTCACAGAGGCCGACGCCATGCATCAGGCAGCCGTATTTCTGCTTCTGGAACTGCGCGTCGAGCACATGGGTGCCCGCCGACAGCTCGGGGATCATGACGCCGGGTTTCAGCATCTGCATGTTGGTCATGATATGCTCATGCCCGTGCTGCATGGCATAGACCATGTCGGGCCTCGGCTTCTGGTCGCCGATCCACCAGCTGCGCGAGATATCCACGCAGATGCCATAGGAGCCGATCAGGTCGGTGTCGAAAGAGATGATCTCGTTGTTGCGTGTGATCCGCGGCCCACATTCCTGAAACCACGGGTTTGTGCGAGGCCCGGAGGCCAGAAGGCGCGTTTCGATCCATTCGCCGCCGCGGCGGATGTTCTCGGCATGGAGCACCGCCCAGATGTCATCTTCCGAGGTCTGGCCGAGGGGGACGTTGGCGCGGGCGAAATCCTCCATCGCGCGCACGGCGCTCTCGCAGGCATGGCTGGCGCAGCGCATGGCGAGGATCTCGTCGGGGCCCTTCACGGAGCGGGCCTTCTCTGTAAGTTCCTCGCCCTCCATCACGTTGAACCCCTGCGCCTCGAGCGCGCGGAGACCGTGCAGCATGACCTTGTCCACCGCGAGGCGCTTGTTGCCGGGGCTGTGCTCCTCGAGCAGGATACGCACCTCGTTGGCGAACTTGTCGGCGGCCACATCCACCTTGTCGCCCCGGTCGAAATAGAAGAGGTCGGCGCCAGAGCGCTGTTCGCGCACCAGCGGGTTGAAGGTGGAGAGGAAGGGCGAGTTCTTGTAATCCCAGATCACCATGTAGCCATCGGCGCAGAGCAGGAGCGCGCGGAACGGGTTGTGGGTGTTCCAGAGCTGCATGTTGGTGCTGTCGGTGGCGTAGCGGATGTTGAGCGGGTCGAAGACGAGCAGGCCCGCGTAATCGCGCGCGACGATATGCTGCGTGAGCCGCTCCCAGCGGTAGCGCCGCATCGCCTGCAGGTCGGGGAGCTTCAGCCCCGCGGCCTCCCATTCGCGGAAGGCAAGCTGCGTCGGCCCGATCTCGATGCGATCTGCGTCGTTGGGGGTGTTGTCGCCCAGAACCGGGCCTCTGGTGGGGTCGATCTTGCGGGTGTCGCGGAAATGGGTGTTCATCGGGCTTTCTCCCTGGAGGCCCGGTTGGGCCGCAGGGGAAAGTCTCACCCGGCCTGCGCCATGAAGGCGCGCCCGATTGCGACCAGAGCGGTGTCGGATTCGAAACCGGGCGGGTGCGCGCGCAGGGCCCGGTCAGGGATTCCGGGCCCTGAAGGCCTGGCGAGGATGCTGCGGAAGCGGCCTCAGCCGCCGCGCACCGTGTCGATCATCAGCTGCACGTTCTCGGGGTCGGCATCGGGGGTGATGCCGTGGCCGAGGTTGAAGATATGCGGGCCGTTCTTCAGGGCATCGACGATCCGGCGGGTTTCGCGCACGAGGTCGTCGCCTCCGGTGACCATGTGCGAGGATTTCAGGTTGCCCTGAACGCAGCCGGAGGGCTGGACGTTCTCGGCTACCCATTCGGGAGACACGGAATCATCCACCGCCACGCAGTCGGCCCCGGTGGCCTGGTGGAAGCCGATGTATTTCTCGCCGCCCTGGCGCGGGAAGGCGATGACGGGGATGCCCGGGTGGCGGGATTTCAGCGCGGCGATGATCTCTTTCGCGGGGGCGGTTGCGTAGCGGTCGAAATCCTCGCCCGAGAGCGAACCTGCCCAGCTGTCGAAGAGCTTCACGCATTCGGCCCCGGCCTCGATCTGGGCGGAGAGATACTCGATCGTGGCTTCGGTAAGCCTTTGAAGAATTTGCTCGAAGAGCGCCCGATTCTCCGCTTTCAGCGCATGGGCCGGGCCCTGATCGGGCGTGCCGCGCCCGGCGATCATGTAGGTTGCCACCGTCCACGGCGAGCCGGCGAAACCAATGAGGGTGGTCTCTTCCGGCAGGTCGCGGGAGAGGTTGCGCACCGTCTGGTAAATCGGATTAAGGGTTTCATGCACGTCCGAGGCCGGTTTCAGCGCGTCGAACTCGGATTGTTGCGTGATCGTCGAAAGCCGCGGGCCCTCGCCGGTCACGAACCACAGATCGGCGCCAAGCGCCTGAGGCACAAGCAGAATATCGGCGAAAAGAATGGCCGCGTCGAAACCGTAGCGGCGGATCG
The DNA here is from genome assembly GCA_040222155.1 of Roseovarius sp. GTDB lineage: Bacteria > Pseudomonadota > Alphaproteobacteria > Rhodobacterales > Rhodobacteraceae > Roseovarius. The sequence continues at coordinate 19,192 of JAVKDQ010000028.1, forward strand.
GTTGCAGCGTGACCTCGGTGGCAAGGTCGCTGTTATAGCAGAGCGACAGGAAATCGCCCGCCTCGGCCCGTGTGGCCTTGTATTCGGGCAGGTAGCGCCCGGCCTGCCGCATCATCCAGATGGGTGGTGTGGGCAGTGTTTCCCCGGCCAGAGCGCGCAGGATCGTCTTTTGCTTTGCCATACTCGGCCTCCCTTTGGTAAGCGTGGTTACCCGGAGGCGTAGTGATGTCAAGCATTCCAAGCTTGTCAGGTAAAGTTTACAGGTCTAGACCATCGAAATGACAACCGATTTGCCCGACCCTTCCCGCCCGCTGAAGATTGGCACGCGGGGATCGCCGCTGGCGCTTGCGCAGGCGTATGAAACCCGTGATCGCTTGGCGCAAGCCTTTGATCTGGATATCGAATGTTTCGAGATCGTGGTGATCAAGACCACCGGCGACAGGGTGCTCGACCGCCCCCTGAAAGAGATCGGCGGCAAGGGGCTTTTCACCCGCGAGATCGAGGAGGCGATGCTTTCGGGCGAGATCGATATCGCCGTCCATTCAATGAAAGACATGCCGGTGCTTCAGCCGCCGGGGCTTCTGCTCGACACCTACCTGCCGCGCGAGGACGTGCGCGACGCTTTCGTGTCGCCGGGCGCGGAAAACCTCGCCGAATTGCCGGAAGGCGCGAAGGTGGGCACATCTTCGTTGCGCCGCAAGGCGCAGGTGCTGGTGGCCTATCCGCATCTGGAAGTGGTGGAGTTTCGCGGCAACGTGCAGACGCGGCTGAAGAAACTCGACGATGGCGTGGCCGCCTGCACCTTCCTCGCGATGGCGGGCCTCAACCGGCTGCACCGCTCCGAGGTGATCCGAAGCGCCATTCCGCCCGAGGTGATGCTGCCCGCCGTGGCGCAGGGTGCCATCGGGATCGAGCGCCGGGCCGACGACATGCGGATGGCCGCGATGCTGGAAGCCATTCATGACACGGTGACGGGCCAGCGCCTTGCCGCCGAGCGCGCCTTTCTGGCAACGCTCGATGGCTCCTGCGAGACGCCCATCGCGGGGCTGGCCGAGCTTGACGGCGGCACGCTGAAGCTGCGCGGCGAGATCCTGCGGCCAGATGGCAGCGAGAGCCTCAAGGACGCGGGGGAGGCGCCCATCGAGGATGGTGCCAAGCTTGGGGAAGAGATGGCCAAGGGCTTGCTGGAGCAGGCCGGGCCGGGCTTCTTCGACTGGCGGCACTGAGGCGGGAAGCGCCCCTCAGGGCAAGACCTTGCCGGGGTTCATGATTCCGTTGGGGTCGAGCGCCTGCTTGATCCGCCGCATCATCTCGAGCGCCACCTCGTCCTTGTAGCGGGCCATGGCGGGCTTTTTCGACTGGCCGATGCCGTGCTCGGCCGAGAAGGAGCCGCCGAGCGCGATCGTCTCCTCCTCCACCGCACGGCCGATGGCCTGATGCACCGATGCCTCCTCGGTCGAGGGCCATGCCGCGAAATGCAGGTTGCCGTCGCCCAGATGCGCAACGTTCAGAAACGCGGCGCCGGGGTCGAGCTCCAGCGTGCGGGCGCTCACGCGGTCGAGCAGCGCCTGCATCCGGTCGAGCGGCACGGCGATGTCGTTGTCGACGATGGGGTAATGGAGGCGCGAGACTTCCGCCGCCGCCTCGCGCCGCGCCCACATCTCGGCGCGCTGGCTTTCGGATTTCGCCACCACCGCGTCGAGCAGTTTGCCCTCCTCGAAGAGCGCGCCCAGCACCTCTTCCAGATGCGCGGTGATCGGTACTTCGCCCTCGGGCGTGGGGGCTGCATCGCGCTCGGCCAGCGCGCCCACTTCGACGAGGATGTTCACCTCGTGGCGCTCCTCGAAGGGCGGGCGCGCCTCGGGGAAACGCTTGAGATGCGCGTCGATATAGGCGCCGGGCATGTATTCGAACGCCTCCACGGCGCCGCCGGTTTCGGCCTGCAGCCGGTAGAGCAGGTCGAGCGCGCTGGTGACATCCGGCGCGGCCACCATCGCCGTGGCATAGGCACGCGGCTTGGGGAAGAGCTTGAGCACCGCCGCGGTGATCACCCCTAGCGTGCCTTCCGCGCCGATCAGCAGGTCGCGCAGGTCGTAGCCGGAATTGTCCTTGTGGAGCGCGCTCATCAGGTTCATCACCCGGCCCTCGGGCGTAACGGCCTCGATCCCTAGGCAAAGCCCGCGTGTGCTGCCGTATCGCACGACGTTGGAGCCGCCGGCATTTGTTGAGAGACAACCGCCCACCATCGCCGAGCCGCGCGCGCCGAAGGTGAGCGGGAAGATCAGATCATGCGCGCCCGCCGCCTCGTGCAGCGCCGAGAGGATCACACCTGCCTCCACCACCGCGATGCGCCCCTGCGGGTTGATCTCGCGGATGCGGTTGAGCCGCGCGAGCGAGAGCATCAGCGCGCCCTCGGCCTCGGTGCCCTTGGTGAGCCCGGTATTGCCCGAAACCGGCACCACCGGCACGCGCGCAGCGTTGGCGAGCCTGAGGATCGCGGCCACCTCCTCCGTAGAGCCGGGGCGCAGTACGGCGCGGGGGCGCCAACGCACCTGATCGGCCCAGTCGCTGGAATAGGGCCGGGTATCCTCTCCGGTCAGCACATGGGTTGGCCCGAGAGCGGCGGCGAGATCATCGAGAAGCGTGTCGGTCATGGCGGTACCTTGCTCATCTGCAAGGGCGGGAACAAGCGGGAAGTGGACAGGCGCGCGGCCAAGCTTATCTTTGGTGAAATCGTATAGATCCCGGAGAGTTCCAGTGACCGAGAGAAAATTGCTCCGCCGTTCCCTTCTGCTTGCAGCCGCCGCCGCGCCGTTGGCCATGGCGGTCTTGCCCGCAAGCGCCGCCGGTCGCCGCGACTTCAGCTTCCCCTCGATCGACGGTGGCACGCTTTCCTTCGGCGATTGGGCGGGCCGCCCGGTGCTCGTGGTCAACACCGCTTCGCGCTGCGGTTTCACCCCGCAATATGACGGTCTGCAGGCGCTCCACGAGGCCTATGGCCCGCGCGGGCTGGTTGTGCTGGCTGTGCCGAGCGATGATTTCCGCCAGGAGCTTTCCAGCGAAGCAGAGGTTAAGGAGTTCTGCGAGGTCAATTTCGGCCTGACTCTCCCGATGACCACCATCACCAAGGTGCGCGGCGCCGGCGCGCATCCGTTCTACCGCTGGCTCGCCGACGAAACCGGCTGGGCTCCTTCGTGGAATTTCAACAAGGTGCTGATTGCGCCGGACGGCTCCGTTGCCGGCACCTGGGGCTCGATGGCCAGACCCGATTCCGCTGCGCTCCGGCAGCCGATAGAGGCGTTGCTGCCAAAGGGCTGAATGTTGAGGAAACGCGCGGTTTTCGGGCTTGACGGGGCGCAAACCCTGCCGTAGCTAGCGTCACGGTTTGGCGGAGTAGCTCAGTTGGTTAGAGCAGCGGAATCATAATCCGCGTGTCGGGGGTTCAATTCCCTCCTCCGCTACCAAAATTCTCTTACAGGTTAAGAATGAATGCTCGGCGGCTCTCAGACTGACGCCCGCGCAAGATACTGGGGCGCTGCCTTGCTCCAAGTGAAGTGTTGTTTCCGGGCTGAGGCCGCAATGCCCATCGCTCTTCCGCCTTGTTTTGGAGGGTTCAGACCTGATGCGGTCGGCTCCGTTCAATGTCGAAATCCAAACAAGTCATCATTGCGGCGTGATCTAGAGTTGCGAGGTCCATCGCGGATGCAGGTCGTCCACCACGAAGCGATGGGCATGTCGGCGCTTGCCGTTCAGGTGGGGGTGGTCGAGTGGCAGGTTGTCGTGCCTGTGCTCGAACGCTTCCGGATCGGTTCTGGGCCATAGCCGAAGGGCCGCGAGCGTGCCCGCGATGGCCAGCGCCGCGAGCAACCCCAGCGCGACGCTCGCTCCGAAGCGTGTCATCAACCACCCCGAAAGCGGGTAGGTGACGAGCCAGCAGGCATGGCTGAGTGCGAATTGCGCGGCAAAGAGCGCGGGGCGATCGGTGGCATGGGCTGAGCGACGCAGAAGCCGGCCCGACGGGGTAAGCACCGCCGAGTATCCCAAGCCCACCAGCAGCCACGCGCCGAGCAGGAGGGACCATTCGAGACCAGAAACGGCGACGATCAGGGCCAGCAAGAGGAGCGCGGCCACGAGCAGCGAGGCTCCGGCGATCATCACCGGCCGGTCCGGCACGCGCTCCAGCATCCAGGGAAGCGACAGCGCCGCCAGCATCGACCCGGCGCCAAAGGCGAACATCGTCCAGGCGAGCGCGCTTTCCGGCAGGCCCAGCGTACCGCGCACCAGCACCACCGAGTTGACGAGCACCATCGCGCCCGCCGCTGCGGCGGCGAGGTTCAGGGCGAGGAGGCCCCGCAGGCGCGGTGTGGCGAGGTAGATGCGGATACCGCGGGTGGTGCGGTCGTAGATGCCGCGCGGCGCGGAGGGCTGCGGGCTCGGCAGAAGCACGGTTGCCACGAGAAGCGCAGAGGCGGCGAAGCCTGCAGCGGTGCCGAGGAAAAGCGCGCTTGAGCTCATCAGTGCAAGGAGGAGAGCGGCAAGCGTCGGGCTCACGATGTTCTCGATGTCATAGGCCAGCCTCGAGAGCGAGAGCGCGCGGGTATAGCCTGCCTCGTCGGGTAGAACGTCCGGGATCGTGGCCTGGAAGGTGGGGGTGAAGGCGGCGGAGGCCGATTGCAGAACGAAGATCAGCACATAAACCTGCCAGATTTCGCTGACGAAAGGCAGGCAAATCGCGGCCGCCGCGCGCAGTATATCGAGCCCCACCAGCACCGCGCGGCGGTTCACCTGCGCCGTGAAGGCGCCGGCGATGGGAGCGATGCCGACATAGGCCACCATCTTGATCGTGAAGACCGTGCCGAGCACCATGCCGGCCCTGTCGCCCGCCAGATCATAGGCCAGAAGCCCTAGTGCCACTGTGGCAAGGCCGGTTCCGAGCAGGGCCACGAGCTGCGCTAGAAACAGGTGGCGATATGGGCGGACTGCGAGGATCTCGAGCATGAGCATATCCTAACGGGAGCCATCAACCGCCTACAATGCGTTCTTTGCCAACGTCACCCGGAGAAAGGTCTGGCGACCCTGTCGCGCGGGTCCGGCACGACCCGGGCAACAGCATCGCGGATCACGGACGCGGAGGTGGCGGATCGGTGGAGGAACTCGTCGCGTCGGCAAGGAGCGGC
>JAVKDQ010000029.1:0-6162 GCA_040222155.1 Roseovarius sp.
TGGTGTCGTCGCCCTCGCCGCCGTCGAGGCTGTCGTCGCCGGTGCCGCCATAGACCATGTCGTCGCCCGCGCCGGAGGAGACGGTGTCGTTGCCGGCGCCCGCGTCGATCACGTCGGCCCGGGTATCGGCCTCGTTCACCCTGTCGCCATCGGCATCGGAGTAGCTCGCATCGATGACGTCGTCGCCGGTGGTGCCGTCGACCTGGCCCACGAAGGCATTCTGGTCGAGATCGGCGGTTATGCGGCTGAACGTGTCTTCGGCCACCGATTGCACGGTGATCGATTCGATGGGCTTGTCGTCGAGCGCGTCGTTGTCGGCGCTGCCCGAGGCCGAGGGGGAGAGGAAGCTGCGGCCCGATTCGTCTTGCAGCAGATACATCTTCGTGAGGGCGGTGCTGCCGTCGGCATAGGTGACGAGCACGTTGTATTGAGTGACCGAGTCGAGCCCGGAGGCCACGCCGTCATAGGTGAGCGGCTCGTCGTTGCCGCCTGCGTCGTTCTCGCGGATCGTGCCGCCGCTGTTGCTGTCGGTGAGGGTGAGCTTCGCCGTGCGCTGGAAGAGCGGATCGCCCTCGGAACCGAAGGTGGTGCCGTTGAGGGATGCGGCGTTCTCGGTATCGAAATCGCCTTCGTTGGTGTCCAGATCGTCGAGAACGCCCAGATAGAAGGCCTCTACCGTGTAGGTCGACATGCAGCTCTCTCACTTCTTCATATGCGGCGTCCCCGAAGGCATCCGCGAAACAAACTCGCTACGGCGTGCCGCGCGCGGCCCTGCCTCTTTTTCCGCTCGTCCCTAGCGTGACCAGAAGGCCGCGTTATGGGCGCGTTACGGCAATACAGTGGTGATGTCCGAGCTCCGGTCCGGCACCCGGCGCGGAACGCGCCGGAGAGAATGCACCCCCGGGCGCCCTGACGGTGCCGGGGGTGCTGGTGCATCTTACCTGATGCGGTCACTCGCAAGCTTCACAAGACCCCGAACGGGGGCTTACACTCGGCCGAGGAACTCGTCGTCACCTGAGGCGAATGTGACGCCACAATCGAGCATTCTTTAGGCCCGAGATGGGTATTTGCGTGAAGCTTCCGCCTTCTTTTCGAACCAAATGTGGTGTGTCGCCCCGGTGGCGCCACAATGGCCGGCGGCGCATTATGGCGAGGGCAGGGGCTCAGCCCCGCGCCATCTCCATCACGGCGCGGATGAGGCGCAGATCCTGCCGTTGGGTGAGGCAGACGAGCGTTTCCTGCATCGCGAGATCGAGCCCGGCGATGCGGATCGGGGTGAGCCGGTGATCCTCGCCCAGTTCCGCGCGTGAGACGAAGCCCACGCCCGCGCCCGCCGCCACCATCTCGCGCACCGCCTCGCGGCCCTCGGCCACGATGGCGGGGGCAAGCTTGAGGCCCAGCCTTGCGGCGGCCTCCTCGACCTTCTGGCGGGTCTTCGAGCCCGGCTCGCGCATCACCAGCGGCAGGCGCGCCAGGGCCTCGAGGGGTAGGCTCTCGGTGCCCTCGGGCAGAAGGCCGGGGCCGGCGAAGGCGATGATCTCGGCGCTGCCCAATGGCACCGCCTGCATGTCGGGCCCCGGGGGCGCATCGCCGATCACGCCGATCTCGGCATTATAGGCGCGCAGTTCCTCGAGGATCTCGCCGGTGTTGCCGCCGCGCAGGGTGATGGTGATCTGCGGGTAGCGCGCCCGCACCCGGCGCAGGAGCCCGGTGACATGATGCGCCGCATCGGCGATCACGCGCAGCTCGCCCGCCACCGCCGCGCCCGATTGCGAGAGATACTCGCCGATCTGCGCCTCGGCCTCGAAATAGGGGCGGGTGAGCCGGAAGAGCGCCTCGCCCGCCTCGGTGAGCCGCACCTGCCGGTTTTCGCGGGAGAAGAGCAGCACGTCGTGATCCTGCTCGAGCTTGCGCACCTGTTCGGAGATGGCGGGCTGCGAGAGCCGCAGCGCCTCGGCCGCGCGGGAAAAGCCGCCAAGCAGAGCGACATGGTGGAAGGCCTTGAGCTGGCTGTGGCGCATATATAGGCAAAACCTATTGAAACATTCCAATTACCAATTTCACATATGGGCGTCGCTCGGGCAAGTCTGGCGATGACCCCGAAGCGTGGAGACCGCCATGACAGGCCAGACCCGGATAGAACCGCCCCGGATGGGCGAGCCCTACCTGCTCACCCCCGGCCCGCTCACCACTTCCTACGCGGTGAAATCCGCCATGTTGCGTGACTGGGGCAGCTGGGATGGCGATTTCCGCGCCATGACCGCCGAGATGCGCACGCGCCTCGTCGCGATGCTGGGGGCGGGGGGCGAGGCCTATGAGTGTGTGCCGATGCAGGGCTCTGGCAGCTTCTCGGTGGAGGCGATGCTGGGCAGCTTCGTGCCGCAGGATGGCAAGGCGCTGGTGCTCTCCAACGGCGCCTATGGCCAGCGCGCCGCCGAAACGCTGCGCCGCATGGGCCGCGCGTATCACCTGCTCGACAAGGGCGATTACCTGCCGCCGCGCGGGGCAGAGGTGGCGGCGCTGCTCGCGCAAGACCCGGCGATCACCCATGTGGTGGCGATCCACTGCGAAACCTCGAGCGGCATCCTCAACCCGCTGGCCGAGATCGCCGAGGCGGTGGCCGGGGCCGGGCGCAAGCTGCTGATCGACAGCATGTCGGCCTTCGGGGCGCTGCCGCTCTCGCCTGCGGATCTGCCTTTCGAGGCGGTTGTCTCTTCGGCCAACAAATGCATCGAGGGCGTGCCGGGCTTCGGCTTCGTGCTGGCGCGGCGCGCGGCGCTCGAGGCGGCGGCGGGCCGCGCCCATTCGCTCAGCCTCGATCTGCACGCGCAATGGGCGCATATGGAAAAGACCGGCCAGTGGCGATTCACCCCGCCCACCCATGCGGTGGCGGCCTTTCTCGAGGCGCTGAAGGCGCATGAGGCCGAGGGCGGCGTCGCGGGCCGTGGCGCGCGCTATGCCGCGAACCGCGATGCGGTGGTGGCAGGGATGCGCGGGCTGGGCTTCGAGACGCTTCTGGAACGCCGTTGGCTCAGCCCCATCATCGTGACCTTCTTCTGCCCCGAAGACCGGGCCTTCGCCTTCCCCCGGTTCTACGATCTGATGAAGGCGCGGGGCTTCATCATCTATCCCGGCAAACTCACCGAGGTGGAGAGCTTCCGCATCGGCTGCATCGGTCAGATGGACTTGGCCGTGATGGCGCAGGTGGTGGAAGCCGCACGCGCAGCTCTGGCCGAGATGGGCGTGGCCTCCGCCGCGCCGCCCGCCCATGCGCTCGAAGCCCGCGCCCGCCTTGCCGCCTGACGCCAGAAAGGAAACTCCGGATGACACTGCAAACCCCGATCCGCGCCAATGACCGCGCCTACCCGATGCCGAAAGTGCCGGCGGTGGTGATCTGCCTCGACGGCTGCGAGCCCGACTACCTGAAGGTGGCGATGGAGCGGGGCCTCATGCCCAACCTCGCCCGCATCCGCGAGACGGGCACCGCGCGCCGGGCGCATTCGGTGATCCCTTCCTTCACCAACCCCAACAACCTCTCCATCGCCACCGGGCGGCCGCCCTCGGTGCATGGTATCTGCGGAAATTACCTCTACGATACCGAGACCGGCGAAGAGGTGATGATGAACGACCTGCGCTTCCTGCGCGCGCCCACGCTCTTCTCGCAGTTCCACGAGGCGGGCGCGCGGGTGGCGGTGGTGACGGCGAAGGACAAGCTGCGCGCGCTTCTGGGCGCGGGGCTCGATTGCGCCTCGGGCCGGGCGATCTGCTTTTCGTCCGAGAAGGCGGGCGCCACCACCCTCGCCGATCACGGGCTGGAGGATGCCAGCGCATGGCTCGGGCGCCCGGTGCCCGAGGTCTATTCCGCCGATCTCTCGGAGTTCGTATTCGCGGCGGGTGTGAAGCTCCTGCGCGACTGGGAACCGCAGGTGATGTATCTCTCCACCACCGATTACATCCAGCACAAGTTCGCCCCCGAGGAGCAGGGCGCGCTCGACTTCCACGCGATGGTCGATCGCTACCTCGGCGAGATCGATGCCAGCGGCGCGGCGCTGGTGCTGACCGCCGATCACGGGATGAAGCCCAAGCACGATGCGCAAGGCCGCCCCAACGTGATCTACCTGCAGGATCTGCTCGATGGCTGGCTGGGCGCGGGCGCCGCGCGGGTGATTCTGCCCATCACCGACCCCTACGTGGTGCATCACGGTGCGCTCGGCTCCTTCGCCACCGCCTACCTGCCCGAGGGCTCCGGTGCCGAGGCGCTTTGCGCACGGCTCGAAGAGGTGCAGGGCATCGCCGAGGCCATGCCCCGCGCCGAGGCCGTGCGCCGGTTCGAGTTGCCGGGCGACCGGATCGGCGACGTGGTGATCCTCTCCACCGGCCCGATGACGCTCGGCACCTCCGCCGCCCGCCACGACCTTGCCGCGCTCAAGGAGCCCTTGCGCAGCCACGGAGGGCTGACCGAGCAGGTGGTGCCCTTCATCGTCAACCGCAAGCTGGCGCTGCCGCAGGCGCCCGACCTGCGCAACTTCGATGCGTTTTTCTATGCCGCCACGGCGGCCGCGCAATGAGGAGCGAGGCGATGAAGGATGCGGAGCCGCGCCACGAGGGCATGCGGATCGGCGGCGAGCATGTCTTCACCGACGAGGTGATCGAGGTGCGCTACCCCTATACCGACGAGGTGGTGGGCACCGTGCCCGCGGGCTGCGCAGAGCATGCCGCGCGCGCCTTCGAGATCGCCGCCGCCTACCGCCCCAGGCTCAGCCGCCACGCGCGCCAGCAGATTTTGCTGCGCACGGCCGAGCTCATCCGCGCGCGCCGCGACTGGCTCGCGCATTGGCTCACGCTGGAGCTGGGCATCTGCCAGCAGCACGCGCTTTACGAGACAGGGCGGGCCTGCGACGTCTTCACCTTTGCGGGCCAGATGGCGCTTCTGGACGACGGGCAGATCTTCTCCTGCGATCTCACCCCGCAGGGCAAGGAACGCAAGATCTACACCAAGCGCGAGCCGGTGCGGGCGATCTCGGCCATTACCCCCTTCAACCACCCGCTCAACATGGTGGCGCACAAGATCGCGCCCTCGATCGCCACCAACAACTGCATGGTCTGCAAACCCACCGAGCTCACGCCGCTCACCGCGCTGGCGCTGGCCGATATCCTCTACGAGGCCGGGCTGCCGCCCGAGATGTTCCAGGTGGTCACGGGCTGGCCCGGCGATATCGGCGAGGAGATGATCACCAACCCGAATATCGACATCATCACCTTCACCGGCGGCGTGCCCGTGGGCAAGATGATCGCCGCGAAGGCCGGCTACAAGCGCTGCGCGCTGGAGCTCGGCGGCAACGACCCGCTCATCGTGCTGAACGACCTCTCCGAGGCCGATCTGGAGCGCGCCGCTGCCCTCGCCGTGGCGGGAGCGACTGGCAATTCGGGCCAGCGCTGCACCGCCGTCAAGCGCATCCTCGTGCAGGAGAGCGTGGCCGAGACCTTCGTTCCGCTGGTGCTCGAGCGCGCGAAAGCGCTCCGCTTCGGAGACCCGATGGACCCCGAGACGCAACTTGGCTGCGTGATCCATGCCGAGGCTGCGGCGCTCTTCGAGACGCGCGTCTTCGAGGCCGAGGCGGCGGGCGCGAAGGTGCTCTACCATCCGGGGCGGCATGGCGCGCTCCTGCCGCCGATCGTCGTCGATCATGTGCCGCATGAAAGCGCACTGGTGATGGAGGAAACCTTCGGCCCGATCGTGCCCATCATCCGCGTGCCCGATGACGACGCGGCGGTGATGGCCATCTCCAACGGCACGCCCTTCGGCCTCTCCTCGGGCGTCTGCACCAACGACCTCACCCGCGCCATCGCATTCATCGAGGGTCTCGAGGTGGGCACCGTCAATATCTGGGAGCAACCCGGCTACCGCATCGAGATGTCGCCCTTCGGCGGCATCAAGGACAGCGGCAACGGTGTGAAGGAAGGGGTGCAGGAGGCCATGCGGTTCTTCACCAACGTCAAGACCTATTCGCTGCCCTGGCCCGCGTGAGAGCCCAGCCTGCGAAGTCTGCCCGAACAGTCTGCCCAAAAATCCTCCCCGGCTTCTTCTTGGCCGAAATACCTCCGGGGGTCCGGGGGCAGAGCCCCCGGCGCAACCTCGCCCGGCCGGGCGCCGCGCGGTGG
>JAVKDQ010000030.1:0-45083 GCA_040222155.1 Roseovarius sp.
GGCTGGGGCGAGTGCGACGCCTCCACCATCGGCCCCGAGGCGATGCGCGCGGTGATCGAGGATGTCTTCGCGCGGCACATGGCGGGCGAGAGCCCCGAGAACATCGAGTTGATGTTTCGCCGCGCCTATTCCAGCGGGTTCACCCAGCGCCCAGACCTCACCGTTATGGGGGCCTTCTCGGGCCTCGAGATCGCCTGCTGGGATATTCTCGGCAAGGCGCGCGGGCGGCCTGTCTGGGCGCTTCTCGGCGGTCGGATGAACGAGCGTATCCGCGCCTATGCCTATCTCTATCCGCTTGAAAAACATGATATTTCCGCCTTCTGGAGCTCACCCGAGATGGCCGCCGAAAGTGCCGCCGCGTGTCTGGCGCGCGGTTTCACGGCCGTCAAGTTCGACCCGGCGGGCCCCTACACGCTGCGCGGCGGCCATATGCCCGCGATGTCGGATATCTCGCAATCGGTGGCCTTCTGCCGGGCGATCCGCGAGGCGGTGGGCGACAGGGCCGATCTGCTCTTCGGCACGCACGGGCAGTTCACCACCGCAGGCGCGATCCGGCTGGGGCAGGCGCTCGAGCCCTATTCGCCGCTCTGGTACGAAGAGCCGATCCCGCCCGACGCGGTAGAGGAGATGGCCAAGGTGGCCCGCGCCGTGCGCATCCCCATCGCCACCGGCGAGCGGCTCACCACCAAGGCCGAGTTCGCCCCCCTCCTGCGCTCCGGCGCCGCCACCATCCTCCAGCCCGCCCTCGGCCGCGCCGGCGGCATCTGGGAGATGAAGAAAACAGCAGCGATTGCAGAGGTTTACAACGCCCAGATGGCCCCGCATCTCTATGCCGGGCCGGTGGAATGGGCGGCCAATATCCACCTCGCCGCCTCCATCCCCAACCTGCTCATGTGCGAAACGATCGAGACCCCCTTCCACGACGCGCTCATCAAGGGTTCGATCCGCGTGGAGGGCGGTTTCATCACCCCGCCCGAGGCGCCGGGCCTCGGCATCGAGGTCGACGAGGATCTCGCCCGCGCCCATCCCTATACCGGCGAAGGCCTGCACCTGCAGATGCAGGAAGCACCCTGCGACTATGTCAACGGCAACCGCTTCGAGGGCGGCGCGCCGCCCGAGAAAGCCTAGAGCGGCGCCTGTCAGCCCCGCCTGTCGAGCTTGGTCGACAGGTGGATCAGGCTTTCCGAACTGCGCACGCCCTTGCTCTCGCCGATCCGGTCGAGCGTGTCGTCGAGATCGGCGGTGGTTTCGGCCTCCAGCCCCACGACCAGATCCCACCGCCCCGAAGCCGTATGCACCACGCGCACACCCGGCAGCGAGGAGAGCCGGGCGAGCACCGCAGGTGCGCTGCGCGGCTCGATCGAGAGCAGCGCCGTGGCGCGGATCGGCGAGCGCATCCCCTCGTCGAGCCGGAGCGTGTAGCCCTTGATCACGCCGGTGGTTTCGAGCCGCTCGAGCCGCGCCTGCACGGTGGTACGCGCAAGCCCCAGCCGGCGCGCGAGCGTGGCCACCGGGGCGCGGGCGTTCTCCTTCAGGAGCGCGAGCAAGGCCTTGTCTGTTTCGTCTGTTTGCATGCTTTCCCGGGTGATCCGCCGAAACTGACCTTCGGATTATACGAAGTGACGCGTGAAATCGACGGCTTTCCGCGTGAAACTGAAGAAAAGACGACCCGAGGCGACAGGCGAGGACACCAGGCGATGCGCGAAAGATCCACATTTTCCACCCCGCAGGAGCACATCGCGCGAGTGCGGCCGGATGCGGCGCTGTTCTACTTCGCGCCCAAGGCGCTGCAGGCGGCGGCGCGGCGGTTCCAGGCGGGGTTTCCGGGGCTGGTGAGCTACGCGGTCAAGGCCAACCCCGAGGAGGCGGTGCTGGCCAATCTCGCGGCGGCGGGCATCTCGGCCTTCGATGTGGCGAGCCGCGAGGAGATGCGCGCCGTGCGCGCCGTCTGCCCGGGCGCGGTTCTGCATTACAACAACCCCGTGCGTTCGGTTGCCGAAGTCGCGGCGGCGCGCGCGGTCGGCGTGGTTTCCTGCTCGGTGGATGCGCCTGGCGAACTGGCCAAGCTCGCGCCCCTGCCGCGCGAGACGGAAATCGCCGTGCGGCTCGCCTTGCCGGTGACGGGCGGGGCCTATGATTTCGGCGAGAAATTTGGGGCTGGGCCCGAAGCGGCCACGGAGCTTCTTCGGCAGGTCGCGGCCATGGGCTTTCGCCCCGCGATCACCTTTCATCCCGGCACGCAATGCGCGGCACCCTCCGCATGGGGCGCCTATATCGCGGCCTCGGCGCAAGTGGCGCGCGCGGCCGGTGTGCGGGTCGGCCGGCTCAACGTGGGTGGTGGTTTCGCGGCGCATCGCTCGGGCCAAGCACCTGATCTCGAGGCAATCTTTGGCGAGATCGGGCGGGCGCGGGTTGAGGCTTTCGGCCATGACGCGCCCGCGCTGGTCTGCGAGCCCGGCCGGGCGATGGTGGCCGAGGCGGTGACGCTCTGCACCCGGGTCAAGGCGCTCCGCGAGAGCGGTGCGGTGTTTCTCAACGACGGGCTCTATGGCGGCCTGCACGAGCTGCGCGACATGCCCTGCAGCGACCGCCTGCGGGTTCTGGCGCCGGACGGGACGCCGCGCCGCGGGGAGCCCGTTGCGCGCGTTGTCTTCGGGCCCACCTGCGACAGCGTCGACAGGCTGCCGGGCGAGATCGGCCTGCCCGCCGACATGGAGGAGGGCGATTACGTGCTCTTCGACGGGCTGGGCGCCTATGCGCAGAGCCTCGCCACCGGGTTCAACGGCTACGGGCCGGGCGAGGTGGTGACGGTGGCCGCGCTCGAGGAGGCGCCCTTGGCCGATGCCGGGGAACCGGGCCGTCTCGCAACGCGTTAGGCTTCCGCGGGTCGCGTCGGGATCGGCTCTGGACAAGGCGGGCTGAGGGGCTAGGGTCGCAGGCAACGGACAAGCCATGCGCGAAAGGAGCCCCTGGATGGAGAAATTCGGCAGAAGCCAAGCGGCGACGCGCGTTGAAGACCAGCGTTTTCTCACCGGCCACGGCGCCTACATGGACGACAGCGCGCCCGCCGATGCGCTTCGTATCTGGTTCCTGCGCTCCCCCGTTGCCCATGCCGAGATCGACGCGATGAGCCTCGAGGAGGCGCGCGCCGCCGAGGGCGTGCACCTTGTGCTCGATGCCGAGGGGTTGCGCGATGCGGGTGTCACCGAGGGGCTCGCCGCCGTGCTGGTAGACAATCGCGACGGCACCAAGGGCGCCAACCCGCGCCGCCCGCTTCTGGCCGAGGGGCGTGTGCGTTTCGTGGGCGAGATCGTGGCGATGGTGGTGGCCGAGACGCTCAACCAGGCGCGCGATGCGGCGGAGCTCATTGAGGTGGAGTATCGCGATTTGCCGGTGGCGCTTTCGCTCGCGCCAACGGATGTGGCGCTGCACGACGATGTGCCCGAAAACCGCGCCTTCAATTGGGCCCTTGGCGACGAGGAGGCCACCGAGGCTGCGATTGCCGAGGCCGCGCATGTGGTGCGGCTGACCGTGGAAGACAACCGGATCATCTCCAACCCGATGGAGCCGCGCGGCGCATGGGCCGAAATGGATGGCGACAGGCTGCACCTGAGTTTCTCGGGGCAGGGCGTTTGGAACACCAAGCGCAACGCGGCCAAGATCTACGGCATGGCGCCGGAGGATATCCGCGTGACGATCCCCGATGTGGGCGGCGGTTTCGGCACCAAGGCGCCCGATTATCCCGAAACCTATCTCGTCGGGCAAGCCGCGCGTATGCTGGGCCGCCCGGTGCGCTGGATGGCCGACCGCTCCGAGACCATGCTGAGCGACAATGCGGGCCGCGACCTCGAGCACGACCTCACCCTCGCCTTCGATGCAGATCACCGGATCACCGCCTACAAGGTCGAAACGCGCTGCAATCTCGGCGCCTATAACAGCGGTCTGGCGCAGCCGATCCAGTCGGTGCTTTTCTCCAAGGTGATGCCGGGCGTCTTCGATATCCAGAGGGCGTTCATGCGCGTCGAGGGGTTCTACACCAACACCACGCAAGTGGATGCCTATCGCGGCGCGGGCCGGCCCGAGGCGATCTATGCGCTCGAGCGGATCATGGACCGCGCGGCGCGCGAGCTGGGCGTGGATGTGTGGGAGCTGCACCGGCGCAACTTCATCAAGCCCGAGCAGTTTCCCTACAAGTCGGTCGTGGGCGAAACCTATGACGTCGGCGATTTCGGCCGGCTTCTCGCACGTGCCGAACGCGAGTCAGACCGGGCCGGTTTCGAGGCGCGCCGGGCCGAAAGCGAGGCGCGGGGCAAGCTGCGCGGCTTGGGGCTTTGTTATTACATCGAGGCTATCCTCGGAAATCCCACCGAAACGGCGAAGGTGGAGTTTCACGAGGATGGCACGGTGTCGATTTACGTAGGCACGCAATCGAACGGGCAGGGGCACGAGACAGCCTATGCCCGGTTTCTCTCGGATCAGACGGGCATCCCGGTGGAGGCTATCCGCGTGGTGCAGGGTGACACTGACCTCATCAAGCAGGGCGGCGGCACCGGCGGCTCGCGCTCGGTGACCACGCAGAACAACGCCACGCTCGCCACCGTGGGCAGGATGGTGGAGGTGTTCGGCGCCTACCTCGCCGAGAAGATGGGCGTTGCCCCCGAAGAAGTGACATTCGACGACGAGACATTCCGCGCGCCCGGTTCCAACCTCACGCCGACCTTCCTCGAGGCCGCGCGGATGGCCCGCGAAGATCAGCGCACCGATCTGCTCGTGCACGAGGAAACCGCCACGCTCCCGGGCCGCTCCTACCCCAACGGGGTGCATGTGGCCGAGGTGGAGGTAGACCCGGAAACCGGCCACGTGGCGCTCGAGCGCTACACGGTGGTGGATGATTTCGGCAATCTCATCAACCCCATGCTGGCCGAGGGGCAGGTGCATGGTGGCTCGGTGCAGGGCATCGGGCAGGCGCTCTGGGAGCGCGTGGCCTACGACGCGGATGGCCAGCTTCTTTCCGCCTCTTTCATGGATTACGCGATGCCGCGGGCGAACGATCTGCCGATGATCGCGTTTCATTCCGAGCCCGTGCCCTCCACCGCCAACGTTATGGGGATGAAGGGCTGCGGCGAGGCGGGAACGGTTGGCGCGATGGCGGCGGCGGCCAATGCCGTGGCCGATGCGCTGTGGCAGCGCGGGGTGCGGCAGGCGGATATGCCCTTCACGCCCCAGCGCGTATGGACGATGCTGAACGATGCAATGGCAGAGATGGGCTAAACGGCTATTCCACCTTGTCCGACCCGGCCTGCGGCAGGGGCGATCGAGCTACAGGGGCGCGCGCGGGCGGGTCACCCATGTGATCATTCTCGACGGCACCATGTCTTCGCTCGAGCCGGGCTGCGAAAGCAATGCCGGCCTCGCCTACAAGCTCCTGAGCGAGATGAGTGGAGCGCGGCTTTCGCTCTACTACGAGGCGGGCGTGCAATGGATCGACTGGCGCTCGACCGGGGATGTCCTGCTGGGCCGGGGCATCAACCGGCAGATCCGGCGGGCCTATGGCTATCTCGCCAGCCGCTACCGCGAGGGCGACCGGATCATCCTGATGGGGTATTCGCGCGGCGCCTATGCGGCGCGCTCGCTCGCGGGCATCATCGATCATGTGGGCCTGCTGCGGGCGCGAGAAGCGACCGAGCGCAACATCCTGACGGCCTATCGCCACTACCAGTCCGAGCGGCCCGGCGCGGTGCTCAAGGCCTTCGCGGCGGCCAACTGCCACCCGAAGGTCGAGATCGAGATGATGGGCGTCTGGGATACGGTGAAGGCTTTGGGCCTGCGCGTGCCGATCCTCTGGCGCTGGACGGAGCCTGCCCATGCCTTTCACAACCATCAGCTCGGCGCGGTGATCCGGCGGGGTTACCATGCGCTCGCGCTCGACGAGACGCGGCAGGTTTACGCGCCGGTGATGTGGGAGACCCCGCCGGGCTTTCAGGGCCGGGTGGAGCAGGTGTGGTTCATCGGCAGCCACGGTGATGTGGGCGGGCAGCTGGGCGGGTTCGAGCCTGCGCGGCAACTGGCCAACATCCCGCTCGTCTGGATGCTGGAGAAGCTCGAGGCCTGCGAGGTGCCGCTGCCCGAGGGCTGGCGCGCACGGTTTCCCTGCGACGCGGAGGCGCCCTCGAGCGGCACGTGGCGGGGCTGGGGCAAGATCTTTCTGCTCCGCGCGGCACGCAGGCCCGGGCAGGACCGCTCGGAGCGCCTGCACGAGAGCGTGCGCGGGCGCGACCTGCATTTGCCGGGAGGGGCGGCGGTGCATTGAGGGGGCCGACTTTCATACTCGGCGCGGGACCGGGCGGAGCTGGCTGATTGTGGAGGCAACGGCCTTGAGCGGGCGTTCCACCACTCCGTGAGGAGCCGCGCGATTGCTGGGCCGCGGCGCGGCGATCCGACGGTCTTTCGGCAGCGTTTTATGTATGCCAAATCCGCAAAAGACCCGTGCGATGCGCTGGTGTCTCCCAACCGCCGGGCCGTGGGGGCGGCCCAGCGATCGCCCGGCGGGCTTCGCCCTTGATGCCGCGCGGGAACGCTCAGTTCCAATTTCTACTAAAGCCCGATCCAGCGCTGCAGCAGCCTGCCCTAACCCTGCACCGACATCACAAGGCAGGTGGTCGAGCCGGTCGCGTAGAGCTTGCCATCCTCCACGCCCCTGATCTCGCCCGAGGCCACCCCCATCCGACGTCCGGCATGCGCGACAACCCCGATCGCCCGCACGCGCATGCCCAGCGGCACGGCTCGTGTGATATTCACCTTGTATTCCAGTGTGGTATAGGCTTGGCCCTTGGCCAGCGTCGTCATCACCGCGCAGGCCATGCAACTGTCGAGCAGGGTGCCGTACCAGCCGCCATGCACCCCCCTGAGCGGGTTCGTCACGCGGAATTCCGGCTTGCCCTCGAACACCACGCGCCCTTCCGAAACCTCGGTGAGCCAGAAGCCCAGCGTCTGCGCGATGGGCGGGCCGGCAAGCCGGCCCTCGGCGATGTCCTGCATGAACTCGAGCCCGGAGCGCGAGAGCAGATCGGCCTCGTCGGGCAATTCCTCGAGCGAGCGGGCGTGAAACGGCGGCATGGGCAACCCCTTTTTGCCACCTTACGTGCCACCCGGGCGCCGCGCGCACAAGCCGGAAGCGCGCGCGGCTCTCGGAAGGGCCTTGTTAGGCGACGTCGCGCAGCTCAACCTTCGAGCGCAGGCCGAGCGCGTGGCAGATGTCGCGCGTGAGATCGGGCGTGTTGAGCGTGTAGAAATGCATGTGCTCCACTCCGCCTTCGATCAGCTTAGAGCAAAGCTCGGTCGCCACCGCGATGGCCAGCAGGTCGGTGCGGCCGTCGCGCTCGGCCTTGTCGAAGGCATTCTCGAGCCATGCCGGGATCGTCGTCCCGCAGGCCAATGCGAAGCGCCGTGCGCCCTGCCAGTTCTCGATGGGCAGGATGCCGGGCAGGATCGGAGCGTCGATTCCGGCTTTCACGCATGCATCGCGGAAACGAAAGAAGGTATCTGCGTCGAAGAAGAACTGCGTGATCGCCTCCGAGGCGCCCGCGTCGATCTTGCGCTTGAGCCAGTCGATATCGGCCCGGCTGTCGGCGGCCTCGGGGTGTTTCTCCGGATAGGCCCCCACGCGGATCTTGAAATCACCGCTCTCGGCCAGCGCGGAGATGAGCTCGCAGCTGTCGGCAAAGCCTTCGGGATGCGGAACGAACCCTGCCGCGCCCTTGGGTGGGTCGCCCCTCAGCGCCACGATCTCGCGCACACCGGCTTCGGCGAAGCCCTTTGCGATGCCCAATGTCTCCTCGCGGCTCGCATCGACGCAGGTGAGATGCGCCGCCACGTTGAGCCCGGAGGCCTTGTGAAGCGTGCCCACTGCCTCGCGGGTCAGCTCCCGCGTGGTGCCACCCGCGCCATAGGTGACCGACACGAATTCGGGCCCGAGCGGCGAGAGCGCCTGCACGGTATCCCAGAGCTTGAAAGAGGCTTCCAGCGAGCGCGGCGGGAAGAATTCGAACGATACGGTGGGTGTGGGCAGGGTCATGCGAGGTGGTCCTTTGAGCGGTGGTCGAGGCTCTTGTCGCAGGCGCGCGCATGTGAGACAACTTCATAAATTTCATGGTTTGAATGAGGCTGGCTAATAATGCACATCGATTTCCGCCATCTCCGCACGATCCGGGCGATCCATCAGGCGGGCGGGCTGGCGCGGGCGGCGGAACTTCTGCACATCACCCAATCGGCGTTGAGCCACCAGATAAAGGGGCTGGAGGATCAGGCCGGGGTGGAGCTTTTCGTAAGGCGCTCCAAGCCCCTGCGGCTTTCGGCGGCGGGGATGCGGCTCTTGCGCGTGGCCGAGAAGGTTCTGCCCGAGATCGAGGCACTGGAGGCCGAGTTCGACGGGCTCCGACGCGGCTCGGCGGGGCGGATGCACATTGCCATCGAATGCCATGCCTGTTTCGAATGGCTCTTCCCGGTGCTCGAGCGTTTCCGCAAGGCTTGGGGCGACGTGGATGTGGATATTCGCCCGGGCCTCGCCTTCGATGCGCTGCCTGCGCTGCAGAAGGAAGAGGTGGACCTCGTGATCTCCTCCGATCCGGAGGAGTTGCCGGGCGTCGAGTTTCGCCCGCTCTTCGATTACGAGCCGCTCTTCGTGGCCGCGGCCGATCATCCGCTGGCCTCAAGAACTTTCATCGAGGCCGAAGACCTTCGGGCCGAGACGCTCATCACCTACCCGGTCGATCGCACCCGGCTCGATGTCTTCACCGAACTCCTCACGCCCGCACGGGTCGAGCCGCGCGCGGTGCGGCAGGTGGAACTGACCGCCGTGATATTGCTTCTGGTGGCCTCGGCGCGTGGCGTGGCCGTGCTCCCCGACTGGGTGCTGCGCGAGCAACGAATGAGCGGCGATTTCGTGACCCTGCCGCTCACCTCGAAGGGCGTGACCAAACGGCTCTACGCCGCGATTCGCACCGACGATGCCGAGAAACCCTACATGGCGCACCTGCTGAGGCTCGGTCGCGAGATCCCCGTGCGGTTGCAGCGCGAGGCGCTTCGGCCCGAACCCGCAGGCGAGGAACTGACGTGAAAATCCGATCTGGTCGCGGAGGTCATGTACAGATCATGCCATGAGCGTTACCAAAACCGACAAGATGCCAATTCATCCACAGAGTCCGAGGAACCCCGAATGAAAGTCGCCACCGCCGCCTATCCGCTCGATCCGTTCACCCGCTTCGCCGATTTCGCCGCCAAGATCGAGTCCTGGGTGGCCGAGGCGGCGCAGAACGGGGCCGAGCTGCTTGTCTTCCCCGAATATGGCGCGATGGAATTCGTCACTCTGGCGGGCGACAACGCCGCGGCCGATAACGAGGCCTCGCTGCGCGCCGTCTCCGATGTGATGCCCGAGGCGGATGCGCTGCATGTGGAACTCGCTCAGCGCTACGGGGTGCATATTCTCGGGGCGTCCGCGCCGGTCTACGACGAGGCCTTCGGCGCCCGCCCGGTGAACCGCGCCAAGCTCTTCTCGCCCAGCGGCGCCGTGGGCGTGCAGGACAAGCAGATCATGACCCGTTATGAGCGCGAGCCCATGCAGGTCGTGGGCGGCGGGCCTCTGCGGGTCTTCGAAACCGATCTGGGCAAGATCGGCATCCTGATCTGCTATGACAGCGAATTTCCCCTTCTTGGCCGCGCGCTGAGCGATGTGGATCTGCTGCTCGTCCCCTCCTGCACCGAGGCGCTCTCGGGCTATTGGCGGGTGCGCATCGGGGCGATGGCCCGCGCGCTCGAGGCGCAATGCGTGAGCGTGATGGCCTCGCTCGTCGGCGAATACCCGGCCTGCCCGCACGTGGATTCCAACACCGGGATGGGCGGCGTCTTCGGCCCGCCAGATACCGGCTTCCCGGCCACGGGCGTGCTGGCCGAAGGAACGCTCGGCACGCCGGGCTGGACCTATGCCGAGGTCGATCGCGAGGCCATCGCCCATGTGCGCGCCGATGGCCGGGTGCTGGGCCGCACCCACTGGACCGAGCAGGACCCGCGCGCGGGTGCGCCCGAGACAATCCGGCTGATGTGACGAAAAGCCTTGAAAAAAGGATCGAAAGCGCTCATTTAAGCGGCGTTCCGCGGTTTGGCGGAGCGATCAACGAAGGAGAGACCATGGCCAAGGAAGATACGCTCGAATTTCCCGGTGTCGTGAAGGAACTCCTGCCGAATGCGACATTCCGGGTCGAGCTTGAAAACGGCCATGAGATCATCGCACATACGGCAGGGAAGATGCGCAAGAACCGCATCCGGGTTCTGGCAGGCGACAAGGTGCAAGTCGAAATGACACCCTACGATCTGACCAAGGGTCGGATCAACTACCGCTTCAAGTAAGGGCTACATGCCCTTTTATTCACGGAACTTACCACGCTTTCTGCGGGGCGGGGCCTGAGATGGCGCGCCCCCGATTGATTCTGGGCTCCGGCAGCCCGCGGCGGCGCGAATTGCTCGCGCAGCTCGGCGTGGTGGCCAACGAGATCCGCCCTCCCGAGATCGACGAAACGCCCCGCAAGGCCGAGCTGCCGCGCCCCTATTGCCAGCGCATGGCCCGGGAGAAGGCCCGTGCCATCTCGGCCGAACCGGGCGAGATCGTGCTCTCCGCCGACACAACCGTGGCGCTCGGGCGCCGGATTCTCGGCAAGCCCGAAGACGCAGCCGAGGCCACGCGTTTCCTGCGCCAGTTGTCGGGGCGGCGGCATCAGGTGATCACCGCCCTGGCGGTACGGCGGGGCGAGCGGCTCTGGGAACGCGATGTGGTGACGGTGGTGCGCATGAAACGGCTTTCGGAGGAAGAGCTCGCCGGCTATCTCGCCACGGGCGATTGGCAGGGCAAGGCGGGCGGCTACGGCATTCAGGGCCCCGCCGGCGCCTTGATCCCGTGGATCCGGGGTTCCTTCACCGCCGTGGTGGGGCTGCCGCTCGCGGAAACGGCGGGGCTTCTGCAGGCTGCGGGCTATCCGCTCTGGGAGGGCATGACATGAAAGGCAACCTGATTTGCCTTGGCGAGATCGCGGGCCGCGAGGCGGCGGCGCTGATCGAGGAGGGCCGGCTGAGCGACCTTCTGATCGACGGCGACGCGCCGCGCCCAGGCACCATCTACCGCGCCCGTGCAGGTCGCCCGGTGAAGGGGCAGGGCGGGATGTTCCTCGAAACGCCCGACGGCACCTGTTTTCTCAGGCAGGTCAAAGGGCTGGCGCCCGGCGCGCAGCTTCTTGTGCAGGTCACGGGCCATGCCGAGCCGGGCAAGGCCATGCCGGTCACGCAGAAGCTGCTTTTCAAGAGCCGCTTCGCGATCGTCACGCCAGAAGCGCCGGGCCTCAACGTCTCGCGCGCGATCCGCGATGAGGAGGAGCGCGACCGGCTGCTCGAGATCGCACATGACACGATGGCGGAAACCGGGGCCGGTGCGGGCATGGGCCTCATCCTGCGCTCGGCCTCCGAAGGCGCCGCGGAAGAGGAGATCGCAAGCGATATCGTCGCGATGCTCGACCTGGCCGCACAGGTGCTGGGCGATGCCGGCGACGGCCCCGAGAAACTGCTCGATGGCGACGGCCCCCATGCGCTCGCCTGGCGCGACTGGACGATGGACGCGCAGGTGGAAGCCGAGCCCGACGCGTT
This sequence comes from Roseovarius sp., assembly GCA_040222155.1. GTDB lineage: Bacteria > Pseudomonadota > Alphaproteobacteria > Rhodobacterales > Rhodobacteraceae > Roseovarius. The sequence continues at coordinate 11,686 of JAVKDQ010000030.1, forward strand.
CGCCCGCCACGGTGTGCTCGACGCGGTGGAGCAGCTCGCAACCCCGGCCACGCCTCTGCCCGGCGGCGGGCAGATCTTCATCGAACCCACCCGTGCGCTGGTGGCCGTCGATATCAACACTGGCGGCGACACCTCGCCGGCCGCCGGCCTCAAGGCCAATCTGGCAGCCGCCAGGGATCTGCCCCGCCTCCTGCGCCTGCGTGGCCTCGGCGGGCAGATCACGCTCGACCTTGCGCCGATGGTGAAGAAAGACCGACGCCAGTTCGAAAGCGCGCTCCGCGCCGCCTTCCGCCGCGACACAACCGAGACGGCGCTGGTGGGCTGGACGCCCCTCGGCCATTACGAGCTTCAGCGCAAGCGCGACAGGGTGCCGCTCGGGGAGGTCTTGCAATGAGCTGTCCGATCTGCGGAAAAGCCGCCGTGACGCGCTACCGGCCCTTCTGCTCGGCGCGCTGCGCGGATGTGGATCTGGGCCGCTGGATGCGCGGCGATTACGCCGTTGCCTCCGAAGACCCCGAGGATGCCGAACGCGCCACCGACGAGCTGGAACGCGGCCCGCAAAAACCGCACTGAAATCTGCCCGAAGCCTCTGGACACGCCCCCGAACCTCGCCTAGAACGCCTCCACCCGAACGGCAGCGCCGTTCCCCGTGCCCGGGTAGCTCAGGGGTAGAGCAGTGGATTGAAAATCCTCGTGTCGGTGGTTCGATTCCGCCCCCGGGCACCACTTTTCGATCAATTAAGTTGCTCTTGCAGCCTTGCTTGTTCTTAGGTTGTGGCTGTGGGCGCGCTCTGACGTTGCTTGGCGCTTCAGGTCTCTTTCGCGAGCCAGTCGAGCATCAGTGCTGAGGTTTCCTTTGGCGCTTCCTCATGCGCGAGGTGGCCGAGACCGGGGAGATCGACGTGCTGCGCATGCGGCATCGACAGGGCGGCGCGCGCCGAAATCGAAGGGGCCACGGCGCGGTCGCGCGCTCCGGTGAGAAAGAGCGTGGGCGCCGGGATGGTGCCGAGCCTGCGGGCCAGCGCATCGACGTTCCATTGCGCCATCATCTGCAGCGTGCCCTCCACGTGGGGCCTGTCGGAGAGGAGCCTGCCGTAGAGCGCGAGCCCCTCGTCGTCGAGGGTCGAGCCGGTGCTTTCGATCAGCCTGCGTGCGCGCGCCACCGGGTTGCCTCCCATGGTGAAGGCCATCGCCGTGAAGGGGTTGAGCGCGAGCACCTTGGCAAGCATCGGGAAGAGCCAGCCCGCCACGCCGTCGAAGCGGTCGAGCGCGGCATTGAGGCAGATGAGCGCGGGGGCGGGCGCGAGCCGCTCGGCGAGTGCGAGGGCGATGGCGGCGCCGGCGGAATGCCCGGCGATGGCGACGGGCTGCCAGCCCTCATGGGCGCAGAGCGAGGCGATGTCCTCAGCGGTGGGCCCGAGGCCCGAGCGGTTACGGGTGCCCGCGCGGGTGAAGCCCTGCCCGGGAAGATCGAGCGCCACGACGCGGAAGCGCTCGGACAGCCGGGGGATCATCGCGCGCCAGCTATGGGTGCTCGCGCCCGCGCCGTGCAGGAGCAGCAGCACCGGGCCTTCGCCCATCTCCTGCACGTGCCATTGGTGCGGGCGATGGGCGATGCGGCGGGACTGGGCATTAAGGGGCCAAGTCGGCAGGTCGCGCGCCCAATCCACGGCGCTCAGTCCGCGAGCGCCGCGTCGGTGGCGGCGGAGATGCGCGCGGCATCGGCGCGGGGCAGGGCGAGGTAGCGCGCGCCCATCCAGCCCGCGAGCGAAGCGCCTTCCGGGCCGGGGCGGGCGGCGGTGTCGATCACCACTGCGGTGAGACCGGCGGCTCCGAGGCGGCGCGCCATCGCCTGGGCGTCTTCACGCGCGGGGCCGCGGCCGGGGCGTCCGTCGAGCGCGATATTGGCGCGACCGTCGGTCAGCACGGCCAGCGTGGGCGTGAGGCCGCGGACGCGGGCCAGTTCGGAAAGCTCCAGCGCCGCGCGAAGGCCCGAGGCCAGCGGCGTGCCGCCGCCACCGGGCAGGCCGGCAAGGCGCCTTTTGGCCTGCACCAGCGAACGCGTGGGCGAAAGCAGGATCTCCGCCCCCTCGCCCCGGAACCCCACCAGTGCCACCTGGTCGCGCTTGGCATAGGCCTGGGCGAGCATCAGCTCCACCGCGCCCTTGGCCTCGGCCATCCGCGCCATTGCCGCTGAACCGGAGGCGTCGACGGTGAAGATCACCAGCCGGTCGGAGCGCTCCTCGTAGCGCTTGAGCCGGATATCGGCAGGGTGGATGATGAGCTTGGGGGCGGTGCCGCCCGTGCCCGCAGCGTCGCGTGCCGCGCGGCGCAGGGGCTGCCACGGGGCAGCGGCGCGCAGCGTTGCGATGATATCGACCCGCGCACGCCCATCGGGGTGGCCGGGCCGTGGAGGCAGGGGGCGGCCCCGCCGGTTGGCGATGCGCCGCGCACCCGCGCCGGAGCCTTGCGCCCCGCGCCGCCGCGCGCGGGCTTGCAGCCGCTCGAGGAGATCGGGCGGCAGGAGCGCCGCGATGGCCTCCACCAACAGCTCATCGGGGATCGTGTCGGGCTGGCTTTCGCCCGCGTCCTCGCCTTTGTCTTCCGTGCTTTCGGGCTCTTCCGCCTCGGGTTCTTCAGCATCCGGCTCGGGCTCTTCCGGGAAGAGCGTGGCGCGGGCGGGATAGACGAGTTCCGCAGCGGCCCGGAGATCGTCGTCATTGGGGCTCCTGCGCCCGTCGAGCGCGGCGAGCGCGAGGGCGGCGCGGAGCGCCAGCTGCGGGGCGCGTAGGCTGGAGATGCCGAAGCGCGCGGCCAGCGCGACCAGCGTCTCGGCATCTTCGGCGCGGGGCCGCGCCTTTGCGAGTCGGGCGCGGGCGGCATCTAGATCGGCCGGCGCGGGAAGGCGGAGCCGTGCCTGCGTGGCGCGGGTTTCCGAGAGATCGACATGGAAGGCCAACCGCTCGGTGAGGCCTTCGGGCGCGGCTTCCTCTGGGCCGGCACCCTCGTCGAGAAGGATGAGCGCGTGGCCAGTGTCGGCGTCTAGCACTTGCCCCAGCCGGGCGGAAAGCCCCGAGGGGCAGCGCTCGGCCATAGGCAGCACCAGCGCCGAAGGTGTCTCCGCCAGCCCGGCATCGCGCACCATGCGGCCCTCGGCCAACGAAGCCGCGACGTTGAGCCCGCCGAAAAGTTGCGTGTCGGTCAGGCCCGGATGGATGCGCCGCACCGGGAGGGGCAGGGCGGTGAACCCGCCTTCGAGCGCCTGCCGCACCGGGCCTGCACGGGCGCGCAAGGTGGCGCCCTTAAGCCCGCCCGGATCAAGCGCCAGAAGGGTGAGCGCGGTGAGCGCGCGGTCCCATTCCGGCGCCGCGCTCATCCGAGCACGTCCGCCACGGTGCGCGCCACCCTTGCGCCCGAGCCCGCCTCGTCGAGCGGATCGCGGCGCAGGCGGTGGGCCATGGCCATCGGCGCGGCGCGGCGCAGATGCGCGCGCTCCACCACGGGAGAGTCCTCGAAGGCTGCAAGCGCGCGGGCAGCGCGCAAGAGCGTCAACTCTCCCCTGAGCCCATCGACCCCGAGCGCCATGCTGAGCCGGGCGCAATCCTCCAGCACAGCCTCCGGCGAGGCAGTTTTGGTCAGGGCCTTGCGCGCGGCAAGGATTGCCTTGCGCACCTTCGCATCTTCCACCTGCCACGTTTTCAGGAAGCGCTTGGTGTCAGTCTCGAAGGCGCCGCGGCGCCGGATCACCTCGACACGCTGGGCGATGTCATCGGGCGAGCGCACCTCAACCGAAAGCCCGAACCGGTCGAGCAGCTGCGGCCGCAGCTCGCCCTCCTCGGGGTTGCCCGAGCCCACCAGCACGAAGCGCGCCGCGTGGCGGATCGAAAGCCCCTCTCGCTCTACCGTGTTGATGCCGGATTGCGCCACGTCGAGCAGCAGGTCGACGATGTGATCCTCCAGCAGGTTCACCTCGTCGATATAGAGATAACCGCGATTGGCGCGCGCCAGCAGCCCCGGCTCGAAAGCCTTCTGGCCCTGCGTCAGCGCCCGTTCGATATCGAGCGCGCCGGTCACGCGGTCTTCGGTTACGCCTAGCGGCAGGTCGACCACGGGCGTGGGGCGCTCGGTGATCTCGGTCGCGGTGACATTGGCCCAGTCGGGGCAGTCTTCAGGCCGCTCGGAATTGACCGGGCAGCCCTCCACGGCCCTGATCGGCGGCAGGAGCGCTGCCAGCGCACGCACGGCGGTGGATTTGCCGGTGCCCCTGTCGCCGAAGACGAGCACGCCGCCCAGGCCCGGGTCGATCGCGGTGAGGATCATCGCCAATTTCATCTCGTCCTGACCGACGATTGCGGAGAAGGGAAAGGGGGTATTCATGCGGCAGTATCCAGAATTTCGAGCGGGCGTCGGCCCTCCCATGTGCCCTCGCAATGGGCCACATGGAAGCGCGCGTAAAGCTCTTCGCGAAACCAGTTGCCCTCTCGCACCGCGCGAATGGCACTGGCGTGAGGGCCGTCTTCGCGGGCGAAACGGGCCATGGCACGGGTATCGGGCCATATTGAGAAGGTGATCTGGTGAAGAAGCGGCACCTCTCCGATGCCGATCTTGAAGAGCACGTTTTCATCCGTGCCGATCACCTTGCTGATATCCGGCACGCGGCGCCAGAAGCGCAGCGCCTTCGCCGGGCGCACGGTGGCGCGGGTGAGCGCGGCGATGGGGGTCTTGGCGGCGCCGTCAGGCTCGGGCGTGAAGGGCGCCCGACCCGACCATGCGCCCCAAGCGCTCACCGGGGTCAGGTAGACCGTCCAGTTTTCTACCGCGCGGGCGCGGTAACGGCGGTAGATACGCGCCTCGGCCACGCGGGCCCGCGCGGTGGCCAGATCAGGCCATGTGGCGAGGATGGCGTAGACGCCGGTATTGGGCAGCGGCGTGAAGCCCTCGCCGGTGCCCGAACCGCAGAGTTTCCAGAATCCGATGCCCTCCACCCGCGCCATCGCCGGGCGCGCGAGCCCCATCATGGCAAAGGCCCATAGCCGGGCCGCGCCGGGGGCAAAGCGGAAAAAACTGAGGGAAACGACTTGGATGGCGGTTTCTCCGGTGGCGCTCGTGCCGAGAGTTTACACAGTTACGCGCTCCATGAAAGGCCCGCGATACGCGATTGTCAACTGAACTAGACACATGTAGACTTGCGCCATGTTGACACGCGCCGACCCAGCCTTGGATGTAACCGCAGCAAAGGCGGTTTCGCCCCATGCTGTCGTGATTGGCGCTGGCCTTGGCGGGCTCGCGGCAGCGATGCGCCTCGGCGCCAAGGGCTACCGTGTGAGCGTGCTCGACCGGCTCGACAGCCCGGGCGGGCGCGGCTCCTGCATCTGGCAGAACGGCCACCGCTTCGATCTCGGGCCCACGATCGTGACCGTGCCGCAGGCCTTTCGCGAGCTCTGGGCCGCCTGCGGGCGCGACTTCGATGCCGATGTGGACCTGCGCGCGCTCGACCCGTTCTACGAGATTCGCTGGCCCGACGGCTCGCACTTCTCGGCCTGCGGCGATACCGAGCGGATGGTGGCGGAAGTGGCGCGGCTCTCGCCCGGCGACGTGGCGGGCTACCGCAAGTTCCTCAAGGACAGCGAGGCGCGCTACTGGTTCGGTTTCGAGGATCTGGGCCGCCGTTCGATGCACCGCTTCGCCGACCTGCTGAAGGTGCTGCCGCGCTTCGCGTGGTACCGCGCGGATCGCTCGGTTTATGCCCATGCGGCGGACCGGGTGCGTGACGAGCGGCTGCGCATGGCGCTCTCCTTCCACCCGCTCTTCATCGGCGGCGACCCGTTTCACGTCACGTCCATGTACGCGCTGGTCTGCCATCTCGAGAAGGCTTTCGGCGTGCATTACGCGATGGGCGGGGTCGATGCGATCGCGCGGGCGATGGTGGGCGTGGTCGAAGGGCAGGGCGGGCTTGTGCGGCAGGGCGCCGAGGTGGACGAGATCCTGCTGAAGGATGGCCGCGCCACCGGTGTGCGGCTTGCGGGCGGGGAGGTGATCTCCGCCGATGTGGTGGTGTCGAACGCCGATGCGGGCCACACCTATGACACGCTGCTGCGCAACGCGCCGCGCAAGCGCTGGACAGGGCCGCGCCTCAAGCGCACGCGCTGGTCGATGAGCCTTTTCGTCTGGTATTTCGGCACCAAGGGCACGCGCGGGGAATGGGCCGATGTGGGGCACCACACCATCCTCAACGGCCCGCGCTACAAGGGGCTGGTGCGCGACATCTTCATCAAGGGCCGGCTGGCCGACGACATGAGCCTCTACGTGCATCGCCCGACGGTGACGGACCCTTCTGCCGCGCCGCAAGGGGACGATACCTTCTACGCCCTCTCGCCCGTGCCGCATCTGGGCCATGAAAGCCCGGCGGACTGGGCCGAGATCGGCGAGAGCTACCGCCAGAAGGTGCAGGCGGTGCTGGAGGAGCAATTGCTGCCGGGCTTGGGCGAGCGGCTTTCGGCCTCCGAGGTCTTCACGCCCGAAACCTTCCGCGACCGTTACCTCAGCCCGCATGGCACGGGGTTTTCCATCGAGCCGCGCATCCTGCAAAGCGCGTATTTCCGCCCGCATAACGTGAGCGAGGAGGCCCAAGGGCTTTATCTCGTGGGCGCGGGCACGCATCCCGGCGCGGGGCTGCCCGGCGTGATCTCCAGTGCCGAGGTTCTGGCGCAGCTGGTGCCGGATGCGGCGGCAACCTACGCGGAGGCCAAGCGATGATCGACCCCGCGGACATGGCCCATTGCGAAGAGGCGATCCGGCACGGGTCGCGCTCCTTCCACGCGGCCTCGAAGCTTCTGCCCAAGCGCCTGCGCGACCCGGCGCTGGCGCTCTATGCCTTCTGCCGTCTGGCCGATGACGCGGTGGATCTTCAGCAGGCCAAGTCGCGCGCGGTGCTGCGCCTGCACGAGCGGCTGGACCGCGCCTATGCGGGCCGCCCCGAGGACACGCCCGCCGACCGTGCCTTCACCTCCATCATCGAGGAATTCGACATGCCCCGCGCCCTGCCGGAGGCCCTGCTCGAAGGGCTCGCATGGGACGCGATGGAGCGCCGTTATGCCACGCTCTCGGAGCTGCGCGGCTACTCCGCGAGGGTGGCCTCGGCCGTGGGTGCGATGATGTGCGTGCTGATGCGCGTGCGCGATCGCGATGCGCTGGCCCGTGCCTGCGACCTTGGCGTGGCGATGCAACTCACCAACATCGCCCGCGACATGGGCGAGGATGCGCGCGAGGGGCGGCTCTACCTGCCGCGCGAATGGTTCGACGAGTTGGGCCTCGACCCGGAGGCAGATCTGCTCGCCAACCCGCGGATGCGCCCCGAACTGGCAGAGATGTCGCGCCGTTTGCTGCGCGAGGCCGAGCGGCTCTATATCCGTTCCGAGGCCGGGATCGGCGCGCTACCCATCGATTGCCGGCCCGGCATCTTCGCCGCGCGCTTCATCTATGCCGGGATCGGCGCCGAGGTTCGGCGCAACCGGCACGATGCGATCACCCGCCGCGCGCATACCGGGCGCGCGCAAAAACTCGGCTGGGTGGGGCTTTCGGTGCTGCGCACCGGTGTCACCCTCGTGATGCCGCGCTCGCCGGTGATCTATGCAAAGCCTCTGCCCGAGGTCGCCTTCCTCGTGGACGCAGCGGCGAGCCGTTCCTCCGCGCCCGACTGGTCGGAGGCGCTATATGCCACGCTCGCCGGGCTCAAGGCGCGCGATGCCGAGGCGCGCTCGGCCTTCACGGGGCATGTCCGCGGCGCGGGCTCGGCACTCGGCTGACACCCGCCACGCTGGAAAGCGCGCATGCCGGGGCTATGTTGCCCCCACAGGGCCATGACGATAGACCGGGGCCGCGCAACGCGTGAAAGGCGGGCCAACATGATCTGGATATGCTTCATCATCTTTCTCGCGGCCTGCTTCGGCGCGGGCTCCACCGGTGGGCTCTTTCCGCCCGGAGATTGGTATGACCGGCTCAGAAAGCCGTGGTGGACCCCTCCAAACTGGCTGTTCCCCGTGGCCTGGACCACGCTATACATCTGCATGGCCGCTGCTGGGGCGCGGGTTGCCGTAAGTGACGGGAATGCGCTGGCGATGGCGCTCTGGTCGCTCCAGATCGCGCTCAACGGGCTCTGGACGCCGGTTTTCTTCGGGCTGAAGCGGATGAAGCTCGGCATGGTGGTGCTGGGCTCTCTCTGGCTTTCGGTGGTGGCCACGACGCTGGCGCTCTGGCAGGTAGACTGGATCGCTGGGCTGCTCTTCGTGCCTTACGTTGCGTGGGTGAGCGTGGCGGGCGCGTTGAACTGGACGGTGATCCGGCTCAACCCGGAGAAGGCCTGACGCCCGGTGTGAGACGGTGCGCGACTGACCCGGCCTTGAGCCGACGTTGATCCCGAAGTGAGGAGCCGCGCCATCGACGGGCCGCGGTGCGTCGATCCGACAGTTGCGCAGGTGTGCCTTATCTCTGAGTTCCCGGACAAAATCCGAGCGATGCGCTGACTTTGACGTATCGACGTGCCGGGCGGCGGCCCGTCGATGGCGCGGCGGCCTTCGGCCTTGATTCCGCGCCGGGGCGCTCAGCCCCAACGTCCGCTCCAGGCCCCTTCCACGCCTCGCCATCATGCTCTATCGTCGATGCGGGCGGCGTGACCGTGCCGCGACGGTCAGGCGGCTATAGGCTCATGCGAGATGCGAGGTCACGCCTTTCGCTCGGTCGATTTTCCGCCTCACCTTTACCCGTTCCAGCCCGCGCGTCGGGGCACACGCATGGCCAGCATCGGCTTCAATAGGGCCGAGCGGAAGCGCACCAGATCGAGCGCCTCATGCACCCCCACTGTTTCCTCGCCGCCGAGCTTGGTGCGCACCATGGAGCGGCTGTAGAAAGGCGCGTCGAGCATGTTCTTCACCTGCCGGGGGCGATAGCCCGGATCGGCGCGGGTTTCACGGCGCACGGCCCATAGGCTGCGGGCGATGGGCGCCTTGGGAGGTGGTGCGATTTCCTCGGCCGTGCCATCCGGCAGGAACCGCGCGCCAAGCGCGAGGTGGCTCCCGTCGAGCCGGGTGGCGTCGTAGAAGCAGGTGCTACCCGCCGCCCCGGGAAAGCGCCCCCATGTCCAGTAGCTGAAATCCTGTTCGAGCGCGCGGGTGCCGAAATTGGCGTCGAAATAGCCATGCCCCTGCCATTGCCAGCCGCGTGCCTCGAGATCCACCTCGATATCCGAAGAGGGCGCGAAGGGCCGCCACACATGGGTGCCCTCGGGCGTGAGCGGCGCCTCGACGGAAGTGATGGCATGGGGCTTGAGCGTCACCCGCCCGCGCACGCGGCTCACCAGCGGCGGCGCACCCCATTCGTCGATGTCGATCACCAGCCGCCCGTTCTCCCAGCGCATCTCCGAGGGGCCCACGCGGAACCTGTCGGAGGTCTGGCGGAGTGCCGCGCGCCCTCGGTCGGTCATTGTGAAACGCCCGCCGGGGCCGTAGGTGGCCACGTTGATGCAGACATGGTTCTCCGGGTCGCGCCGGCCCGACCACGCATACCAGGGCGAGAAGACCGAGCCTATGAACGCGATGATGCTGATCGCGCGGGTGCCGCAGGCGCTGATCCCGTCGACATACCACCACGCGTAGCCGTTTGGCGGGACGGCGAGGTTGAAGTCCGGTCGTTCAGCATCGCCTCGGCCGCGTGCCGGGCGGAGAGCGTTGCCATTGGCACGCCCGCCCCCGGATGCGCCCCCCCGCCCGCCAGATACAGGCCCACCATCCCGCTCCGCGCCGTGGGCCTCTGGAAGGCCGCCATCATCCCCTCGGGGCTCTGCCCGTAAAGCGCGCCGCCCGTCGCCGGAAAGAGCGACTCGAAGCCCCGCGGGGTCGTCAGCGCCGATGGCCCGGGCTCGGGGCTGAAGCTGAGGCCGAAGCGTTCGAGCGTGTGGAAGGTGCGTGTCTGACATCGGGAGGCCTCCTCGGGGGAAGTATTCGGGCCAAGCGGCGGGGCATTGGCGATGATCTCGAAGCGCTCGAGCGCGGGCGGGGCCTGCGGCAGGCCGCGATCCATCGCGCAGATATAGAGTGTGGGGTCGTCCACCAGCGCGCCACGGGAGAGCGCGTCGAACTCCGGCCTGGCCGTGTCGCGGAAGAAGACATTGTGATGGGCAAGCTCGGGGCCTCGCGGTGTGGCGGCGAAGGCCCAGACCTCGGCCGAGAGGCTGCGCGGCGTGGTGGCGGTTTGCGGGGCGAGATGCGCCACACCCGCGCCCATCGCACCCGTGGCCAGCGCGCGCGGGTCGCCGTTGAAGAGCACCTGTCGCGCGGCGATGCGGGTGCCATCGGCCAGCCGCACGCCGCAGGCGCGGCCCTGCTGCACGTCGATCTCCGCCACGTGGGCATTATAGTGGAACCGCGCGCCCCGCGCCTCGGCGCGCTCGGCCAGCACCTGCGCCAGACGGTGCATGCCGCCCTCCACCACCCAGACGCCACAAGCCTCTGCATGCCAGATGAGTGCGAGCAACGCGGGCACACCATAAGGCGAGCCGCCTACATAAGTGGCATAACGTCCGAACAGCTGGGCAAGGCGCGGATCGTCGAAGGCGCTTTCCAGCAGCCCTGCCAGTGTGCGCCCCGGCGCCATCAGCGGCAGAAGCCACGGTCGCGCGGCGCAGTAGCGGCCGAGCTGCGCGAGAGAAGGCGCGGGCGCCTGCATCATCGGCGCGTCAAAGGCCTCGAAGAGCTTGCGAGCGCGGGCGCAGAAGGTGGTGAACTGCCGCGCGGCGCGGGCACCCGCGAAGGTGCGCACGGCCTCGGCGCTATCCGCCTCGTCGTCGAAGAGATCGAGCTGCGCCCCGTCTGGCCAGAAATGTCGCGCGAGGAGGTGCTGGCGGTGGAGGGTCAGGTGGTCCTCCAGCCGTTCGCCCACATCTGCGAAGAGCGCCTCGAAGACGGGCCGCATGGTGAGCACGGTCGGGCCGGCATCCACCGGGCCCGCGGGAGAGGGCAGGGTGCGCATCCTTCCGCCCGGCGCGCCGTGACGCTCAAGAACCAGAACCGAAAGTCCTGCGTGGGAAAGCCTGAGCGCAGCCGCGAGCCCGGCCACCCCGGCGCCCACGACGATGGCATCCGCCGGGCCATGCGAAACCGCGTGCAGGGGCGCTGGCGCTGAACTCATGGCATGATTGTTGACTCGCGACCGTGAAGTGTCCAGAATAATTTACACATGGTCTGTCATGACCATATGACATTTGCCGACAGGGAGGCACTCATGGCGCTATCCGAACGGATCGAGACAGCGGTTCTCGCGGCCCTCGATACGGCGAAAGGCGCCGAAGCGCCACGCCAGCTTTCCGAGGCGCTGAGCTACGCAACCCTGCCCGGCGGGGCGCGGATCAGGCCCACCATTCTCCTCTCGGTCGCCATGGCCTGTGGAGATGACAGGCCGGAGCTTTCCAACGCTGCTGCCGCCGCGCTCGAGCTTATCCATTGCGCCTCGCTCGTGCATGACGATCTGCCGTGTTTCGACGACGCGGAACTGAGGCGCGGGAAACCTTCGGTGCATCGTGCCTATTCACAACCAATCGCCGTGCTGGCGGGCGACAGCCTGATCATCCTCGCCTTCGAGACGCTGGCGCGTGCCGCCGCGCTCGACCCGGCGCGCGCGGCACAGCTTCTGCTGACCCTGTCGCGGCGCTCCGGCATGCCCGGCGGCATTTGCGCGGGGCAGGGCTGGGAGAGCGAACCGAAGATCGACCTCGGCGCCTATCACCGCTCGAAGACCGCCGCGCTCTTCATCGCCGCAACCCAGATGGGGGCGGTCTCTGCGGGCCATGAGCCGGAACCGTGGTATGACCTCGGCGCGCTCATCGGCGAGGCCTTTCAGGTGGCGGACGATCTGCGCGATGCGCTGTTGAGCGAAGAGGAACTGGGCAAGCCCGTGGGTCAGGATGACCTGCACGGCCGCCCGAGCGCGGTGTCGGAGCTCGGCGTGCGCGGGGCTTTCAAGCATCTCTCTGATATTCTCGCAGGGGCCATCGCCTCGATACCCTCCTGCCCGGGCGAGGCCGCCCTGGCCAAGATCGTCTCGATGCAGGCCGAGCGGATCATGCCGGCGGTGCCCGCACGCTACAAGGTCTGACGCCGGTGGTGGCCGAGAGCGACCCGGGGCGCGGCAGAGGGCTTGCGCCCTCGCTCTGGCTAGGGCGGCTCATCGCCTCTCCGCGTTTCCAGTCTCTGGCCAATCGGCTGCCCTTCAGTCGGGCCGTCGCCCGGCGGGACGGAGCTGAGATCTTCGATATATTGCAGGGTTTTGTCGCCTCGCAGGCGCTCGCTACGCTGGTGGAGACCGGCCTCCTGCGCCGCCTGCTGGATGGTGCCGAATCGCCCGCGCGGCTGGGGCTTGCCCACGGTGTGCCGCCCGACCGAATGGCGGCGCTTCTGCAAGCCGGAGCCGCTCTCGGATTGCTCAGGCGCCGGCGCGACGGGCGCTATGCGCTGGCGCGCAAGGGTGCCGCCATCCTGGGTGTGCCGGGGCTTGAGGACATGATCCGGCACAACAGCGCCTTCTATGCCGACATGGCCGATCCGATGGCGCTTCTGCGCGGCGAGGGCGAGACGGAGCTTGCGCGGTTCTGGCCTTATGTTTTTGGCGCAGACGGTGGCATGGAGCCCGATCAGGCCGCCCGCTATTCGAGCCTCATGGCGCGCAGTCAGGTGCTTGTGGCCGAGGATACGCTGGCGGCGGTGAGCCTCAAGGGCGTGCGGCGCTTGCTCGACGTGGGCGGCGGTTCGGGCGTTTTTCTGAGTGCGGCGCTTCGGCGTTACCCGGCGCTCGAAGGCCACCTGATGGACCTGCCCGAGGTAATGCCCGTGGCCCGTGACGCGCTGTCCGAGGCTGGGCTGGAGGCGCGCGTGGCGCTTACCGGCGCGAGCTTCCGGGAGGCGCCTCTGCCGGAGGGGGCCGATGCGATCTCGCTCATCCGGGTGCTCTACGATCACGAGGACGACACGGTGCGCCCGCTTCTGGCAAAGGCTTATGCCACTCTGCCGGAGGGCGGGCGGCTTGTGATTTCCGAGCCTATGTCGGGCGGGGCGCGGCCGGAACGCGCGGGCGATGTCTATTTCGCCTTCTACACGATGGCGATGGGCACCGGGCGGGCACGCTCTGCGGCGCGTATCGCCGAACTCTGCCGCGAGGCCGGATTTACCCAGATTCGCAGCCCGCGCCCCCGCAGGCCCTTCATCACCAGCACGCTCACCTGCGTGAAGGGCTGAGTTTTCCACTTCCTGCTGGCAGACTGTAAAGAAAACTTGACAGTTGGCTACGTCCATTTAGACTTACAGGAGTAGGCCGAGTGCCTGTTGCCGCACCAAGGGGACGCGGCAATCAACGACGGGGAGGCGATCATGGAAACCCAAGCTGTCCTCCTGAAAGGTCCGCAAGACCTTCAACTGGATGGGCTGGCGCTCAAGGCGCCCGGAGAGGGCGATCTTGTTGTCGACATCGCCTATTCCGGGATCTCCACCGGAACCGAAAAACTCTTCTGGTCAGGGCAGATGCCGCCTTTTCCGGGCATGGGCTACCCGCTCGTGCCGGGCTACGAATCCGCCGGCGAGGTCGTCGAGGCCGCGCCGGGAACCGGGTTCAAGCCGGGCGACTGGGTATTCGTGCCGGGGGCCGATTGCTTCGACGGGGCCTTCGGGCTCTTCGGCGGCGCCGCCTCGCGGCTCGTGACCAAGGCCTCCCGCGTGACGCGAATCGATTCGGGGCTCGGGCCGGAAGGCGCGCTTCTGGCGCTTGCCGCCACCGCTCGCCACGCCATGGCAGGGCTCGACAAGGCGCTGCCCGATCTCATCGTGGGCCACGGCGTTCTGGGCCGGCTGCTGGCGCGACTCACCATCGCGGCGGGCGGCCAGGCCCCCACCGTTTGGGAAACCGACCCCGGCCGCCGCAGCGGCGCCGAGGGCTACGAGGTGCTCGCGCCCGAAGATGACACCCGCCGCGACTACCGCGCGATCTACGACGCCTCCGGCAATGCCGCGATTCTCAACGATCTGATCGGCCGCATCTCCAAGGGCGGCGAGATCGTTCTGGCGGGCTTCTACCCGCAAAACCTGAGCTTCGCCTTCGCCCCCGCCTTCATGAAGGAGGCGCGGCTGCGCGTCGCCGCCGAATGGGCGAAGGATGATCTGGCCGCAGTGCGCGGCCTCATCGACACCGGCGCGCTCTCGATGGCCGGGCTGGTGACGCACCACGCTCAGGCCGCCGATGCCGACTGGGCCTACAAGACCGCCTTTGGCGACCCGGCCTGCCTGAAAATGATACTCAACTGGAAGGACGCAGCGTGAAGGACGACGTTCCTAATCTGAAAGACTTCGACAAACGTCTGCGCGACGAGGCCCATGAGGATCTCGCCGACCTGATCACCGACGAGCCCACCAAGAAGACGCAGATCATCGCGATCTACGGCAAGGGTGGGATCGGCAAGAGCTTCACGCTGGCCAACTTGAGCCACATGATGGCCGAGCAGGGCAAGCGCGTGCTGCTCATCGGCTGCGACCCGAAATCGGATACCACCTCGCTGCTCTTCGGCGGCAAGGCCTGCCCGACGATCATCGAGACCTCCACCAAGAAGAACCTCGCCGGCGAACCGGTGAAGATCGGCGACGTGTGCTTCAAGCGCGGCGGTGTCTTCGCGATGGAACTGGGCGGCCCGGAAGTGGGCCGCGGCTGCGGCGGGCGCGGAATCATCCACGGCTTCGAGCTGCTGGAGAAGCTGGGCTTCCACGACTGGGATTTCGACTACGTTCTGCTCGACTTCCTCGGCGACGTGGTCTGCGGCGGCTTCGGCCTGCCGATCGCGCGGGACATGGCGCAGAAGGTGATCCTCGTGGGCTCGAACGACCTGCAATCGCTCTACGTGGCCAATAACGTCTGCTCGGCGGTGGAATATTTCCGCAAGCTCGGCGGCAACGTGGGCGTGGCGGGGCTCGTGATCAACAAGGATGACGGCTCGGGCGAGGCGCAGGCCTTTGCCGAGGCGGCGGGCATCCCGGTGCTGGCCGCGATCCCGCAGGATGACGATTTGCGCAAGAAATCCGCGAATTACCAGATCGTGGGCACCTCCAAGAGCCAGTGGGGCAGCCTCTTTGCCGGGCTGGCCGAAGAGGTTTCCGCCGCGCCGCCGGTGCGGCCGACGCCGCTCGACCAGGACGGTCTTCTGGGGCTCTTCGACGGCTCGGAAACCGGCGCGGGCGTGACGCTGGAGCCTGCCACGGATGAAGACATGCGCGGAAAGAACGCCAAGCCCAAGGAAAGCCTGGAGGTGATCTATGATGACGCCTGAACGCTCGACCCAAGCCACACGCCTGATCGTGCGGACGCTGCTGCAGACGGCCCGGCCGGACCAGTTGCAGCGCCTCCTGAGCGATATCCTGCAGGCCGATTCTTCCGGGGAGAAACCGGAGGCGACATGAGCAAGCACGTCACATATGACGACGCCGACAAGGCCGAAGTGACCATGGGTCATGTGCGCGACGATGCGCCTGCCCCCGAGCTCGACGGAAACCCCGGGCTTGGCTGTCACTCCAGCGCCGATTTCGAGAAAGCCGCGCGCGAGGCCGGCAACAGCGACCTGCTCGACCAATTCGCGCGCGACTATCCGCAAGGCCCGCACGACAAGCCGCAAAGCATGTGTCCCGCCTTTGGCAGCCTGCGTGTGGGCCTTCGGATGAAGCGCGTGGCGACCGTGCTTTCCGGCTCGGCCTGCTGCGTCTACGGGCTGACCTTCGTGAGCCATTTCTACGGTGCGCGGCGCTCGGTGGGCTATGTGCCCTTCAATTCCGAGACGCTGGTGACCGGCAAGCTCTTCGAGGATATCCGCGATTCGGTGCATGAACTGGCCGACCCCGACCGCTTCGATGCGGTGGTGGTGACCAACCTCTGCGTACCCACGGCCTCGGGTGTGCCGCTTCGGCTTTTGCCGAATGAAATCAACGGTGTGCGGATCGTCGGTATCGACGTTCCGGGCTTCGGCATCCCGACTCACGCGGAAGCCAAGGACGTGCTGGCGGGCGCGATGCTCAAATATGCCCGCGAGGAAGCCGCCGCGGGGCCCGTGGCGAAGCCCGAGGGCGGTGTCTCCGACCTGCCCACGGTCACGCTTCTGGGCGAGATGTTCCCGGCCGACCCGATGATGATCGGCGCGATGCTGGCGCCGATGGGGCTGGCCGCGGGGCCGGTGGTGCCCTGCCGCGAATGGCGCGAGCTTTATGCCGCGCTCGATTGCTCGGCGGTGGCCGCGATCCACCCGTTCTACACCGCCGCGGTGCGCGAGTTCGAGACGGCGGGCCGCCCGGTTCTGGGCAGCGCGCCGGTGGGCCATGACGGCACCGCCGCCTGGCTTGCCGCGATCGGCGAGACGATGGGCATTGCCGCCGACAAGGTGGCGGCGGCGCAAAACGCGTTCCTGCCCGCGATCAAGGCTGCGCTGGCCGCGAAGCCCATCAATGGCAGAATAACCTTAAGCGGATATGAAGGCAGCGAATTGCTGGTGGCGCGGCTGCTCATCGAGAGCGGCGCGGACGTGCCCTACGTTGGCACCGCCTGCCCGAAAACGCCGTGGTCGGAGGCGGATGCCGAATGGCTGCGCGCCAAGGGCACCACGGTCAAGTTCCGGGCTTCGCTGGAAGATGATTGCGCGGCGATGGAAGGCTTCAAACCCGATCTCGCCATCGGCACCACGCCGGTTGTTCAGAAGGCGAAAGAGCTTGCGATTCCAGGGCTTTACTTCACCAACCTGATCTCCGCGCGGCCCCTCATGGGCCCGGCCGGGGCAGGCAGCCTTGCGGAGGTGGTGAATGCCGCCATCGCTGGCAAGGCGCGGATGGAGCATATGCGGGAATTCTTCGAGGGCGTGGGCAGCGGCGATACCGCCGGTGTCTGGGAAGGCGACCCTAACGTGCGGGAGGATTTCCGCGCCACGAACCTCAAGAAACTCGAGAAACAGGCGCGCGCCCGCAAGGCGCAGGAGATGATCTGATGGGCGTTTTGGGCGCATATCGCAACGTCGGTATCACGTCGGTATCCTGTCGGTATCGCGTCGGTGTGGAAGGGGGTGGATCATGCTGATCCAGGACCACGACCGCGCCGGGGGATACTGGGGAGCGATCTATGCCTTCTGCGCCGTGAAGGGCCTGCAGGTGGTGATCGACGGCCCGGTGGGCTGCGAAAACCTGCCGGTGACCTCCGTGCTGCATTACACCGATGCCTTGCCGCCCCACGAGTTGCCCATCGTGGTGACCGGGCTCGGCGAGGAGGAGCTTGGCCGCGAAGGCACCGAGGGCGCGATGAAACGCGCATGGGAAGTGCTCGACCCGGCGCTGCCGGCGGTGGTTGTGACCGGCTCGATCGCCGAGATGATCGGCGGGGGCGTCACGCCGCAGGGCACCAATATCCAGCGCTTCCTGCCGCGCACCATCGACGAGGACCAGTGGGAAGCCGCCGACCGGGCGATGACATGGCTCTTCACCGAATGGGGCATGACGAAAGGCCGGATGCCGCCCGAGAAGAAGCGCGAGGAGGGCGCGAAGCCCCGCGTGAACATCCTCGGGCCGATGTATGGCACGTTCAACATGCCCTCCGATCTCGCCGAGATCCGCCGCCTCGTGGAAGGCATCGGCGCGGAGGTGAACATGGTGATGCCGATGGGCGCGCATCTCGCGGAGATGCGCAACCTCGTCAATGCCGATGTGAACATCTGCATGTATCGCGAATTTGGCCGCGGCCTCGCGGAAGTGCTCGAGAAGCCCTATGTTCAGGCGCCGATCGGGGTGGAGAGCACCACGAAGTTCCTGCGCAAGCTGGGCGAGCTGCTCGGGCTCGACCCCGAGCCCTTCATCACCCGCGAGAAGCACTCGACGATCAAGCCGGTCTGGGACCTGTGGCGCTCGGTCACGCAGGATTTCTTCGCCACGGCGAATTTCGGGATCGTGGCCAACGAGACCTATGCGCGCGGCATCCGCCATTTCCTCGAGGGCGACCTGGGCTTTCCCTGCGCCTTCGCCGTGGCCCGCACCGCCGGCAAGAAGACCAACAACGAGGAGGTGCGCGCGCTTATCGGCCAGCACCGCCCGCTGATCCTGATGGGCTCGATCAACGAGAAGATGTACCTCGCCGAGCTGAAATCGGGGCATGGGCCGCAGCCCGCCTTCATTCCGGCAAGCTTCCCCGGCGCCGCGATCCGCCGCGCCACGGGCACGCCGATGATGGGCTACGCGGGCGCGACCTACCTGCTGCAGGAAGTGTGCAACGGGCTTTTCGACGCGCTCTTCCATATCCTGCCGCTGGCCTCCGAGATGGATGCCGCCGCCGCCACGCCCACGCCGCTGCGCCGGAATTTCCCGTGGGATGCCGATGCGCAGGCCGAGCTCGACCGGATCGTGGCCAGCCACCCGATCCTGACCCGCATTTCCGCCGCCAAGACCCTGCGCGACGCCGCCGAGACGGAAGCTCTGCGGCAGGGCGCCGAGCGGGTGGTGCTGGAGACCGTGAAATCGCTCGCGCCGGAAGGCACCGGGCGGGATTTGCCGCCCGCAAGGGCAACCTCAGTTCGGAAGGAGGACTGAACACATGACCGACATGACGTCAAACACGCCCCATCGCCGCGTGAGCGGCCGCCGGCGCAACGCGGAGTTCCACTTCTACTTCGCGCTGATCTTCGCGCTGGCGCTGCCCTTCGCCACGGTGCGCTGGGTGCGTGACGTGATCCGTTGCAGAACGCTCGACCTCAGGGGGCCTCTGGCCCGCGCCTGGGCCGAGGCGGACCGGATCACGCCTGTGATTTTCTCGGCCTGAGCATGACGCGCTCAAGCCGAGACACGAGCTGCCGCCCCTTCGGGGGGGACAGAAGCCTGAGGGGCCATGAAGGCTCCGAAGGACCCGGCCGCGGGGGACGCGGCGTCAGCATAACGTTCCGGAGGAAAGTTCATGGCTGATAACTCCGACCTGTCCTTCACAGGTCTCACCGACGAGCAAGCCCAAGAGCTGCATTCGGTCTATATGAGCGGCCTTTGGCTGTTCGCGCTGATTGCAGTGGTTGCACATATCGCAACCTACATCTGGGCTCCCTGGTTCTGAGGAAGGATCGATAAATGTCTAAGTTCTACAAGATCTGGCTCATTTTCGATCCGCGCCGCGTATTCGTCGCGCAAGGCGTGTTTCTCTTCCTGTTGGCCGCGATGATCCACCTGGTGGTTCTGTCGAATGGCGTCAACTGGTTCGAGAACGCTGCTGCGTCGCGTGCGGCCGCTTCCGAGTGAGCTGAGGACGAAAGTCCTACGACCAAAGTTGCGGGCGGCATGTCCGCCCGCAGCAAAAAACCAAAACGAAGTATGACGGCTTCCGGTCTGGACAGGACAAGCCGCCAAACGCGGAGAGACACATATGGCGTTGCTTAGCTTTGAAAGAAAGTATCGTGTCCGCGGAGGGACGCTGATCGGCGGCGATCTGTTCGACTTCTGGGTGGGGCCCTTCTACGTGGGCTTCTTCGGGGTCACGACCGCCTTTTTCGCCCTGCTCGGAACCATCCTGATCTTCTGGGGGGCCGCTCACCAGGGCACGTTCAACCCCTGGCTCATCAATATCGCGCCGCCCGACCTGAGTTACGGTCTGGGCGCCGCACCGCTCATGGAGGGCGGGCTCTGGCAGATCATCACGTTCTGCGCGATCGGGGCCTTCGTCAGCTGGGCGCTGCGAGAGGTGGAGATCTGCCGCAAGCTCGGCATGGGCTATCATGTGCCCGTGGCCTTCGGCTTCGCGATCCTCGCCTATGTCACGCTGGTCGTGTTCCGCCCGCTCCTGATGGGCGCCTGGGGGCACGGCTTCCCCTATGGCATCTTCAGCCATCTGGATTGGGTGTCGAACACCGGCTACGCCTATCTGCACTTCCATTACAACCCGGCACACATGCTGGCGGTGACCTTCTTCTTCACCACCTGCCTTGCGCTGGCGCTGCATGGCGGCCTGATCCTTTCGGCCGCGAACCCCGAGAAGGGGGAAGAGATGAAGACGCCGGATCACGAAGACACGTTCTTCCGCGACTTCATCGGATACTCGATCGGGACGCTGGGCATTCACCGTCTCGGCCTGCTGCTCGCGCTCAACGCCGTCTTCTGGTCGGCCGTCTGCATCATCATCAGCGGCCCGGTCTGGACGAAGGGCTGGCCCGAATGGTGGAACTGGTGGCTTGAGCTGCCGATCTGGCCCTCTCAGGTGGGGATGTAACAATGGCTGAATATCAGAATATCTTTACGCAGGTTCAGGTTCAGGGCCCACCGGAAATGGGCATGGACAACGAGAACAACATGGCCGTGGAGCGGCTTGGGCAACCGAGCTTCAGCCGCCTCATCGGCTGGGTCGGCAACGCCCAGCTCGGCCCGGTCTATCTCGGCTGGACAGGCATGGTCTCGATCGCGACGGGCATCCTCGCGCTCAACATCATCGGCCTCAACATGCTGGCGCAGGTGAACTGGTCCATCCCGGAATTCCTGCGGCAGGGCTTCTGGCTCGCGCTGGAGCCGCCGAGCCCCGAATACGGGCTGCGCATTCCGCCGCTCAATGACGGGGGCTGGTACATCATCGCCTCGCTCTTCCTTCTGGTGAGCGTCTGCACATGGTGGCTGCGCACCTACCTGCTCGCGGAACAGCACAAGATGGGCAAGCACGTGGCCTGGGCCTTCGCTTCCGCCATCTGGCTCTTCCTGGTGCTGGGGCTCTTCCGCCCGATCCTCATGGGGTCATGGTCGGAAGCGGTGCCATACGGGATCTTCCCGCACCTCGACTGGACGACGGCCTTCTCCATCCGCTACGGCAACCTCTACTACAACCCGTTCCACTGCCTCTCGATCGTGTTCCTCTACGGCTCGGCCCTGCTCTTCGCGATGCATGGCGGCACGATCCTCGCGGTGTCGCGCTTCGGCGGCGACCGGGAGCTAGAGCAGATCGTCGACCGTGGCACCGCCTCGGAACGCGCCGCGCTCTTCTGGCGCTGGACGATGGGGTTCAACGCCACGATGGAAGGGATTCACCGCTGGGCATGGTGGTTCGCCGTGCTGACGCCGATCACCGGCGGCATCGGGATCCTGCTTACCGGCACGGTCGTGGACAACTGGTTCATCTGGGCCCAGGAGCATCACTTCGCTCCGATGTATGACGGCTCTTATGGCTACGAAGCCTACGGCTCCTACGAAGCCTTCATTGGAAAGGATTGATCCATGCTTCCCAATTGGTTCAACAAGTGGAACGATGACAATCCGACCAACATCTACGGCCCCGCGATCCTCGTTGGCGTGGCCGGGGCGGCTGTCTTCGGAGCAACGATGCTGGTGGCCTTCGGGCAACCCTTCGCCACCGACAGCATGCAGACCGGCCCGCGCGGCAACGGGATGCACGTGCCGGAGTTCAAGGCGGATCTCGCGGTGCCGGATCCCGGCATCGAGGGGTTCCTCGCCACCACCTCCGACCCGGTGGTGCCCTCGGGCGGCGAACAGACAGCAGGGCAGGCGCGTGAAAACGTGCCTCCCGGCCTCGAGGGGCTCACGGTCGAGAACTACGACCGGCTGCTCGCGGCGATGCGGTCCTGGACGGGGATCCCGAACCTCTTCGACGATCCCGAGAGCTACCAGACGACGGTGGGCCACGTGATGATCGGCATGACCCAGAATCTCAACGAGAACTGGGACGGGCACGTGAACGCCAACAAGCAGGTGGGCGTGACATGCTATACCTGCCACCGTGGCCAGCCGGTGCCCTCGGACGTGTGGTTCGACCTCGGCGACGTGGCCGAGCGCATGGCGGGCTGGTCGGCCAACCAGAACATGGCGACGCCGCTGAGCCAGTATACCTCGCTGCCCTCGGACGCGCTCAAGACCTACCTGCTCGAGGGCGAGGTGATCGCCGTGCACGATCTGGAGAGCCGGGTTGCCGGCATTCCTGGGCAGGATGGCTATCCGGGCATCCAGAACGCCGAACGCACCTATTCGCTGATGAACTACATCTCGAACTCGCTCGGCGTGAACTGCACCTTCTGCCACAACACCCGCGCCTTCTACGACGGTGCGCAGGTGACGCCGCAGTGGGGCACCGAGACGCTGGGCATCCAGATGGTGCTGGAGCTCAACAACGACTACCTCGTGCCGGTGGGCTCGATGCTGCCCGAAGAGCGGCTGGGGCCCCTTGGCGATGCGCCCAAGGCCGCCTGCAAGACCTGCCACAAGGGCTATCAGCAGCCCCTGCAGGGCACCAACGTGATCGCCCAGTGGCCCGAGCTGGCCACCACCAGCGGCGAGCCGGATTACGGCAACTGACCCCTGGCGGGGCGGGCGCGAGAGCCCGCCCCGGCCAACCTCACATCGCGCCGTTCGCGTCTCGTGCCCAACCGCGGGCGACGCCGAAACCCCCTCCGGAGGAGGAGACGCGATGACCGATCACACCCAACATGACGCCCCCCACACGCCGCTGCTCGACAGCGTGAAGGCCCCGGCCGACCTGCGCCGGATGAGCGATGACGACCTTTCGCGGCTGGCCGATGAACTCCGCGCCGAGACGATCTCGGCGGTGTCGCAAACCGGCGGGCATCTCGGCTCCTCGCTGGGTGTGGTCGAGCTGAGCGTCGCGCTCCACGCCGTCTTCAACACGCCGGTGGACAAGCTCGTCTGGGACGTGGGCCACCAGTGCTACCCGCACAAGATCCTGACCGGGCGTCGCGACCGTATCCGCACACTCCGCCAGAAGGACGGGCTTTCGGGCTTCACCAAGCGCTCGGAAAGCCAGTATGACCCGTTTGGCGCGGCGCACAGCTCCACCTCGATCTCCGCTGCGCTGGGCTTCGCCGTGGGCCGCGACATGGGCCGCCCCACGGGCGACGCCATCGCCGTGATCGGCGATGGCTCGATCAGCGCGGGCATGGCCTACGAGGCGATGAACAACGCGGGCGCCGAGGGGCGGCGGCTCTTCGTGATCCTCAACGACAACGAGATGTCGATCGCCCCGCCGGTGGGCGCAATGTCGTCCTACCTAAGCGGGCTTTATGCCAACGAACCGCTGGCGCGGATGCGCTCGCTGGCCGAGGGCTTCGAGGCGGCGATGCCCGCGCCGATGCGCGCGGGCGCCCGGCGGGCACGGCAACTCGTCACCGCCGGGCTCACCGGCACGGGCACGCTCTTCGAGGAGCTTGGCTTCGAGTATGTGGGCCCGATCAACGGCCATGACATGCGCCAGCTTCTGCCCGTGCTGCGCGCGGCGCGGGCGCGGGCCACGGGGCCGGTGCTCATCCATTGCTGCACGGTAAAGGGCAAGGGCTACGGCCCCGCGGAGACCAGCGCCGACAAGTATCACGGCGTGGCGAAATTCGACGTGGCGACCGGCACGCAGGCCAAGAAGGCGGGCGGCCCGCCCTCCTACACCTCGGTCTTCGGCAAGACCCTTACGGCGCTGGCGGCGGAAGACCCGGAGATCGTGGCGGTGACCGCCGCCATGCCCGCGGGCACCGGCGTCAACATCATGGCCGAGCGCTTCCCCGACCGGGTGTTCGACGTAGGCATCGCCGAGCAGCATGGCGTGACCTTCGCCGCCGGGATGGCGGCCTCGGGGCTCAAGCCCTTCGCGGCGATCTACTCCACCTTCCTGCAGCGCGGCTATGACCAGGTGGTGCATGACGTGGCGCTGCAGAAGCTTCCCGTGCGCTTCGCGATCGACCGGGCGGGGCTGGTGGGCGCCGATGGCGCGACCCATGCAGGCGCCTTCGATATCGGCTACCTCTCCGGCCTGCCGGGCTTCACGGTGATGGCGGCCTCCGACGAGGCGGAGCTGGCGAACATGGTGGCCACGGCGGCCGCCCATGACGAGGGGCCCATCGCCTTCCGCTACCCGCGCGGCGCGGGCACCGGCGTGGCGATCCCCGAGCGGCCGCAGCCCTTCGATATCGGCCGGGGCCGGGTGCTGATGGAGGGCGAGGACGTGGCCTTCGTGAATTTCGGCGCGCATATGACCGAGTGTTTCGCCGCCGTCGACCTGCTGGCCGAGGCGGGCCTGAGCGCGACCGTGGCCGACATGCGCTTCGCCAAGCCGCTCGACACCGACCTGCTCCTGCACCTCGCGCGGCGCCACCGGGCGCTGGTGACGGTGGAGCAGGGGGCCGAGGGCGGCTTCGGCTCGGTGGTGCTGCACGCGCTGGCGCGGCTGGGCATGTTCGACCGGGGCCTCGCCATCCGCAACATCTGCCTGCCCGACCGCTTCATAGATCAGGCGAGCCCGGCGGAGATGTATGCCGATGCGGGCATGACCGCCGCCGATATCGCCGCCACGGCCCGTGGTGCGCTCGGACACAAGGGAGACGTGGTGCCCTTCCCGATCGCGACCTGAGGGCAGAGGGCGACCCGCCAAAGCGAAAGGCCGCGCCGGGGGCAACCGGCGCGGCCTTTGTCATGTTCTCCCGGGCGGGCCCGGAAAGCCCGGCTCGGCTCAGCTTTCGGGCGCGAGCGACGAGAGATAGGCCCAGAGATCCGCCGCGTCTTCGGCGGAGCGGACCTTGAAGGTCATCTTGCCGCGGCCGCTGCTGTCTCCGGTATATTCATGCAGCCACGGCGTGGGATCCTGCACGTAGCCGATGAAGTCTTCCTCGTTCCACGCGAGGCCTTTCTCGCCTGCCTCGATCATCAGGTCGGAATAGCGGAAGTCTTCATAGGTGCCCGCGGTGCGCCCGGCGATGCCATAAAGGTTCGGGCCGGTCTTGCCGCCGCGCACGATGGTCTCGTCGGCCGACTCGATCATGTGGCAGGCCTTGCACTTGTTGAATTCCTTCTCGCCTGCCTCGGCGTCGCCTGCGGCATGAGCGGGAAGCGCCAACGCGACTGTTGCGAAAGCGGCTGCGATTTTCAGTTTCATGGCTCTCTCCCTAGGTTGTCTTCGGGACCAGTGATCTAGGATGGTTTCGCCGAAGTCAACTGGAGGAAGTGTCACGCCCCCTGTCAGGCAACGGCATGCGCAATGGCGCATTGCTTCCAGAGCACGGTGAGCGCATCGACCAGGTGGTCGATATCGGCATCCGAATGCAGCGGCCCGGGCGTGAAGCGCAGCCGCTCGGTGCCCTTGGGAACGGTGGGATAGTTGATCGGTTGCACGTAGATCCCGTAATCGCGCATCAGGATGTCGGCCAGCATCCGGCATTTCACCGGATCCTTGATCATCACCGGGATGATATGGCTGGGATTGTCCATATGCGGGATGCCCTGCCGGTCGAGCTTGGCGCGCAGCCGCGCCACCTGCCGGCGCTGGCGCTCGCGCTCCACGTTCGACACCTTGAGATGCGCGATGGAGGTTTTCGCCGCGGCCGCCACGGCGGGGGGGAGCGCGGTGGTGAAGATGAATCCGCTCGCGAAGGAGCGGATGAAATCGCAAAGCGCGTGGGAGCCCGTCACGTAGCCGCCCATGCAGCCATAGGCCTTGCCGAGCGTGCCCTCGATGAGGGTGATCCGGTCGGCGAGGCCCAGCTCCTCGGAAACGCCGCCGCCGCGCGGGCCGTAAAGGCCCACCGCGTGGACCTCGTCGAGATAGGTCATGGCGCCGTGCTTCTCGGCCACCTCGACGATTTCCTGCATCGGGCAGATATCGCCATCCATCGAGTAGACGCTCTCGAAGGCCACGATCTTGGGCGCGTTGGCCGGGAGCGCCGCGAGCTTGCGGTCGAGATCCTCAGGGTCGTTATGCTTCCAGATCACCTTCTGCGCGCGGGAATGGCGGATACCCTCGATCATGCTGGCATGGTTCAGGGAGTCCGACAGGATCACCGCGTCAGGCAGGCGCGAGCCCAGGGTCGAGAGCGCCGCCCAGTTGGAGACGTAGCCCGAGGTGAAGAGCAGCGCGGCCTCCTTGCCATGCAGATCGGCCAGCTCACGCTCGAGCGCAACGTGCTGGTGGTTGGTGCCGGAGATGTTGCGCGTGCCGCCCGCGCCGGTGCCGCACTGGTCGATCGCGTCCTTCATCGCCTGCCGCACGGTCTCGTTCTGGCCCATGCCGAGATAGTCGTTCGAGCACCAGACGGTGACCTCGTCGGGCGCATCCTCGTCATGGCTCTTCGCCCTCGGGAACGCTCCGCAGACACGCTCGAGCTCGGCGAAGATGCGATAGTTGCCTTCGGTCTTGAGCGCGTCGAGCTGCCCTTTGAACATCTTGTCAAAATCCATGAGGTCCCTCCGGTCTTGTCGTATTCGGTTTTGATTGCTTGGGCGCCGGAAGCATCCAGCGCCAGAGTTTCGCATCGGGCAGCGGCAGCACCATGAGCCAGTGCTCGAGCAACGCGAGCGCGGTCATCGCGGTGAGCAGCGCGAAGCCCGCCACCTCCGCCGGGGTTTGCGCCGCGTAGAGCCGCTCCAGCCAGCAGGCGGTGGCGAAGCTGAGCGCGGTGATGGAGATCGGGAACACCCAGTTGAGCCGCGAGATACGGAAATGGCTGGCCAGGTGGCCGAGCGCCTCGGGGAGGAACTCGGTATTGATCCTCGGGACGCCGAAATAGAGGTTCAGCTTGGCGGAGATGCGGGCGAAATAGAGGATCGTGAAGGTCCAGAGCCCGAAGGTGTTCTCCGCTCCCGCGCCCCAGAGCCAGAGCACGAGCATGAGCGTGGTGAGCAGCATCTCGTGATAGGCCACGGTGCCCCATGCGCGGATGAAGCGCTCCCATTCGGGCAGGTCCTCGGGGCAGTCATAGACATTGGGGCCGGTGATCGCCCCTGTGAGAAAGGCTAGCTCCACCCAGCCCCATATGGCAAGCGCCGCGAGGAACGCGCCGTAGACGGCGCCGGTGCCGGTGGCGGTGAGGCTCTCGCCGAAGCCCCAGAGGCCGATGACCAGAAGCGGCACCGCCGCGCCTGTCACCATCATCCGCGCGCGCCAGCCGGCGCGGTCGGCATGGCGCACGACCACCAGGATCGCCCCGGTGGAGAACCACCAGACGAAGAGCGCGAGCAGCGTGGCGATCCACGGCGAGGTCATGCGCGCGCTCCCTGCTTATTCTGGCCGCAAATATCCCGGGGAGCGCGAGGGGCTGGCCCCTCGCTCCCCCGCGGGAGATATGCGCGGCCAAGCCGCATCAGTAGGC
Organism: Roseovarius sp.; assembly: GCA_040222155.1. Lineage (GTDB taxonomy): Bacteria > Pseudomonadota > Alphaproteobacteria > Rhodobacterales > Rhodobacteraceae > Roseovarius. The sequence continues at coordinate 38,843 of JAVKDQ010000030.1, forward strand.
CGGCTCGAGCCGCGTCGAGGCGGGCACCTTGTGCTTTTTCGCGGGGATCATGTAGAGCCCCACGAAGGCCGTGGCCGCCCGCGTGCTCGCGCCCATGCGCCGGAGCGCGGCCATGGGCCCCGTCTCCTGCTTGGCGCGCGCGAGATCGGCATTGGCTTTCTGCAGACGTTTCAGCCCGCGCTCCCATGCCGGGTGCTCGATGTCGAGCGTGATCGGGAAGATCTGCTTGGAGAGCGTCGAGGTCTTGGTGAAGACCTCGTGGGCGTACCAGTCCGGGTCGACGCCGAGCGCCTTGTGGAACTCGGGGCGCTGGTGGTCGCGCACATACATCGTGGCATAGACGGCAGTAAGGAAGAACTTGATCCACCACACGTTCACACCGGAGGTCAGCTTGGGGTCGGTCTTCATCAGGAGCGCGAAGGCCTCGCCGTGGCTGAACTCGTCGTTGCACCATTCCTGGAACCACTTGAAGATCGGGTGGAACCTGTGCTCGGGGTTCGCCTCCAGATGCCGGTAGATGGTGATGTAGCGGGCGTAGCCGATCTTCTCGGAGAGGTAGGTGGCGTAGTAGATGAATTTCGGGCGGAAATAGGTGTATTTCTTCTTCTGCGTCAGGAACCCGAGATTCACCCGCAGCCCGGCTTCGCGGAGCGCGTCGTTGATGAAGCCCGCATGGCGGGCCTCGTCGCGGGCCATGAGCTGGAAGAGCTGGGTGATGTCCTTGTTGTTGCCGCGCCGCTTCATCTCCTTGTAGAGCACGCAGCCGGAGAACTCGGCGGTGCAGGAGGAAATGAGGAAGTCGATGAACTCCTTCTTGAGCTTCGGCTCCATGCCCTCCCAGTCCACGTGGTCCCAGTCTTCGTTCTTCTTGAAGTGGCCCTTGTTGGGGTCGGCGACCATTTGCGCGATGAGCTTGTCCCAGTCCTCGCGGACGGGGCTCACGTCGATCGCGTCGAGCTCGTCGAAATCGGTGGTGTAGAAGCGCGGCGTGAGCAGCGTGTTGGCCATGGCGGTCTCGGTGGCCATGTCGTCGTTATAGAGCTTGTCCTGTGCCTCGGCGATGGCGAGGCCTTCCTCGACCGTGGTGGCGTCGGCGGTGTGCTTGCGGGCCATGTTCATAGCGTGACCTTCTCGGAGAAGGAAAACTCGCAGAGCTCCATCACCTCGAGATCGCCCGTCCAGCGGGTCCAGAGGCGTTCGAGCTTGCTGGCGCGCACGATGATCGCGTCGCGGTCTTCGGTCACGATCTCGCCGAAGGGCGCCATGATCTCGGGGCCCTGCACCTGCACCTCGTCACCGGGGTAGACGGTGGTGCCATTGTTGAAACGCACATGCGCGTGAAGACTTTCGAACTTGTGACTGATCTCCACAGTGCACGGCGCGTGTTCCACTTCCCTTGTCAGCCATCCCATTTTGGCCTCCTCTCTCAATGTGCCAGAAGCCGCGCGAAGGCCCTGGCGTTATCTGCCCCGAACCCCATGAGGTCGGCGCTCCACCCCGTCGAGGGGTCGTGAATCTCGAGCCGTCCGGTGTCCCTCTGCAAGAGGGTCAGGGGCGCATCCTGCGATACACCGTGCTTGAGACGTTCCCTGTAGATCACCCGGTAGACACCGGAGACGAAGCCGCCCTCCTCGGGGGTGAGGTCGGCGATCATCTCTCCATTGAGGTCGAGCACGGTGGCGCGGCCCGACATGTCGCCGGAGAGAAGAATGTCGCGGCTCATCACCACCTCGCCCGAGGGGGGCGTGGCGATGAGCGGCCGGTCGGTGAGGCGGGCCCAGGTGACCACGGCAAGGCAGGTGAGACAGAGGATCAGCATCGCCCGCGCCATCATGCGCGGCACGAGTTCCTTGTCATTCGGCTTGCCGGGGCGTTGGGCCGGGCTCTGATGTGTTTCGATCTGGGTCATGGCGCGTTGACCTCCTCTTCAGTTCATTCCGCGGCGACGGCGGTGCCGGCGGGTGCGGCGGGCTTCAAGGCCACCTTGGGCGTGCTCACCCGGGCCTCGGCGGCCTCGGCGATCATCGCGGCCACTTTCTGGGCCTCGGGGATGCAGCGCAGCGCGGGCTGCGTGCGGCGCAGCACCCACGGGCGCACATGCGGCCAGCAGACGAGATAGGAGAGCCGGGTATCGCCCTTGAGATCGAGCGCGATGGTGCCCGTGCCGCGGCGGCGCAGGTCGAGATCGGCGGAGTTGATCTGTGTGAAGGGCAGGTTGAGCGTGACGGTGAGCGCGGCGCCGATCCGCATGGCGACGCGCCGGTTGGTGACGGTGTAGACGGTGGCGCGCGCCTGCACGTAGCCGATGACCAGCAGCATCGCGCAGACGATCGCACCCATGATGATGAAGGGAAAGGAGGCCGCGAAGGCCGAGGCAAATGTCACCTGATCGGCCAGGGTGACGAAGCGCCATATGGCGAGCAGCACGAAATATCCCGCGACCCACTTGAGGTTGAGCGACTCGTTGGTGAGCGCCCACCAGTCCGGGCGGCCCTGCCAGAGGATCACTTCTCCCTCTGGCGGGCGCTCGGGCAGGCCCTTTACCGGCTCGAATGCGAAATCATCATGGCTCATCTTGGCCTCCTCCCGTTTCAAAGGCACTGGGCTGGCTGGCGCGTCAGCCCAGTTGCGGTTCGAGTCGCTCTTCGCTGGCGTAGAGCGTGCCGCCGGCGTAGTAGCCGCAGATCTTGTCTTCCTCGAGCAGGGTCACCTGCCGGGGCGAGGCATGCTGCGGCACGCCGGGGAAGTGCTTCGCGAAGATCGAGCGCACCTTGACGCTGTCGGACTTGATCCGCGCCATGGTGAGCGGGATCAGGCGCTTGCCGCCATCGGAAAGCTCCATCTCGAGGTAGCGCACGAGCTGCTCGGGCGCGTCGATCCACATGTCGGTGACGGTGCCCACGACCTTGTTGTCGCCCGCGACCACCGGAAGCCCGCGCGGGTCGCGGCCAGCGGCCACGCCGTAGCCCTCGTTGGCCGACATCGGCACGATCTTCGGATGGCCGTGGCCATCGAGCTCGGGCACGTCGCGGCGCGGCGCCCAGGACGCGGGGCCGACACCATCGACCATCGGGTCGCCGGTGGGCTCGAAGGGAAAGCCGTTGCCCGCCGCCGTCTTCCGCAGGGCGATATCCTTGCGCTCGGGGTTCTGGCCGGAGGGCACGGTGACCTCGCCGCGGCCATGCGGCAGCTTGAAGGTCTTGTCATCCGGCACCGGGAAGAGGCCCTGGTTGGCCGAGGGGTTGCCGTCGTCATCCTCGAGCGGGTAGCCCTCGCGCATGTTCTCGCGCTGGATGTAGTAGATCAGCAGGGCGAAGAAGATCCAGAACAGCCAGAGCGATACGCTGGCGAGGTCCAGGTTTCCAAAGAATGCTTCGGTCATGTGACTATCCTTTCGATAGGTCTGCGGGTCATGTCGGGAAATCGGCCAGGCCGATACGGGCCGCTCCCTGCTTGGAGGGCTGCGCGGAGCCTTGGGCGAAACGCACCATCGGCCCCAACACCACGAGGGTGAGGAAGAGCAGCCCGATTTCGATGTGGTAGACGACGGAATAGCCCGTCGCCGGGGAGTTCAGCGCCTCGCCCCACGCGCCGGTGGTGGCGATGGCATTGATGCCGTCGCGGAGCGCGCCGCCGAAGGCGATGGCGAGCCCGGCCGCGGTGGCCTGCGCCGCGCCCCAGGCGCCGAGCGCGAGGCCATGGCCGGCCTTGCCGGTGTCGGGCAGGGTCATCGCGGCGATGAGCGTCGAGACGGCGAAGAGCCCGCCGCCGAAGCCGATGAGGCAGGCGCCTGCGAAGAAGATCGCGGCGGATTCCATCGGCGCGGCGAAGATGACGGTGGAAAAGGCCGCGACGCCGAAGAGCACGCCCGTGGCCGCGATCCGGTAGGGGTTGCGGCCCGAGGCCAGCCAGCGGCCCGCCAGCGCGAAGCCCGCGAGCGCTCCCACCGACCAGATCGCCGTGAGCAGCGTGGTGGAGGAGACCGAAAGCCCGAGAATCTCGCCGCCATAGGGCTCGAGCAGCACATCCTGCATGTTGAAGGCCATGGTGCCGATGAAGGCCACGAGCAAGAGCCGCCCGGCCTGCCCGCCGGCCATCAGATCGGCCCAGGCATCCGAGAAGCGCGGGCGCGGCGCCTCGCGCTCTTCGCGGCTCATCGGGCGCACCTTCTCCTGCTTCCAGAGCGCGATGAGGTTGAGGATGATCCCCACGCTCGCCGCCCCCTGCACCACGCGCACAAGCTGCAGCGCGGTGAAATCGCGCAGGAGCCAGCCGATGATGATGGAAGAGATGCCCATGCCCGCGAGGAACATCACGTAAAGCAGCGCCACCACGCGCGGGCGGGTTTCATCGGTGGCGCGGTCGGTGGCAAGCGCGAGGCCCGCGGTTTGCGTCATGTGGATGCCGAGCCCGGTCATCAGGAAGGCGAGCGCCGCCAGCACCTCGCCCGCGAAGGGCACGTCATGCACCGAGTCGCCCGAAAGCACGAGCAGCGCGAAGGGCATCACCGCGAGCCCGCCCATCTGCCAGAGCGAGCCGAACCAGAGATAGGGGATGCGCTTCCAGCCGATGGCGGAGCGATGCGTATCGGAGCGGAAACCGAGGAGCGCCCGGAAGGGCGCGATGAGCACCGGCAGCGCGATCATCGCCGCCACGATGGTGGCGGGCACGGAAAGCTCCACGATCATCACGCGGTTGAGCGTGCCCAGAAGCATCACCGTGGCCATGCCCACCGAGACCTGGAAGAGCGAGAGCCGCAGGAGCTGGCCAAGCGGCAGCCCCTCGCTGGCGGCATCCGCGAAGGGCAGGATGCGGGTCGATAGAGCCTTCAGGTGATGGGGGCGGAAGAGGATCACGGGCGATACTCCATGGCCTGGCTGATGTAGAAACCCACCGAGACGCGGGTGAGCGGCGTGAGCACCCCGCCCGCGCCGCGCGCGTGGAGCGCCCGTTGCAGGGCTTTCGGCGCATGCGGCACCATGGTGGGCGAGCGATCCGATTGCGGAAAGAGCTGGCCGGCCTGCCACATCGCCATCAGAAGCGGCGTGCGCGGCGCGACGGTGAAGACGATGCGCCCAGAGCAGCGCGCGCCCAGCCGGGCCAGCGCCTCGGCGATGTCGTCGCGCCCGTAATAGATCAGGCTGTCCATCGCCATGACGTGGTCGAAGGCGCCGTGGTCCTCGGAAAGCATGTCGCCCGAGCGGAACTCGACCCGCGGCAGAAGCGCTTCCGGCAGGCGATTGCGGGCGATGCCGATGAGCGAGGGCGAGATATCCACCGCCACCACCTGCGCGCCGCGCTGCGCGAGCTCCAGCGTCATCTGCCCCGCCCCGCAGCCCGCATCGAGCACCCGCGCGCCGCGCAGGTCATGCGGCAGCCGCGCGAGCATCGCCGCGCGCATCCGGTCGCGCCCGCGCCGCACCGTCTCGCGAATCCGCGAGACCGGCGCATCGGAGGTGAGCCGCTCCCATGTGCGGGTCGCGGTCTTGTCGAAATAGGTCTCGACAGAGGCGAGGGTGCGGTCGTAGCTCATCAATCGAACCCCAGAAGCTCGAAGATGTCGCGGTCTTCCATCGGTGCGGGGGCGAGCCCCTCGGTGCCGTTGAAGAGCGTCTCCGCGAGGCGGATATACTCGGCACGGCAGCGCACCACGTCTTCCTCGTCATCCATCTCGAAGAGCGTCTTCTTCTTGAGGCGCGAGCGGCGGATGGCATCCACGTCGGGCATGTGCGCGATGCGGTTGAAGCCCACCTCGCGGCAGTAGCGATCCACCTCGTCGGTGTCCTTCGAACGGTTGGCCACGCAGCCCGCGAGCCGCACCTTGTAGTTGGCCGACTTGGCCTGCACGGCGGCGATGATCCGGTTCATCGCGTAGATCGAGTCGAAATCGTTGGCCGTCACGATCAGCGCGCGGTCGGCATGTTGCAGGGGCGCGGCGAAACCGCCGCAGACCACGTCGCCCAGCACGTCGAAGATCACCACGTCGGTATCCTCGAGCATGTGGTGCTGCTTGAGAAGCTTCACTGTCTGGCCCACGACATAGCCGCCACAGCCGGTGCCGGCGGGCGGCCCACCGGCCTCGACGCATTTCACGCCGCCCCAGCCTTCGGTCACGAAATCCTCGGGGCGCAGCTCCTCGGGGTGGAAATCCACCTCCTTGAGGATGTCGATCACCGTGGGCTGAAGTCGCCCGGTGAGGGTGAAGGTGCTGTCATGCTTGGGGTCGCAGCCGATCTGCAGC
>JAVKDQ010000031.1:0-10503 GCA_040222155.1 Roseovarius sp.
ACAACCATGACCCGATCCCGCGCCATTCTCGCCGCCATGCTGGGCTCTGCCGCGCTGCTGCTTGCGGCATGGGGCTTTCAGTATCTTGGTGGGCTCGCGCCCTGCAAGCTCTGCATCTGGCAGCGCTGGCCGCACGGGGCGGCGGTGGCGATCGGCGTGGTGGCGCTCGTGGTGCCGGGAACGCTCCTGCCACTCCTGGGTGCGCTCGCGGCACTCACCACGGCCGGTCTCGGGCTCTATCCCACCCGCGTCGAGCGGGGGTTCTGGGAAGGGCCTTCGACCTGCTCTTCAGCGGCCCCGGGGAGCCTTTCGGCGGATGACCTCTTCGACCAGATCATGAGCGCGCCGCTGGTGCGCTGCGACGAGGTGGCCTGGCAGATGCTGGGCCTCTCGATGGCAAGCTGGAACGCGCTCGCGGCGCTGGCGCTGGCGGCGCTCTGGGTGATGGCGGCGCGCCGCTCCTGACCCGCCGGCGCGCGGCGCTTGACGCGCCCGCCCCGGCCCGCCTAGCGTTTCGGCAAAGCTCAGGAGCGACCATGCGCAACCTCGACCCACAGCACTACACCTCCCCCGAGATCCACGCCCGCGACGTGACGCGCATCTTCACGACGAGCTGGCAATTGCTCGGCCCCGCCTCGCGGCTCGCCGAGCGCGGCGATTACATCGCCACAGAGATCGCGGGCCAAAAGGTTTTCGTGATCCATGCGAAGGGCGGGCTCAGGGCCTTCCGAAATGTCTGCCGCCACCGGGGCGCGCGGCTCCTGCCCGAGGGCACGGGGCGCTGCGCCACGATTCGCTGCCCCTATCACCAATGGGTCTGGGGCGAAGATGGCTCTTTGCTCAATGTGCCGTGGTGGGGCGACGACCCGGAGTTCACCATGTCGGACTGGGCGCTCGACACGGTCTCCTTCGAGGTCTGGCGCGGGCTCCTGTTCGTGGCGATCGCGCCGGAGATGCCGCTCACTGAACAGCTCGGCGCCACCGTGGCAGAGCTGGCCGACGAGCCGCTGGAGACGTTCCACTGGGTGCATGAGGAACGGCTCGTCTTCGATGCCAACTGGAAGATCTACACCGACAATTTCGTTGAGGGCTACCACATCCCCGGCATCCACCCTGCCTTTCACAGCGCCATCGAGTTCGACCGGTTCGAGACAACCGCCCATGACGGGCTGGTACGGATGACGGCGCCGCCGCGCGAGGGGCTCTTCTATCGCGGCAAGTGGCTCTGGATGTGGCCCAACTGGACGCTCTCGCTCTTCTCCGGCGGCATGAACACCTCGCGGATCAACCCGCTGGATCACCGGCGCACCGAACTCATATACAATTTCTACTTCGCCGATCTCTCGCCCGAGGGTGAACCCGCGCGGCGCAAGACCATCGAAGACAATCTCGCCGTGGTGCGCGAGGATTTCGAGGTATGTCTCGAAACCCAGAAGAACTACGAGAGCGGCGGCTACCGCCCCGGCCCGCTCTCGCCCCGTCACGAGCAGGGCGTGGCCTATTTCCAGCGCCGCCTGCGCGAGGCCGGCGCGCCCTGAGCAGGTTCAGCCCGCCGCCTTGCGGGTGTTGAGCAGAAGGCTCGTCTCCGATTGCGCCACCCCGTCGAAGCGGCGGATGCGGGCCAGCACGTCGTCGAGCTCCTCGAGCGAGGTTGTGCCGATCTCCACGATCACGTCCCAGCGGCCATTGGTGGTGTGGATGCGCCGCACCGAGGGCAACCCGCCAAGCTGCCGCAGGATACGGTCGGTGCCGCGCCCCTCGATGCCGATCATCATCAGCCCCCGCACCGGGTCGCGCGCCGCATCGCCCTTCAGCACCACGGTGAAGCCCACGATCTCTCCCGAGCGCTGCAGCTTCTCGATGCGCCCCCGCACGGTGGTGCGTGACACGCCGAGCGTGAGCGCCAGATCGGAGAGCGAGGCGCGCGCATCGTGCCGCAGGGCGGAGACGAGACGCTGATCGAGATCATCCATATTGCACGAAACCTCTTCCGGTTTGTCGAAATTCCCGACGATCAGTGCAAATTACCCCGTTCAGATCAACCGAAATCGCAAGGATAGTGCCGCCAGATCATCGGAAATGACACCGGAGCGAGCGGCATGACCCCCACCACCTGTATTCTTATCGGCGCGCCGGTGGATAGCGGCAAGGCGCGGCAGGGCTGCCTGATGGGGCCAGATGCCTATCGGGTCGCGGGCATCGCCGAGGCGCTTTCAGAGCTGGGCCACAAGGTGGAAGATGCGGGCAACCTCCAGCCCCGCCCCGCGCGCACGCCCGTGGGCCTGCCGCCGCACGTGCACGCCCCCGCCGAAACCATCGGCTGGACGGAGGCGCTGATCGCCGCCGCCGAGGGCGCGATGGTCGAGGGCCTGCCCATCTTCCTCGGCGGCGACCATGCCCTCTCGCTGGGCTCCGTCGCGGGCGTGGCGCGCGACGCGGCCCCGCGCGGGCGCCCGCAGTACGTGCTCTGGCTCGACGCGCATTCCGATTTTCACACGCCGGCTAGCAGCGGTTCGGGCAACCTGCATGGCACGCCGCTGGGCTATGTCACCGGGCGCGAGGGCTTCGCGGGCTTCCCCGAGGTGGCCCACCCGGTGCCGGAAGACCAGATCTGCATCCTGGGCCTGCGCTCCGTCGACGGCCCCGAGCGCGAACAGCTTCAGGCGAGCGCGATCCGCTATGCCGACATGCGCGCCATCGACGAGCACGGCATCGCCCGCCCGCTCGCCGCCTTCCTCGAGGATGTGGCGCGCGCGGGCGGGGCGCTCCATGTCTCGCTCGACGTGGATTTCCTCGACCCCTCCTTCGCTCCCGCCGTGGGCACCACCGTGCCGGGCGGCGCCACGATCCGAGAGGCGCATCTGGTGATGGAGATGATCTGTGACAGCGGCCTGATGACCTCGCTCGATCTCGTGGAGCTCAACCCCTTCCTCGACGATCGCGGCCGCACCGCGCAGGTGATGGTGGATCTCGCCGCCTCCGCGCTCGGGCGCCGCGTCTTCGATCGCCCGACACGGGCCTATTCCTGAATGCTCGGAGAGAGCACCGGATGGCACCCGCGAAAATGAGTATTTCCGGAAAGATGAAACCACGCGCGCGTCTTTCATCTTTCGGCAAATACTCCCGCGGGAGGCATCCGCCACCAACCTTAGGCACATACACTGAAATCGTGGAGACACCATGACCAAGCCCCCCCTGCCCCCCTCCGACAAGGCGCTTGTGCCTTTCGTATCGGTCGAGAACATGATGCGGCTCGTGCATCATATCGGAATCGAGGAGATGCTGCGCGGGCTGGCCGACTACATCGAGGCCGACTTCGCCCGCTGGGAGCTCTTCGACAAGGTGCCGCGCGTGGCCTCGCATTCGGCCGAGGGGGTGATCGAGCTGATGCCCACCTCCGATGGCGAGGTCTACGGGTTCAAATACGTGAACGGCCACCCGAAGAACACGAAGGATGGCCTGCAGACCGTCACCGCCTTCGGGCTTCTGGCGGATGTGAACAATGGCTACCCGGTGCTCTTGTCGGAAATGACGGTGCTGACCGCGCTGCGCACGGCGGCCACTTCGGCGCTCGTGGCGCGCTATCTCGCGCCCAAGGGGGCCGACACGATGGCGATGATCGGAAATGGCGCGCAATCGGAGTTCCAGAGTCTCGCGATGAAGGCCGTGTGCGGGCTGAAGAGCGTGCGGCTCTGGGATATCGACCCTGCCGCCACGCACAAGGCCGCGAAAAACCTCGAAGGCATGGGGCTCGAGGTGGTCACATGCCGCTCGGCCGAGGAGAGCATGGAAGGCGCGCAGATCATCACCACCTGCACCGCCGACAAGCAATATGCCACGATCCTGACCGATAACATGGTCGGCGAAGGGGTGCATATCAATGCCATCGGCGGCGATTGCCCGGGCAAGACGGAACTGGCGCCGGGGGTGCTGCACCGCTCGACGATCTTCGTGGAATATCCCGAGCAGACGCGGATCGAGGGCGAGATCCAGCAGCTTGCGCCCGATCATCCCGTGACCGAACTCTGGCAGGTCATGGCGGGCACCGCGCCGGGCCGCACGAGCGCCAGCCAGATCACGCTGTTCGACAGCGTGGGCTTCGCCATCGAGGATTTCTCGGCGCTGCGCTACATCCGCGAGCATATCGGGGGAACCGATTACTTTGCCTGGCTCGACATGCTGGCCGACCCGGACGACCCGCGCGACCTTTTCGGGATGCTGCAGCGCGCGGGGTGAGGCCGCTGCCCTCTGGCCCTGCCCGCCCGCCTGCCCTATAGAGGCGCGACCCCTAGCCCGGAGAGCCAAGCCCATGGCCCATGTCAGCATCGTCCTGCCCAGCTGGAACACCGCCGAACATATCGAGCGGGCGATCGGCTGCTACATCGCGCAGGAGCATGATGACAAGAGCCTGATCATCGTCGACAGCAAGTCGGATGACGGCACGCACGAGATCATCGCGCGCCACGAGGGGAAAGACGGCATCCGCTGGCTGCGTGAGCCGGAAAAGGGCCTTTCCAACGCCATCAACATCGGTATCCGGGCCATGCCCGAGGGTGCGGTGTTCGGCTATGTGGGCGCGGATGATTTTCTAGAGCCGGGGGCGCTGGCGGCGGTGAGCGCGCATTTCGACGCGAAACCGGAGGCGGTGGGGGTGTTCTTCGACAGCTACACGCAGCGCGCCGGGGCCGAGCCGCGATACCGTGCTTGCCCGGCGGAGACGTTCTCTATGGAGAACCTCCTGCGCTACCGTTCAGTGGCGGGGATGCAGAACACGTTTCTGCGGCGCGATATCGCGCGGGCCTATCTCTTCGCCGAGGATGTGAAGCTCGCGATGGATTACGAACTGTTCCTGCGGCTCGCCAAGGACGGATTGGGCGAGAAGATCACCCATATTCCGCAGGCCTCCACCATCAATACCGCCGATGGCAACCTCAGCCGGGTCTACAAGCGGGCCTCGAAACGCGAGGCGCTCTTCTATGCGTTGAAATACGCACCGCCCGGCTGGCCGAAGCTGCGCGCCTGGCTCAGGTTCCTGAAATACCGTTGGGTTTGATCGCGCCCGGCGCCGGGCGTTATCCGGGGCCTCCAGGCATGATATGAACGTGCGTTCAATTGAGGCCAGGGTGCAGGCGGATGACCTGAACGAGCGTTCTTTTTGTGCCCAAGGCGCAACGCACGCGCAGGCGCGACACAGAAAAACGGGGGGCCTTGGCCCCCCGGTTCAAGTTTCGCCACTCAGGCTCGATTACTGTACCGCCCGGTTTCTGCCTGCGGCCTGAGCGCCGTCAGGGGGCGAGCGCACCCGCCCCGTGTGGCTTTGGGGTTGCCACTCTGGTGAGCGGCATCCCCCTTTTTTCGTCGGGGTCCCGGCCGGGAGGCTGCGAAACTGCCCGGCAGCGGGACCCCTACGCGCCCCCCAGGGAGCGCGGTTCCCTTACTCTCTTGAGCGCAAGTCGTTCCGAAAACCGGTATCCACTTTTCGGATCGCGCTCATCAGCTGCACCCGCTCGTCGCACCACAGGTGTTGCACTTCATGCAGGTGCCGTTGCGGACCAGCGTGTAGTTGCCGCAATCGCCGCAGGCTTCGCCTTCGTATCCCTGCATCTTGGCCTTGGTGGAAGCATCCATGCCGAGCGCCGTGGTGGAGACGGTGGCTGTGGCGACCTGTGCCCGTGCCGTGGCCGTCTCCGGCACCAGCGTGGCGAGCGCGCCCACCGGGTCGGCCGAGCTGTTGAGCGCGGTGGCGCCCATGCTCTGGCCGCCGTTCAGCACCACCAGCTCCTGCGGAAGGCGCTTGCGCAGATAGCCGGTCGAGCTGATCTGCTTGAGCACCTCCAGCGAGCGGTTGGCCGCGTCCTCGCCAAGCTCGGCGATGTTGCGCACGCCCTCTTCCTCGCCGCGGCCCAGATCGTCGAAGCTGGCGCCCTGCGGTTTGACATGGGCGAGATCCGTCCGGTCGAGATAGCTCACCGCCAGTTCGCGGAAGATGTAGTCGAGGATCGAGGTGGCGTTCTTGATCGAGTCGTTGCCCTGCACCATCCCCGCCGGTTCGAACTTGGTGAAGGTGAAGGCATCGACGAACTCCTCGAGCGGCACGCCATATTGCAGGCCCACGGAGACCGCGATGGCGAAGTTGTTCATCATCGCCCGGAAGCCAGCGCCCTCCTTGTGCATGTCGATGAAGATCTCGCCCAGCGAGCCATCGGCATATTCGCCTGTGCGCAGATAGACCTTGTGGCCCCCCACCATCGCCTTCTGGGTGTAGCCCTTGCGGCGGTCGGGCATCTTCTCGCGATGGGTGCGGGTGATCTCCTTGATGACCACCTTCTCGACGATCTTCTCGGCCAGCACCTGCGCCTTCTGCTGGGGGGTGCCGCTTTCGAGCACCTCGGCCGCTTCCTCGTCATCCTCGACGAGCGCCGCGGCGAGCGGCTGGCTGAGCTTGGAGCCGTCACGATAGAGCGCGTTGGCCTTCACCCCCATCCGCCAGCTGCGTTCGTAGGCGGCCTGGCAATCCTCGATGGTGGCGTCATTGGGCATGTTGATCGTCTTGGAGATCGCACCCGAGATGAAGCTCTGCGCCGCCGCCATCATGTCGATATGGGCGTTCACGGAGAGGAAGCGCTTGCCCTTCTTGCCGCAGGGGTTGGCGCAATCGAAGACAGAGTAGTGCTTCTCCTTCAGGTGCGGCGCCCCTTCGAGGGTCATGGTGCCGCAGACATGGTCGTTGGCAGCCTCGATCTCGGCCTTCGTGTAGCCCAAGTGGGCCAGCATGTCGAAGGTCGGGTCGTTGAGCTTCTCGGCGGGGATGCCCAGAACCTTCGAGCAGAACTCCTCGCCCAGCGTCCACTGGTTGAACACGAAGCGGATGTCGAAGGCCTGCCCGACGGCATTGTCGACCTTCTCGAGCTCCGCCGGGCCGAAGCCGTGGCCCGCCAGCGAGGTGTGGTTGATGCCGGGCGCGTTGCCGATGGTGCCGTGGCCCACCGCGTAGCTCACGATCTCTTCCACCTGCGCCGAGCTGTAGCCAAGCGTCTCGAGCGCGGCCGGCACAGAGCGGTTGATGATCTTGAAGTAGCCGCCGCCCGCGAGCTTCTTGAACTTCACCAGCGCGAAATCGGGCTCGATGCCGGTGGTGTCGCAATCCATCACGAGGCCGATCGTGCCGGTGGGCGCGATCACGGTGGCCTGCGCGTTGCGGTAGCCATGCGTCTCGCCGAGCTTCAGCGCCTCGTCCCAGCTGGCCATCGCGAGGTCGATGAGCCGCGCATCGGGGCAGTTGGCATGGTCGAGCGGCACCGGCGGCGTGGCCAGATACTCGTAGCCCTCGGTGGCGCCATAGGCCGCGTTGCGGTGGTTGCGGATGACCCGCAGCATGTGGTCGCGGTTGCGCTGGTAGGCCGGGAAGGCGCCCAGTTCGCCCGCCATCTCGGCAGAGGTGGCATAGGCTACGCCGGTCATGATCGCCGTGAGCGCACCGCAGACGGAGCGGCCCTCGGGGCTGTCATAACCGTAACCCATGTTCATCAGGAGCCCGCCGATATTGGCGTAGCCCAGACCCAGCGTGCGGGTGTCGTAGCTGTTCCTGGCGATTTCCTTCGAGGGGAACTGCGCCATCAGAACCGAGATTTCCAGCGTCACCGTCCAGAGGCGGGTGGCGTGCATGTAGCCTTCCGCGTCGAACTTGCCGGCCTTGTAGAACTGCAGCAGGTTCATCGAGGCGAGGTTGCAGGCCGTGTCGTCGAGGAACATGTATTCCGAGCAGGGGTTCGAGCCGCGGATCTCGCCATCTTCCGGGCAGGTGTGCCACGAGTTGATCGTGTCGTGGAACTGGATGCCCGGATCGGCGCAGGCCCATGCCGCGTGGCCCACATCCTCCCAGAGGTCGCGCGCCTTGATGGTCTTGGCCACCTTGCCGTCAGTGCGGTTGATGAGCGCCCAGTCGGCATCCTCTTCCACCGCCTTCAGGAAGGCATCCGTAACCCGGATCGAGTTGTTCGAGTTCTGGCCGGAAACCGAGGCGTAGGCTTCGCTGTCCCAATCGGTGTCGTAGGTCGGAAATTCGATGCTGTCATAGCCCTGCCGCGCGTAATCCAGCACGCGCTTCACATAGGTCTCGGGGATCGAAACCTGCTTGGCGTTGCGGATCGCGGATTTGAGCTGGGCGTTCTTCGCAGGGTCCACCGCATCCTCGGTGCTGCCGTCCCAACCTCGGATCGCCGCGAAGATCTCGTTGAGCTTCTTCTCGTGCATCTTGGAGCCCGCGACGATGGAGGCCACCTTCTGCTCCTCGCGCACCTTCCAGTTGATGAATTCCTCGATATCGGGGTGATCGGCATCGCAGATCACCATCTTGGCCGCGCGGCGCGTGGTGCCGCCCGACTTGATCGCGCCGGCGGCGCGGTCGCCAATCTTGAGGAAGCCCATCAGGCCGCTCGACTTGCCGCCGCCCGAAAGGGCTTCCCCCTCGGCACGCAGGGAGGAGAAGTTCGTGCCGGTGCCCGAGCCGTACTTGAAGAGCCGGGCTTCGCGCACCCAGAGATCCATGATGCCGCCATCGCCCACGAGGTCATCGGCGACGGACTGGATGAAGCAGGCATGGGGCTGCGGGTGCTCGTAGGCGGAGGCCGACTTGGTGAGCTCTCCGCTTTCGAAATCCACGTAGTAATGGCCCTGGCTCGGGCCGTCGATGCCATAGGCCCAATGCAGGCCGGTGTTGAACCATTGCGGCGAGTTGGGCGCGGCCATCTGACGCGCCAGCATGTAGCGCATCTCGTCGTAATAGGCGCGGGCGTCTTCCTCGGTGGAGAAATAGCCGCCCTTCCAGCCCCAGTAGGCCCAGGCGCCGGCGAGCCGGTCGAAGACCTGCTTGGCCGAGGTCTCGCCGCCCTTCTCGGTGTCCTTGCTCGCAGGGACGGATCTCCAGAGGAACTCGGGAACGCCCTCTTCCTTCACCTTCTTGAGCTTCAGCGGCACGCCCGCCTTGCGAAAATACTTCTGCGCGATCACGTCGCTCGCCACCTGGCTCCAGCGCGCCGGCACCTCGACCTCGTCGAGCCGGAAGACGATCTTTCCGTCCGGGTTGCGAATCTCCGAACTGGTGGTGACGAAATCCAATTCCGCGTAAGCGTCCTGCCCGGCTTTCGTGAATTTGCGTTCGATTTTCATTGTGCTGGCGTCCCGTCTTTCAGCAATGTTCCTACCCTGACGCCGACGGGTTCCGCCGGCGCCGCCATCGCCTGCCTGGAGGCAATGGGTCCCTTGCGCAGGCAGCCATATGGCGCCCACGAACTCTTTGTTCGGACGAACGTCCCAAGAATGGGGTGTTGTGTCCCTACCTCGGCCGCGTTGCCACTTATCACTACATGTTGTGGCTGTCCCGGCCTGAGCTACAACCTGACGTAATTGGGGGCGCAGGGTCAACGAGTTTTTTTGCGACTTTTCGGCAAAAAGAAGTTGACCGGATGAGCCTGCGGCGTTCCGCCAGGACCCTTTCGTGATTCACGAGTTTGTTACAATTCCCGGCGCCGCTGTGGATGAAAGGAAGAAAGTCCTTGCCGCATGGCGGGTTAGAAAACTTCGCTCAAGGGACGGGTGAAGCGAGGTATGCCGATGGATACAGTGGAGGCGCCCACCAGGACCCGCGACCAGAGCCGCAAAAAAATCTGACGGCATCCTTTCGAAACACCACCTGTTGCAGCCTGACAACGGCAAGTGCCTAAATATGGTGGGAATTGAGAGGATGGTCGGGGCGGCGAGATTCGAACTCACGACCCCCTGTACCCAAAACAGGTGCGCTACCAGACTGCGCCACGCCCCGGACCGTGCGCTTCTCTAGACCGGATCGACGCGGTTGAAAAGGGTTTCGGTCTTCCTGCCTTCGGCGAGAGTATTTTTGCCAAGAAGATGCCGGGCGCGCGGCTCACTCGCAGGGCCAGGCCGCCGCCTCGGATGCGATCGCGGGATGGCGCAACAGCGTGCCCTCGGCGATGCCGAACTGCTCTGCGAGCCCGCCATTGATCTCGAGCACGTATTGGATGGCGTCGCCGCCATAGATCAGCCGCTCGCTGCCGGGCTCGGCGCGCGAATGCACACGCTGCACGGTGCCGGTGGCATCGGCGAAGATCATGTCGAGCGGGATCAGCGTGTTCTTCATCCAGAAGCGCACCGGGCGCTCGCTTTCATAGACGAAGAGCATCCCGGCGCTGGTGGCGAGCGTCTCGACGAACATCAGCCCCTGCGCACGTTCCTCCTCGTCATCTGCCACGGCGATGGAAAAACGCGCCTGACCCCAATCGCCCCGCAGGTGGATGGCCCCCTCGTCGCAAGCCTCCTGCGCGCGCGCGCCCACGGGCGCGCAGGCCAGAACGAGCGCGAGAAGCGCGGGGATCACTCGGGTTGTCTGGCGCCGGTTTCCCATCCGCAAACCTCCGTTGCCATGCGGCCGCGCTTGCCGTCGATCACCCGGATCGCGAGCGCCTCGCCCGATTGCAGATCGGCCAT
>JAVKDQ010000032.1:0-8424 GCA_040222155.1 Roseovarius sp.
CCCGGCGCCCCCTCGACCGACTTTGCCGGCACCCAGCAGAAGGCCGACTTCCAGGTGACCGCGAACGTCGACTACAACATCGACGTGGCCTTCGAGACGTGGCAGCCCTCGGGCGCGCCCACCTACCAGCAGGCGGCCTTCCGTCTCGACGGCGACCCCTCCGGCGATCGCATCGGCGGCTCGCTGCACCTCGATCCGACCCCGAACTCGCCGGTGACCAACGACGTGTGCCGCCAGCAGAGCAGCGGCCAGCTGAACACCGACAACTGCGGCGGCTCCTCGGCCATCGAGGCGCTGACCGACTCGGGCATCGAGATCTTCGGCATCGGCGCAGACATCGCGCCGGAATGGAACGAAGACCCGAGCGAAGTGGCGCAGCCGGGCATCTACAGCCTCGTGGCGACCATCACCGCAACCGCGGAATAACGCTGCCGGAGAGCGCCCGGACTTTCTCGGGCGCTCTTCTCTCATCCCTGTTTCCGAGGCGCGGGCCGGCTTCACCAAGCCGAAAAACGGGCGGTTCCGAGCCTCATTGTCCAGTCGGGTAAAATCATGTTGCGAGTAATTTTCACGATGGCTTTCGCGGGGGTTTTCGCTGGCACCGCGGCCGCGCAGGCCGCCGGCGATACAGCCGTGATCGAAGTAAAGCCTGTGGTGATCGACACCGCCAGCATCGTCTGGGCCGAAAACCGCGTGGTCTATGACGTCGAGAACGTCATGGGGCACGATGTGCATTCGGGCCGCTCGCAAACCGCCCGGTTCATGGTGGAGGCCACGGCCGATTACACCGTGCAGGTGGAGTTTCCCACGTGGCAGCCGGGCGGCACGGCTCCGGGCGGCTTCGAATTCGGGATGTTCGACAGCGGCGATACCCGTCTTTCCGGCACGCTCTTCCTCGATCCCACGCCCGAGAGCGGCCCCGGCCGCTCTGATCTGATCCGTCAGGACGGGCGCGGCAAGCTTGTGGCCACCGGGCCGGAGGGCCGCTGGGTATGGGGTATCGGCGCCGATATCCATGCCGCCTTTAACGACGCCCCGAAAGGCATTCCGCTGCCCGGGCGCTACTCGATTGATACGGTCGTGACCGTTTCCACGAAATAATCGCCACCGCCCTGCGCTGGCTGACCCGCACCAAGACATCGGGAGACGGCACCTGTGACCCCTCTGACGAACCGACTGCTCGACACGCTTCTCGCGCCGCTGCTTCTGGCCCTGATGACGGGCCTCACCGGCATCCTGCCGCAAGGCGCACAGGCGCAGGGGTTCCAAGTCAGGCCGATGTCGGTGGAAGCCGATGTGCCCGCGGGGCGGCAGATTCTCATTCCCATCCAGATTTCCGGCACCGCCGGCCTCGAAGACCGCATTCTCGATGTGGAAGTTGCCCACCTCCAGCAGGGCGAAACCGGCGCCATCGGAGCCTTGCCGCTCGATCAGGCCGAGGCCGTGCCGGTGACATCGGCAGCGCCGTGGGCCGAAGTACCGGAGACGATCTCGGTGCCTTCGCTCGGGCGGACCAGGCTCGACGTGCTGCTCACCGTGCCGCCCAACGTGCGCGGAACCTATACACTTGCCGTGCTTGTCTCGAGCCGCCCTCCGGAAGAGGGCAACCTGCGGATCAACGTCCGTTTCCTGATCCCGGTGATCCTGACGATCAATTCGCGGCCCGCCCGGCAGAATATCTCGCTCGAGGATGCCGCGATGGAAGCGCTCGCTCGCACCAGCGAGGCCGAAGGCGAGCCCTTCTCCGACGAGTTGCCCGAGGAAACCACGCTCCTGCGCCCCGTCATCAGCAATGCCGGGCGCACCTTCGCACGAATCCGCGGTGAATTCTGGCTCGACCATGGCAGCGACGATGGCCGCTGGCGGCAGGTGAAACGCATCGAGCTCGACGATCAGCGGCTCCTGCCCCTCGCCACGATCCGCCCCCGGCTCGATCTGGGGCAACTGATCCCCGAAGGCCGCTACCGGATCCGTGGCGAGCTCTTCGTGGATGGCCGCCGAACGCCGCCGTTGCGCAAGGAAATCGAGTTCGCCGGGCACCCGGGAGCGGAAGAACTTGTCTACGAGATCGCCATGCGCTTCGAGCCCGAGGTGCTGGAGGTGGATTACCAGCCGAAAGCCGTGCGCGCCACGCGGCTCGTTGTCGAAAACCCGGGGTTCGACCCGGTCGACGTGACGCTCGATTTCAAGATCCCGCAAGACATGGCCGGCCGCTCTTCGGCAACCGTGCGCGGGCAGGATCTTTCGGCCGTGCCGTGGCTCGAGGTCTTGCCCAAGACCTTCCGCCTTCGTGCGAATTCGAGCCGGGCGGTGCGTGTCATGGCACGCTTTCCCGACGAAGACGCGAAGTATTCGAACTACTATGCCGAGATCAACCTTGCCGCCACGTTCCTCGACGGGCAGGAAGCCGGAGCGACAAGCGGATTGGTTGAGATCTCGAGTCCCACTGCCGGCAACGCGCCCGCGGGCGACGTCGAGAATGTGCGCATTTCGGAGCTCACCGAGCCCGGCGAATACTCTGTGGCGCTACGCTTCACCAACGTGGGTGACGTTCTGCTCGACCCGCGGGTGACCTATCAGATCCTGTCGCCTGAGGGCGCGCAATTTGCCCGCGGCCGGCTGGCCTCCGACCAGGAAACGCCGCTCGTGCCGCTCGGCACGCGCACCTTCGGCGGGGTGCTCACCATCGCCGATCTCGAGCCGGGCGAATATGCGTTCCGCACCAATGTGCAGACGGGCGCGGATGGCGATCTGGTCGCGGCCTATATCACGCGCATCATCAAGGATGACGAGGATGTGCGCTTCGAGGTGATCGGGCCGACCAGCGTCGAATGACCTGAACCGGCGCCCGCCGCAAAGCATCACGGAAAAGCCCCAATCTCTGCCGCAAACCGCCGAAGTTGATCGGTACCTCCTAGCGCAAACCAGGTGGAATGCGCTCTTAGGAGGATCCCGTGCTCAGCTTTCGCAATGCCCTGATCGCCGTGGCCATGGCCGCGCTTCCCTTGTCCGCCTCGGCCGCGGGCAAGCTCGAGTCGAGCGGCACCGTGACCTTCCGGATAGCCATCCCGGAAATGGCGCAGGTTGTGCTGCCCTTCGGCGACGGATTCACGATCACGCCTCCTGAAAGCGCGCGCGATAACGCAATGCTCTTCCGCGCCGCGTTCCGGCCCGACGCCCCGCGCGCCGTTCCGCCGAGGGAACGCTGGCAGGTTGTGGCCCGCGTGCCCTTCGTGGTACGCGGCAATGCGCCCGCGGAATTCACCATAAAGCCCGCAGGCCCCGCCCCCTGGAGCGCCACGCCGAATGCACCGGATTACGTCTATGCTGTCGTTTTCAACGACGACACCGTGATGCCGGCGAGCGCTACCATAAGGGAAACCGGAGAATCTCCGCACAACCGTTACCGTAATTCAACCTTCGCCGGGGGCTTGCGGTCTTCCCATGAAACCTACGCCCGGCAGCTCGACTTCAGCTTCGGCCAGCATACCGGTGAAGTTGTTGTTTTCTCGCGAAATTCACCCGATTTTCGTGGCATTTCTGCAGCAACGGCAAGCTATTCTGGGCGTTTCGAATTCTCGGCCACCGTGCGCTGAGGCGCCCCAGCTACCTTAATCCGTAATGACGAGATGCGCGCGCAGGCGATGCGACCAATGATGTCGCTGGTGGCGCGCTCTTTTTTGAGCGGATAGGGGCAATGAAACACAGCTTCAGGACACTAACCATTCTGCTCGCTGCATTGATTTGCAGCGTGGCCATCGGCGCGCGCGCGCAGGATGAACCGGTTATCAACAACGTATTCTTCCAATCCGATCTGCGGCAGGCGATCGAGGATGTTTCAGCGCAGGCCGGGGTCAATATTCTGACCGATCCGAGCGTGCAGGGGGT
Source organism: Roseovarius sp. (assembly GCA_040222155.1). Lineage (GTDB taxonomy): Bacteria > Pseudomonadota > Alphaproteobacteria > Rhodobacterales > Rhodobacteraceae > Roseovarius. Next base: position 3,889 of record JAVKDQ010000032.1, read on the forward strand.
CGTGACCGCGACCCTCGAAAACGTGAGCGTCGAGGAGGCGCTCGACATCCTGCTGGCGGGCACCGATTTCAGGGTTGAGCGCGAGCCCAACTACTACCTAGTCTACACGCCCGACCTGCAGACGAACCTCTATGCCGAGGCCTCGGAATCGGACGTGGTGCAGCTGCGCCATGTGGGCGCGGAGAACGCGCGGCGCCTGCTGCCCGACCCGCTGCAACGCTACGTTCGGGCCGATGAAAGCCGTAACCGGCTCGCAATCACCGCGCCGTCCGAGCTGATGGACCGGATCAAGCAGGATCTGCGCGCCATCGACCAGCCGGGCGATGACACGGTGTTCATGGCGCTGAGCAACATCAATGCCGAGAGCGCCCGCAACCTGCTTCCAGAGCGCTTCCGATCGGCGGTGCAGGTCGACACCAACCGCAATAGCGTCTCGATCACCGGCTCCCCCGAACGGACCGATGAGATCGTGTCGCTCCTGCGTCGCATCGACCGCCCGCTGCCCCCCAATTACGTGGGCACCGAAGACGTGTATCCAACCCGGATCGTCAAGCTCAACAACGCCAGCGCGCAGATCGCCATGAACCTTTTGCCCGAGGCCTCGCTGCGCTACGTGCGGGCCGACAACGAAACCAACAGCCTGTCGGTGAGCGCCCCGCCCAAGGTGGCCAACAAGGTGCTGAGCGATATCGCCATGATCGACCGCGACCGCCAGCGGGTCATGCTCGAGGCGCGGATCGTGGTGCTGGAACAGAACGACCTGCTGGATTTTGGCAACCAGTTCGAATGGCCCACCACCACGGCCGGCTACACCGATACCGATATCGGCGATTTCTACGAGGTGCGCGTGGGCTATTCGCCCACCCGTGAGTTCACCAACGCGCTCTCGCTGACCATCAACCTTCTCTCGGAGAACCGCGAGGCGACCATCGTGTCGAGCCCACAGGTTTTGGCACAGGATGGTGTGCCTTCTGAGATCCGGGTATCGACGGAGGAATACTTCCAGATCACTTCGGAGGATGAAAACTTCATCCGGTCCGATCTAGAGACCATCGAAACCGGGACCATCCTGCGCATCACGCCGCAGGTGGGCCAGAACGGCAATCTCACGCTCGACATGGCGCTCGAGGTGTCGGACGTGGTGGCGCGCGGCGAGCAGAACCTGCCGATCGTCAACCGGCGCACCGCCAACAGCAAGGTGCAGATCGAGAACGGCGGCACGGCTGCCATCGCGGGGCTGAAGAATTCACGCTCGCAAACCACGCGCGGCGGCGTGCCCGGCGCGCGCGAGCTGCCGTTTCTCGGTCGCCTCTTCCGCACCGACAACATCGATTACGAGGCCCAGCAGGTGGCGATCTTCGTGACCGCCACCATCGTGGACGACCACGACCGCGCCATGTCGCGCGGCACGCAGGAGGGCGGCTCGAAAGGCACCATCGACGAGGAGGTGTTCCGCGGACAGCTCATCGAAGCGTTGGCCAATATGGGAGTTCAACCATGACCTGTTCCGTATGGCTCAAGATGGCCGCGATGGGCGCCGGCCTAGCCGCACTGCAGGCCTGCTCCGAGATGGACAGGAACGTTGCCCGCGCCGACGATTTCGTGGTGCCCGTCACCGTCGGCGAAACACGTGTGCTGACCGCGTCGCAGGTGGCCAACGCGATGATCAAGGCGGGCTTCACCTATGACGAGATCGTCGAGCTCGGGCCCGGCCTGCGCAATGCGGTCTCCACGCGGGGCGGCGCGGAGGTGCGGCGCGGCAAGTACATTCACGCGCTCTTCTCCGTACAGAACGACCGGCTCTACGTGGCCAGCCGCACGGCAGGAACCTTCGTTCTGGCCCTCACCTAGAGGGCTCGAAACCACTACGCGCGGCCTGTTTCCCGACGGACGGGAGACAGGCCGCGCTGCTTCTTGAAGGGAAAACAGAGCCCGCGCGCGTGGTGTGCGACCCTCCCCTTTCAACTGGCCTGCGCAAGACTGTTATCCCCCGCAGACGCTTCAACCGGATGTCGTGCCATCTCGAAAGGCTCACGCGGGCCGATCTCGGCTGGGCGCAGATTTCTATCGCCCCAAAGCAGGGTTCCAGATGGTTTCTGAAGGCCTTTCCGGGCTTTCGCCTTGGGCGGCCTGCCCGTGGCGCCCAGGAGCATAGCCAAAATAAACCTAAAATATATTCATTATATTTCATAATTTTACGTCATTTGCGAAAGTTTTTTCGCTCTCTCCTTGAACCTTTTGGGCCGCCCAAACGACCCATCACCGTAACGCAACCCAACGGGCCAGACGGCTCAAACCCAAGGAGAAAGACCATGTTCAACGCACCCTTCAAGACATCCATCCTCGCAACCCTCGGCGCCGCCTTCGTTGCGACGAGCCTCTCGCTCACCCCGGCTTTCGCAGGCGGCGACGGTGGTGGCGGCGGCGACCGTGCTGGCGATCGTGGCCGGGTCAGCACCATCGAAAGCACCGATGCCGATGGCAACACCGTCTCGATCCGCTCCCGCAACGATGCACCGACCTATACCCTGACCCGCAGCCGCAACGGCAAGGTCGAGAGCAAGAAGGAGGTGCGCAAGAAGAGCAAGACCTTCGTGACCCTGCACAACCCCGATGGCAGCAGCCGCACGATCTACAGCGTGACCCGCGACCGCACGCCCTCCGTCACCATCCACAACGCCGATGGCACGACGCGCACGATCTCCGGCAACAACCGCTGATCAGAGTGATCCGCCCGTCGCCGATGCCGCTCGAGGCTCTCCCCCTCGAGCGGCATCTTCCAACTCCGCAGAGCCGAGACCTTCCCATGACCCTTGTCTTCGCCACACCCACTCCGGTTTTGCGCTGTGCGCCCTTCCCGGTTAGGATGGTCGTTAAAGCACAAGCAGGGACAAGGATGCCGGCAGACGACGATCAGCGGCAGCTTGAAAGAGTTGCCAACGGCGACCGGCAGGCAATGGGTGTGCTCTACCAGCGCCACCACAAGCGGGTTTTTCACTTCGCCCGGCGCTTCGTGAGCGATGTGGCGGCGGCGGAAGACCTTACCAACGATGTCTTCATCGAGGTCTGGCACCGCGCCTCGGCTTACGAGGGCCGCTCGAAGGTGTCGAGTTGGCTGCTGGGCGTGGCGCGCTACAAGGCGCTCTCCGAGCTGCGCCGGGCGAAGCCGGTGCATTCGAAATCCGACGAGATACTGGGGGCGATGGAAGACGAGGCCGACGATCCAGAGATGGTGTCGCAGAAGCGCGACAAGGGCGCCGCGATCAAACGCTGCATTCAGAGGCTTTCACGCGATCACAGGGTGATACTCGAGTTGATCTACTACCATGAAAAAACCATCGAGGAAGTTGCAGATATCCTCGATATTCCCAAGAACACTGTAAAAACTCGAACATTTCACGCACGCAAGCAGCTCTCGGCGGAAATGGCCGCGCAGGGGCTCGACAGGGGGTGGCCATGAGCACTCTGAGCGACAAAGACAGAGAGGAGCTTTCGCTGCTTCTGCCCTGGTATGCCAATGGCACGCTCGACGCGGCGGAAAGCCGGAGGGTGGAAGCCGCGTTGGCCGAGGATGAGGCGCTCGCGCGCGAATTCGATCTCGTTCTGGAGGATCAGGCCGCGATCCTCGAGCTTGTCTCCGAGGAGGAGGTGCCCGTTTCGATGGCGGAGCGGTTCAAGGCCGCGCTTCATGCCGAAGAGGATGCGCCTGCCGCGCGAACCATGCCGGAGGCGCCGCGCGCGGGCCTGCTCGACCGGCTCTTCTCGATCTTGACGCCGCGCCGCTCCGTCGCCCTTGCCGCCCTCGTGGCGGTGCTGGTGCCGGCGGTGGTGATCGTTTCGATGGAAATGCGCCCGCAGCCTCCGGGCCAGTATCAGACCGCCTCGGGCGAAGACGATACGCCGGATGAAATGCGGATGCTGGTGAAGATGAATCCCGGCGTGCCCTGGAGCGATGTGGACGCCTTTCTGAAGGAGACCGGCGGCCAGATCGTAAGAGGCCCCACGGCGGACGGGCTCTATGAATTGGCCTTCGAAGAGGCCGAGGGCACGGCGGGGCGGCTGGAGGCCGAGACAGGCCTTTTCGAATTCGCCCTGCCCGCGAACTGACGCGCAAGCCAACCCGGGAACCCGGGCACCCAACTGCGCCGTATAAGAGAAAATGGGAGGAGAAGAGGTGCCCCAGACAACTGTGAAACCGACGATCCAAGCCCTCCTCGGCGTGGCGCTGCCGGGCGTGATGGCCCTGTGCCTGATGACCCTGTGCCTGATCACGTCCCCGGCCCATATGGCACATGCCGACGGCGGCAGGGATCCCGGGGATACTGGCATCACGCGCACGCCGCCCCCCTCGCAGCCGCCGGCCGAGCCGCAGCCTCAGGTCGTTGCCCCGGCGCCCGCTCCCGCACCGCCGCCACGAGCGGTCGCCGTGCCCACCCCGCCTGTGGCACCGGCCCCACGGCGCGCAACCCGCCCCCGGATCGTCGAGGTCGCGCCGAGCGGCTTGCCGCCCGAGGGCGAGGCGCGCCTCATCGAGAA
>JAVKDQ010000033.1:0-10279 GCA_040222155.1 Roseovarius sp.
ATGGCCCAGTAGCGTCTGGATCACGCGCAGATCGGCGCCGCGGGCCAGCAGATGCGTGGCGAAGGCGTGGCGCAGCGTGTGGGGCGTGACCTTGGCGGGGTCGATGCCGGCTGCGAGCGCGATCTCCTTGATGAGAAGGTAGAAGCGATGGCGGGTGAGGTGGCCGGACTTGCCCCGCGAGGGAAAGAGATGCGACGAGGCGGGCTGGCCCCTGGACCGCGCGAGCTCCTCCTGCCGGGCATGGTGGGTGAGCCATTCCGAAAGCGCGGCGCGGGCTGGGGAGGAGAGCGGCACCATGCGCTCGCGCCCGCCCTTGCCGCGCACCAGAAGCAGCTCGGGATTGCCGCGCGCGGCGGCCACGGGCAGGCCCACGAGCTCGCTCACCCGCATCCCCGTGGCGTAGAGCAGCTCGATCAGGCAGGTGTTGCGCGCCCGCTCGCTCTCGCTGCGGCCGGTCTCGCGGGCGGTGGCGAGAAGCGCGTCGACCTCCGTTTCCGAGAGCGTCTTGGGCAGGGTCTTCTCGCGGCCGGGGCCGGAGATGCGGAGGGTGGGGTTATCCTCCCTGAGCTTCTCGGAGAAGGCGAAGGCATGGAGCTGGCGGATGGTCGAGAGCTTGCGCGCGCGGCTCGATTTCGCCAGCCCCTGCGCGTCGAGATGCACGAGATAGGCCTCGATATCGGACTGGGTGGCGGTGAGCGCCGAGCGGCCCTTGGCGCCGAGCCAGTCGAGGTAGTCGCGCAGATCGCGCCCATAGGCGAGCAGCGTGTTGCGCGCGGCGCCGGATTCGGCCACGCGCGCATCGAGAAAGGCCTGCAGAAGATGGGCTTCGGCGGGCATCAGGCGCCTTGCAGGAGCAGCATCTGCAGGGCGGCGCGGCGGGCCATGTCCTCGAGCCCGACAAGGCGCAGCGTGGCCAGCGCCTCGGAGACGGCGCGGCCCGGCGTGGCGCTTTGCCCATCGAGCGCGCGGGCGGCCTGAAGGATGGCTTCGCCGAGCGCGCCCCGGGCCAGAAGCTCGGCGGCGCCACGCCCCGGCTCGCGCGCGGCGAAGCCCTGCGCGATGGCCCGCGCGCCCTGGGTTTCGGCGAGGCTGCCATCGGGGGCGCCCCGGGCCAGCCCCTCGAGAAAGCGCAGCCGCGCGGTTTGCGGCCCCAGCGCCTCGGCGGCGCGTTCGTAGGCCGGCGACAGCAGCGCTACCTCGTGGGCCACGTCGCGCTGGCTGGGCAGGTCCATCGCCGCGAGCCGCTCGCCGTAGAGCGTGGCGAAGGCCACGCCCAGGCCTTGCGCCTTCATGGCCAGCCACGCGCGGGGCAGGGCGAGCGCCACCGCCTGCGGCTCTCCGCTCTCCATCGCGGCATCGATCTCCTGCATGGCGCGCACCCGCTCCCAGACCCCGCCCGAGGCGGCGGGGCGCTGCTGGGTATAGAGCCCGAGCAGGCGGTTGGCGGGCAGGGCGCCGGTTTGCGCGAGCCGCTCGGCGGCCTCGATCTCGGCGCGCCAGCCCATGGTGCCGCGCAGGTCGGCCACGGCATATTCGCGCGGCAGGGTGCGGGTGGGCAGGAAGGTGCCCACCGCCTCGTAGAGCCGGAAGACGAGCGGGCTCATGTGCCGGGGCGGGGCCATGGTTGCGGCGGTGGTCTCGGCCTCGGGATCGAGGAAGGCGGTGAGCAGCGCCTCTTCATGGGGCGAGAGCGCGCCGGTGGCGGCGGCGGTCTCCAGCGTGAGCGCGGCGGTCTGCCAGTCGCCCGCGCGGGCAAGGCAGAAGATGCGGGTGGCATAGTGCCCGGTGAGGCGCGGGGCTTCCATCAGGGCGCGACAGGGTTCGTGCTCTTCGCCGGTGAGCAGCGCCAGATCCATCCAGCTGTCGAAGAGCTCGGGCCGGCGCGGCCCCGCCCGCTCGATGAGTGCAAGCGCCGGCTCCACCGCGCCGAAGCTGCGCAGCGCATCGACCCGCGCGATGAGGAAGCGCGCGTTGGAGGCCACATCGGACGGCGGTTCGGCCTCGGCGAGAATGAGCGTGTAATAGAGCGCCTGCACCGCCGGAAGCGGCGTGCCGCCCAGCTCTGCCAGCGCCTCGGCCAGCGCATCGGTGGCGCTCGCCTCCCAGAGCGTAGGTGGCAGCCCGGTGGTGGAGGCGGGCAGAAGCCCCACCGCATCGGCCTGCGCCTCGCCAAGCGGCATCACCGCCACATCGGGCACCGTCACGCCGCCCGGCCGGGCCGGGGCCACGCTCCGCAGCCCCTCGTCGCTCTCCACCCGGCCGTCGCCGTCGGTATCGCCGATCGTCTGCTCGAGCGGCTGGGCCACGGTGATGGGGGCGGGCGACTTGAGCCAGTCGATGGCGGAAAGAGGCTCCTGCGCCAGCGCGGGTGCGGTGACGGCGAGAAGCGCGCCGCCAAGTGCCAGCAGAGCGCCGGCGGAGCTTCGCCTAGCTGCCGTCAAGAATGATGTCCTGCCGGATCTCCCGCTCGGGCGGCGAGAAATCGGCCCCGAAGAACGGCCCGACATAGGCATAGGCCACCAATGCAAGGAATCCCAGTATCGCAAGGTAAATCAGCCATTTGATCAGGCGCGCCATGTTGCCTCGTGCTCGCAGGTTATGGTCTTTGGGGGTTTTATAGCTGGCCTTTTCGACAAGATCACGTCATTCAGTGCGGACGAAGTTGAATTTGGCATGGGAGCGCCGAAGATTGGCCGCGTCAGGGCATTGGAAACTGCATAAGACCGTGGTTCTGGTGGGCATGATGGGCGCGGGCAAGACGGCGGTCGGCAAGGCGCTGGCGGCGAAGCTCGGGGTGCCCTTTCTCGATTCGGATGCCGAGATCGAACGCGCGGCCAACATGAGCATCGCCGAGATCTTCGCGCGCGATGGCGAGGCCTTCTTTCGCGACCGCGAGACGCAGGTGATCAGCCGTCTGCTCGACGAGGCGCGCGGCATTCTCTCCACCGGGGGCGGCGCGTTTCTGGCCGAGCGCAACCGCGCGGTGATCTCCGAGAAGGGCGTCTCGGTGTGGCTCAACGCCGATCTGCCGCTGCTCTGGAGCCGTGTGCGCCACAAGGAAACACGCCCGCTGCTGCGCACCGCCGACCCGCTTGCCACGCTCACGCAGATCTACGAGGCGCGGGTGCCGGTTTATGCGCTGGCCGATCTTGAGGTGCGCTCGCAGCCCGATTATTCGGTGGAGACGATGGCGGGCAAGGTGCTGGAGGCGCTCGAAGCCCGCGCCGATGTGCTGGAGCGTGTGGAATGAGCGAGATCGTGCATGTGCCTCTGGGCGCGCGGGCCTATGACGTGCATGTGGGGCCGGGGCTGCTGACGCGCGCGGGCGAACTGGTGGCGCCGCTGCTCGCCCGCCGGCGCGTGGCGGTGGTGACCGACGAGACGGTGGGCGCGTTGCATCTGGAAACCCTGAAGGCCGGGCTGGCCGAGAGCGGCATCGAGACCGTGAGCCTCGCGCTGCCGCCCGGCGAGGCCACCAAGAGCTGGCCGCCTTTCGAGCGCTGCGTGGAATGGCTGCTCTCCGAGAAGATCGAGCGGCGCGACGTGGTGGTGGCGCTCGGCGGCGGGGTGATCGGTGATCTGGTGGGCTTCGCCGCGGCGGTGCTGCGCCGGGGGGTGCGTTTCGTGCAGGTGCCCACCTCGCTTCTGGCGCAGGTCGACAGCTCGGTGGGCGGCAAGACCGGGATCAACGCGCCGCAGGGCAAGAACCTGATCGGCGCCTTCCACCAGCCGAGCCTCGTGCTGGCGGATACCGATGTGCTGGCCACGCTGCCCGAGCGCGACCTGCTTGCGGGTTACGGCGAGGTGGTGAAATACGGGCTTCTGGGCGATGCGGAATTCTTCTGGTGGCTCGAGGAGAACGGCCCGTCGCTGGCGGCGGGAGATCCGGCGGCGCGGCGTCACGCGGTGCGCCGCTCAGTGGTGATGAAGGGCGAGAACGGGGTGCGCGACGAGACCGAGCAGGGCGACCGGGCGCTGCTGAACCTCGGCCATACCTTCTGCCATGCGCTCGAGGCCGCTACGGGCTATTCCGACCGGCTGCTGCATGGCGAGGGCGTGGCAGTGGGCTGTGCGCTCGCCTTCGAGCTTTCGGCCCGGATGGGGCTGTGCCCGCAGGAAGAGCCGAGCCGGGTGCGCGCGCATCTCAAGGCCATGGGCATGAAATGCGACCTGGCCGACATCCCCGGCGATCTGCCCGGCGCCGAGACGCTGCTGGAGCTGATGGCGCAGGACAAGAAGGTGGTGGATGGCCGGTTGCGCTTCATCCTCGCGCGGGGGATCGGGCAGGCCTTCGTGACCTCGGATGTGGATCGGGCGCAGGTGCTGCGGCTGCTCGAGGATGGGCTCGCGGCGCGCCGGCAGGCGCCGCTCACGCCTCGGTAAAGCGGGCTCGGGTGCGGTTTGCGAAGGCCACCAGGGAGAGCATCACCGGCACCTCGACGAGCACCCCAACCACCGTTGCCAGCGCCGCGCCGGAGTTGAGGCCGAACAGGCTGATCGCAACCGCCACGGCCAGCTCGAAGAAATTCGAGGTGCCGATCATTGCGCAGGGCGCGGCGATCCGGTGTGGCACGCGCAAGGCGTAGGCCGCGCCATAGGCCAGCGCGAAGATGCCGTAGCTCTGGATCAGGATCGGCACCGCGATGAGGCCGATGACAAGCGGGTTCGAGAGGATGACCTCGCCCTGCAGCCCGAAGAGAATGACCACCGTGGCGATGAGTCCGACCACGGACCACGGCTTGACCCGCGCGGTGAACGCGTCGATCGCCTCCTTCGAGCCGAGCGCGCGCCGTGTCAGAAGCCCCGCGAGCAGCGGTAGAACGACATAGAGCACCGTGGCCAGAACAAGGGTCTGCCACGGCACCGTTATCTCCGTGACCCCCAGCAGGAACGCCACGATCGGCGCGAAGGCGAAGACCATGATGATGTCGTTCACGGAGACCTGCACGAGCGTGTAGGTGGCATCGCCCTTCGTCAGTTGCGACCACACGAACACCATCGCCGTGCAGGGCGCCGCGCCCAGCAGGATCAGCCCGGCGGTATATTGCGCGGCATCCTGCGGCGAGATCCACGGGGCGAAGACAAAATCGAAGAAGAGCACGGCCATCAGCGCCATGGTGAAGGGTTTGATCAGCCAGTTGACGACAAGCGTCAGGATCAGCCCCTTGGGCTGGCGTGCCACCTCGGAGACGGTGCGAAAATCCACCCCCACCATCATCGGGTAGATCATCGCCCAAACGAGCACCGCCACGACGAGGTTGATCGAGGCCACTTCGGCAGCGCTCACGGCCTCGACGAGCCCCGGTGCGAGCGTGCCGATCGCGATCCCGACGATCATGGCCAGGGCGACCCACACCGTGAGATAGCGTTCGAAGAGGCCCATGCCGCCGGGACTGGCCTGTGTCGTATCTGTCATGGGGTGTCCTTGCGTGTCAGGCGGAAATCGTATCGTCCTGGTGCTGCCCGATCTCGTCGAGCGCCTTTTGCAGCGAGAGCTTGTCGAGCTGGGACATGGGCAGGTTGACGAAGATCGAGATGCGGTTCCGGAGCATCCGGTAGGTGTCGGAGAAGGCCAGCGCGATCTCGGCCTCGGTGCCGGTGGTCTCGGTCGGGTCCGGCACGCCCCAATGAGCGCTCATCGGCTGGCCCGGCCAGATGGGGCAGGTCTCCGCCGCGGCGCGGTCGCACACGGTGAACACGAAATCCATCTGCGGCGCGTCCGCCTCGGCGAACTCATCCCAGCTCTTGGAGCGCAGGGCCGAAACATCGTGGTTGAGATGGCCGAGCAGCGCCAGCGTGCGCGGATGCGGGGCGGGCTTGGGATGGGCGCCGGCGGAGAAGGCGTGAAACCTGCCCATCCCTTCGCGCGCGAGAATGGCCTCGGCCATCAGCGAGCGGGCCGAATTGCCGTTGCAGAGAAAGAGGACGTTCTTGCGGGGGGCAGACATGGGGTGCGCTCCTTTCAGGTCAGCTGGCGCAGGCGATCTCGGTGAGAAACGGTTGGCAGAGCGAGGGATTGCCGCCGCAGCAATCCTCCATCAGGTAGGCGAGCAGGCCGCGCATGCCGTCGAGATCGGCGAAATAGCGGATCGAGCGGCCTTCGCGCGCGTTTCGCACGAGCCCGGCCTGATGCAGCACGGAAAGATTGGCCGACATGGTGTTCTGCTTGACCCCGAGCGCCTCGGCGATCTCGCCGGCGGGCATGCCGGCCGCGCCTGCCTGCATGAGCAGGCGAAACACATCGAGCCGGGTTTCCTGGCTCAGGGCGGAGAGGGCGGTGAGGGTGCGATTCTTATCCATATATCATGAATTATGGAAATATACAGTCTGCGTCAAGCCAGCATGCACGCGTCAGGCGACAGTTTTGTGTATCCGGTTCCGGAAGGGGAGGAAGTGCAGGCTTCTGTTGCCAGTTGCCTGCGAACACCGCCTTACCTTGCTAGAGGCAAGGGCTTAGATTTCGGTCTTGTTACCGCTTACGCAGCAACTGCAACCGGAGCACGATTGTCGTTGGCAATTATGCTTGATGAACCGATAACGGTGGTATCTCACCGGGACAAAGCCACTCCTTTACACGTTCGTCGATCCTGTTTCGGCCCCAGAACCCTCCAACGACAGGGTGTTTGGTGGAGCCGCCGGGTACCGCCCCCGGGTCCGATCCGCTTATTACGAGCGCGTTTATGCCCATAGTCCCCGAGGGGACAGTGAGGAATATAGGCCCTTGCCGTGCGCTTTGAAAGGGGGTTCTGCGGCGGATTTGAAAGGGTTGCGTCCGGGTGCGCCGCGGCGACCCCGTGGGCGGGGCCGCGGCGGGGGTCAGGCTTGAAACCGGGCCGGAGACAGCGCGGCGCGCAAGCTCTCGGGCAGGGCGCTTTGCCCGAAGACCTCTCCCGCCAGCGCCTCGGCCATGGCGGGGGCCGTCTGCACGCCGTAGCCGCCCTGGCCTGCGAGCCAGAAGAACCCCTCTGCCACCGGGTCTGCGCCCATCACCGGCGTATGATCGGGGGCGAAGGTGCGCAGGCCGGCCCAGCTGCGCTCGACGCGGGTGACCTCCATCGTGACCGCCTGCTCGAAGCGGTGGAGGCCCTCGGCCAGCACCATGTCATCGGGCCATGCATCGCCGGCGGGCACCGGGTCGGCATCGGCGGGGCTGACCATGAGCTTGCCGGCATCGGGCTTGGCATACCATGTCTCGCGGATCGCGGCGAAGAGCGGCCAGCCGCGCGGGTCGTGCCCCTCGGGCGCGGGCAGGATCGCGGCGGAGCGGCGATGCGGCACGAGCGACATCGGCAGGGCGCCGGCCATCCGGCCTATAGCCTCGGCCCAGGCGCCGGCGGCGTTCACCACGAGGGGGGCGGTGAAGCGGCCCTTGGACGTTTGCACCTCCCAGAGGCCGCCGTTACGGGCAAGCGCCTGCACCTCGGCGCCGGTTTCCACCGTGCCGCCGCGCGCCTTGAGAAGGCGCAGGTAGCCAGAGAGCATCCGGTCCACGTCTATATCGCGCGCGCCGGGTTCGTAGAGCGCCGACGCCACGCCCTCGGGGCGCAGGATGGGCACCATCTCCACGGCCTCCGCACCGGTGAGCCGCTCGAGCCCCTCGGCGCCTTCGGCATAGGCGGCGAGATCGTCGAGCTCGGTCTCGTCGGCAAGGATCAGCTCGCCTCGGGGCGAGAGCAGGCTCGTGTCGGAAACCCCTTCGGGTGCCTCGAGGACAGGCTCCGAAAGTCGATTGAGCGCCCGGAGCGCGTCATTGCCGTAATTGCGGATGAAGATCGCCGCCGAGCGCCCGGTGGAATGGGTGCCGGGGCGGGCCTCGGCCTCGAGCACGAGCACGCGGGCTTTCTCCGCCATGAGGGCTGCCGCGCTCGCGCCGGCGATGCCACCGCCGATGACGATGATGTCGGGGCTCATGCCGCCTCCGAGAAGCCGCCCAGAACGCGGGTGAGGTTTGCGCCCAGCGTGTCGGAGAGATAGCCGCCCTCCTGCACGAAGAGCGTGGGCAGGCCCGCGCGGGCAATGGCCTCGCCGATGCGGGCGAAGCCATCCTGCGTGACGGCGAAGCCCTGGAAGGGGTCGTCTATAGAGGCATCGAGGCCGAGGGCTATGACAAGCGCCTCGGTGCCGAAGGCCCGCACGCGGGCCAGTGCGCTTTCCAGCGCTTCAAGAAAGCGCGCATCATCGGTGCCGCGGGGCAGGGGGAGGTTGTAGTTGTAACCCCGCCCGCGCCCCTCGCCGCGCTCCTGTGCGTGGCCCCAGAAGAACGGGTAGAAGCGCTCGGGATCGGCATGGATGGAGACGGTGAGCACATCGTCGCGGGCATAGAAGATGCCTTGCGTGCCGTTGCCGTGATGGACGTCGACATCGAGGATCGCGGGGCGCAGGCCCTTGGCGCGGAAACGCTCGGCGGCGATGCCGGAATTGTTGAGAAAGCAGAAGCCCCCCGCCAGATCGCCGAAGGCATGGTGCCCCGGCGGGCGGGAGAGCGCATAGGCCGCGCGGGTGCCGCCTGCCACCATGTCGGCCCCGGTGATGGCTGTCTGGGCGGACCAGTAGGCGGCCTCCCACGTGCCTTCGGAGATCGGGCAGGCGGTATCGGTCTGGTGATAGCCCGCTTGCCCCACGGCGGATCTGGGGTAGCCATCGGAGCGGTTCATCGGGTGGACATTGGGGATCACCTCGCTGCCCGCATCGGGGATGCGCTGCCAGCGGGTGTGGATGGTTTGCAGGAAGGTGAGGTATTCCGCCGAGTGGAGCGCCGCGATGGGGCCGAGGCCGGCATCCTGCGGGGCCTCGAAGGTGCAGCCCGCCGCCTCGGCGCCCGCTTTCAGAACCTCCACCCGGCGCGGCTGCTCGGGGTTGGGCTTGATGGTGCCATTGGCCATGAAGTGCTTTGGGTCGTGCCGGGTTTGCCTCGGGTCGAGTATCGCTTTCATCGCTCGCGTCTTTCTGTTGTCGTTCGTCTCGATTTGCCACGCCCTGCGCGGCGTTCAGATCGCCGTGCGGTCGGCGCCCTTGAGGTGCAGCATCGCGCGCGCTTCGGCGGGCGTGGCCACCTCGCGGCCCATGTCTTCCACGATCCGGCGGATCTTTTCCACCTGTTCCGCGTTGCTTCGCGCGAGGTGGCCGCGCGAGATCATCAGGCTGTCTTCGAGCCCCACGCGCACATGCCCGCCCATCGCCGCCGCCATCGCGGCCATCGGCATCTGGTGCCGCCCCGCCGCCAGCACGGAAAACATGTAATCCGCGCCGAAGAGCTTGTCGGCCATGCGTTTCATGTGGCTCAGGTTCGCCGGGTCGGGGCCCATCCCGCCCAGCACGCCGAAAACGAACTGGATGAAGAAGGGCGGTTTCACCAGCCCCCGGTCGGCGAAGTGGCGCAGCATGGTGAGATGGCCCAGATCGTAGCATTCGAACTCGAACCGCGCGCCGCGCTCCTGCCCGAGCGCCGCGAGGATATGGGCGATGTCGCGGGGGGTGTTCTTGAAGACGAGATCGTCGGAGCCGCGCAGGAAGGGCTCCTCCCAGTCGTGCTTCCATTCGGTGATGCGGTCTGCCGCCGGGTAGAGGGCGAAATTCATCGTGCCCATGTTGAGGCTGCACATCTCCGGCGCGGCCTCGAGCGGGGCTGCGAGCCGGGCGTCGAGCGTCATCGTGGCGCTGCCGCCGGTGGAGAGGTTGAGCACCGCCTCGGTGCCCTGCTTGAGGCGCGGCAGGAAGGCGCGGAAATGGGCCGGATCGGCGGAGGGCCGCCCGCTCTCGGGGTCGCGCGCGTGCAGGTGCAGGATGGCCGCGCCCGCCTCGGCGGCCTCGAGCGCCTGCGTGGCGATCTCGTCGGGCGTGACCGGCAGGTGCGGCGACATGGAGGGCGTATGGATGGAGCCGGTGACGGCGCAGGTGATGAGAATCTTCGACATCGCTCGTTACACCGCGCCCAGCACGGGGGTCAGTTCGTCGGCCAGCTGGCGGAGCGAGAGGTCGAGCCCCTCGATGATCTCGTCGAGATGCTGGTCGCCCAGGATGAGCGGCGGGCAGACGAGGATGTGATCGCCCTCGAGCCCGGCGCGGGTGCGGCGGGAATAGACGATGAGGCCGTTGGCATAGGCGATATCGACGAAGCGCTGGTGGGCGTTGAGCGCGCCGGGCAGCGGCGCCTTGGTGCTGCGGTCGGCCATGAATTCGAAGGCGGTGAGCAGGCCTTTGCCGCGCACGTCGCCGATGATCTCGTGGCGCTGCATGAGGCCCTTGAGGCGGGCCATGAGCTTCTCGCCCATGGCGGTGG
>JAVKDQ010000034.1:0-9836 GCA_040222155.1 Roseovarius sp.
GAGGTCGAAGCCCGGCATGAAGGTGTTGGGGGCCGCCCATTCCGAGCTGATCATCACTTTGTGGCGCGGCTGGTACCAGAAATCGTAGCCGAAGGGGATGTCGCCCATGGAATTTTCCCAGCGCCCGACGATCTCGAACTCCTTGTTCAGGTGCAGATAGCCGCCCGGCGCCTCGCCCTTCGCATCGCCGAGAAAGGAGATGATGATCTCGGAGACAAGGCAATGCACAGTGTGGGGCCCGGAAAGGTTGGTCTTGAGCTTGATCTCGGCGCCGTCGATCACCTTGTGGAGGCGCGGCGCGCGCGGGTCGGTCGCGGTGTCGACCACATGGATGTTGTTGGAGCGCACCCCCGGCACCAGCAGGTATCTGCGCGACATCGAGCTGTCGTCGTGGCAGGAGGAGCAGGCGTTCCAGCCCATGTGATGCAGCTCGTCGCCGATGCCCGGCATCTCGAGCCGGTGGATCACCTGGCTATAGGTGGGGCTTTCGGGGTCGGCATCGACGGTGGCGAGGTAATCGGGCTTCTGGATGCCCGTGCCGGTGTAGATGGCGATGGTGTAGAGAAGCTTCTCGCGCGGTGCGCGGATTGCTTCCTGGGGGCTTGCATAGCCCGGCCCGCAACATGTGCCATCCATTTGCCGTTCTCCTCCCGTTGGGGCCGCGTGGGCCTTGATTCTCTGTGGAGTATCATATATCGAAATTTCACCTATCGCGAAATGAGAAATCATGCATCTCGAACGCCTCACCTTCATCCTCGAAATCGTTGGCCAGAAGGGCGAGGCCACGGTGGCCGAGATCTGCGCCCATTCCGACCTGCCAAAGCCTTCCGCCTACCGGCTCGTGCAGGATCTCGTGGCGGCGGGGCTGCTGGAACCCGTGGCGCGTGGGCGTTTCGCGCTGGGAAGCCGCCTCAAGAGGATCACGCTGGGCGACCAGTCGGACGCGGCGCTGCTCGAGGTGATCGCGCCCGTGCTCCGGCGCGCGGCGGAGGCGGAGGGCGCGGCCTTCTTCCTGTCGCGGCTGAGGGGGCGGGCAGTGGAGATCATCCACGTTGAGACGCCGGAAACCGGGGTTTCCTACCTGCATCCCGGGCTGGGCAAGCGCCCGCTTCACGCCTGTTCCTGCTCCAAGGCGGTTGCCGCCGTCTCGCCCGGCCTGCTGCCTGCCGGCGAGATCGAGGGCCGGCTGCGCGCCTATACGGAATTCACACTGACGCGAATGGAAGACCTCGAGGCGGAATTCGATGCGATCCGTCGGCGCGGCTATGCGGAATGCGTGGAAGAGATCGAGCGCGGCATGTGCTCGGTGGCCGCGACGCTGGGCCAGGCCGGGCCGGGCGCCACGCTCTCGATCGGGGCCACGGGCTCGACCCGCGTCTTCACCTCGGCAAACCGGGCCAGGATCGGCTCTGTGCTCACCGCCATGGCGAAAGACATCGCGGCCCAGCTGGGCTGGACCGCGCAGGAGGCGAGCCTCAAGTCTGGCTAGGGGCGCGACGGGGCAAGCCCGCCGCCGCTTTCCGGGTCAGACCCGGCCCATGCCGATGAAAAGCTGCCGGTCGGCATCCTTGATCGCACGACGGCCATGCATCACGCGGGTGTTGTCGATCACGGCGATGTCGCCATCCTGCCAGTTGATCTCGACCGTGCAGCTCTCGGCCAGATCGCGCAGCTCCTCGATCTCGTCGGTTGAGACGGTCGAGCCGTCTTCCAGCGTGTATTGCGGCGGCTCGTAATTGTGCGAGGGGCCGAGGATGGCATTGGCGAAGGCCTGACCGTTGGAGAGCGACGAGGGTCGCACCGGCAACACCGTGAGTTCGTAGTCGATCGAGCCATCGTCGCGCAGCGTGAAATCCTGCCCGGGGATGGCCGCCTTGAACTGCAGGATATGCTCTTCGGTCACGTCCTCGGGGCGGCTGATGGCGGGGTGCTCGTTGGCGAGGTAGCGCTTCCAGAGTGCTTCGGGGAGGTTGCGCTTGACCTTCATCTTCTGGCTCCAGCGTGCTTTCTGCCCCTCGTCGAACTTGCCGAACACCTCGCGCCCGTCGCAGATGGTGGTCTGCGAGCCCTCGAAGGCGGCGCGGGTGCAGTAGAAGGCCACGATATCGGGGCAGATGGGCGTATTGCCGTTCTCGATATGCAGGCCGATGGGGCCGAGGCCCGCATCCACCTTCTGGGTGTTCTTCTCGGAATATTCGCGCGCGGGGTCGAAGGTGATGGTGGTGCAGAGCTGCGCGGTCAGGTTGCTGAAGCCTGTCATGTCTGTCTCGAAGCCCCGAAGCAGCGCCCAGCCGTCGCGGTTGAGATGCGTGCGGGCTTCCTCGACGACGTCCGGCGTGATGACGGGTGCGCCGGTGTCGCGGGCGCGGATGACGTTGTAATCCATGAATTTCGTCCTTTGTTGAATGGCTGCGCTGCGCTTAGGCGCGCGGGCTTACGCCTTGCTTACGGGGCTCGAGCGCGCGCAGCGTGCGGGCGTCGCGGGCCTGTGCGCCCACGGATTTGTCGACGAGCGCCGGAAAGAGCCGCTGCACCTTCACGAAGAAACGCTCCTTGCCGCGTGGGAAGCTCTCGCGGCGGCCGGCCTCGATCGCGTCCCAGGCCTCGCGCGCCACGCGTTCAGCGCTGTCGAGCGTCATGCCGAGCGGCTCCACGAGGGCGGCGAACTCGGCCTCGGCAGCGGTGCGGGTGGCGCGCGGCGCGATATAGGTCACGCCGATGCCCGAGCCCGAGAGCTCGCGCCGAAGCGCATCGGAGAAGCCGCGCAGCCCGAACTTGGTGGCCGAATAGGCGGCGAAGAACGGGTAGGCGATATCGCCGAAGACCGAGCCGATATTGGCGATGCGCCCCTTGGCCGCGCGAAGCGCCGGCAGAAGATCGCGCGTGAGCGCCATGGGGGCCACGAGATTGGTGGCGGCCATGCGCTCGAGCGACGCGTCGTCCATGTCGCGCAGATGGCCCACGCTGAGGGTTCCGGCGTTGTTGACGAGCATGTCGAGCCGGTTGCCCGCGGCCTCCGCGATGGCCCGGCGGCCGTCTTCGGTGGTCACGTCTGCGGCCACGAGTGTGACCTCGGTCTTCAGCTGAGCGGCGGTTTCCTCGAGCGCCTCGCGTCTGCGGCCGACAAGAATGAGCCGGTAGCCGCGGCGTGCGGCCTCGAGAGCGAGCGCGCGCCCGATGCCAGATCCGGCACCGGTGATGAGAGCAGTCTTGGCATGTGTCATTGGGTCAGTCTCTCCGTTTCCTCGGGATGGGGCAGGGGAAGGGCCTGCCGCACTTTAACGATCCGGGCCGCCACGGCCCGGTTGGGGGTGCCTGCGGCGAAGAGCAGGCCGGGTGTGTCATGCGGGGCCAGAAGAAGCTCCGCGGGCCGCGCATAGTCGGGCAGGTCGCTCAGCAGCGGGACGATTTCCTCCGGCGAAATCCGCGCACCGGGCACAACGATCAGCACCAGCGCGCCGTCGCCTTCCCTGAGGGTGAGCGCCGAGGCGATCACACGCGGATCGGCATTGACGCGCGCCTCCACCCATTCCGGCGAGATGTTGCGGCCCGCGGGTGTGACGATGAGCGCATCCTTCCGGCCCTCGATCACCAGCCGGCCCTCCTCGATGCGGCCCATGTCGCCGGTATGCCAGCGCGATGGCGCGGGCGGGCCGCCGAGATAGCCCTCCATCACCGTCGGGCCGGCCACGGTGATCTCGCCTTCCACGATCTCCACCACGATGCCGTCGAGCACCGGGCCCACGGTGCCGGGGCGGTTTTGGCCCGGGCGGTTCATGGCGACGACCGAGCAGCATTCCGAGAGCCCGTAGCCCTCGTGCACGGGAAGCCCCGCCGCTTCGGCCGCGCGGATGAGAGCGGGCGAGGAGGCCGCCCCGCCCACGGCGAGAAAGCGCAGCCCCGGGGGCACCGTGACCTGCCCGCTGGCGATGGTGCTCACCCAGCGGCCGAGCAGCCCCGGCGAGAGCAGGCTGGTGGTGGGCTGCACCGCCTCGACAGCGTCGGTGAGCCCGGCGAGCGGGCCGCCCAACAGTGCCCTGGTGGCGCCGAAACGCATGGCGCATTCGGCGCCGGCAAGGATCGGCAGGAAGATGCCGCAGATCTGTTCGAGCAACTGCGGGAGCGGCAGGATCGAGAGGTGACGGTCGGCCGGGGTGGCGGCGACGACGGGCACGAGCGCGGCGAGCGAGGCGTCGAGCTGGCGATCTCCGATGATCACCCCCTTGGGCCGCCCGGAGGAGCCAGACGTGTAGATGATCCGCTGGCCGCCGCCGGCATAGGCGGGCAGGGCGGCGGGCTCCGCATCGGGGTTGATCACTTCGAGGCCTGAGCCGGCAAAGGGCGCGGGATCGCGCGAGATCACCGCCCCGGCACCGCTTTCGCGCAGGATATGCGCGCGCTGCTCGTCGCTGAAGAAGAAGGGGAGCGGCACCTGCCGCTTGCCCGCGAGCGTGGTCGCGAGATCGGCCACCACGTAGCCAAGCCCGCCCGGCTCGGCGATGGCCACCGTCTCGGAGGCGTTCTCGAGCCGCTGCGCGAGCCCCGCCACGCGCCCGGCGAGCGCCGCCCATGTGACTGCGCCCTCGTCGTCGGAGAAGGCCGGCGCCCTGGGGCGCTCGGCTGCATGGCGCCCAAGCGCCTCGAAGACGACCCGCATCAGGAGGCCGCGCCGTGAAACTGCAGGGTCCGGCCACGGGGCGAGAGCACGATGGGCGCCATCCGGCGTTCGGTGCAGGCGCAGACCCACGGATCATGCGCGTAGTAGCTGCCCCAGCTTTCGGGTGTGGCGATGCGGGACGGATCGGCGGGCGCGAGGCTCGTGTAGTCGAGACCTGTCCGGTCGAGCAGACGGCGCAGCTTCGCGGTAGCGGTGAAGACGCCGCAGGTCATGCCCCGCGCGCGACCCCAGTCGACCATCACGTCGAGCATGGCGAGCACGGGGAAGGGCGTGACCGAGGCGAGCGAGACCACCTCCATGATCTGCTCGGCGGGCACCGGACGGCCATCTGCACCTGAGAGGCAAGTGCCGAAGCCGCCGTCGAGATAGGTGTCGGAGAAGAAGCCCTCCTCGGACGTGCGCAGACCCGCCGCGCAGAGGATCTGCCCCGCCTGGTTGCGCACCGTGACGAGCCGGGGCGCGAACTCGGTCAGCCGGGCGCCGTAGACTTCGCTGTAAACATTGCGGATATGCTGCTCGGCCTCGGCGCGCGCCGGGCTCTTCTCTGTCAGGAATTCGACTCTCATGGCGGGCCTGTCTCGTTGTTTTCGCAAGGGTTGGCCCCCTCTCTCGCGCGGCAGACTTACGGCAGGCTTACGAAAGCGCGGGAAAGACAGGTGCGCGCGGCGCCCTTGCGCGGAAACCGGCTCAGCGGGACGCGAAGAGAAAGGCGAAGACGCTGCCGCCGCCATCCCTGTCGCTCACCGACACGGTGGCGCCATGCGCCTCGGCCACCGAGCGCACGATGGCAAGCCCGATGCCCGCGCCCTCGCGCCCGCCGGTCGCGCCGCGCTGGAACCGCTGGAAGAGCCGTGCCTTCTGCGCCTCCGGGATGCCGGGGCCGCGATCCTTCACCCGCCAGCCCGCCGGCGCGTCGCTGATCTCGATCTCGATCTCGCTCTGGCCATCGGAATAGCCGATTGCGTTGCGCAGGAGGTTGCCCAGGGCAATGGCCAGAAGCCCGGCATGGCCTTCCACCCGCACGCTCTCGGCGCCCGTTACCGCGAGGTGCTTGCCCTCGCGCAGCGCCGCCACGCCCATCTCCTGCGCCACGCCGAGCGCCACCTTGTGCAGGTCGACCGTTTCGAACGCGGTCACGCCGAGGGCCTCGGCGCGCGAGAGGTCGATAAGCTGCTCGAACATCTTCTCGAGTCTCAGCACGTCGCGCCGCAGTTCGCTCTTAAGCCCGCCGTTCTCCATCCGGTCGATGGCTGAGCGCAGCACGGCGAGGGGCGTGCGCACCTCGTGGGCGACATTGGAGGAGAAATCGCGCTGCGCCCGGTAGCCCTGTTCGAGCCGGTCGAAGGCCTCGTTGACCGCATCGACGAGCGGCAGGATCTCGGTGGGCAGCCGCTCTGTGGAGAGCCGTCTGTCGGTGGCTCCGGGGCCGATCTCGGCGGCCTCGTCGGAAACGCGCCTGAGCGGCGCGAGCGCCCGGCGGGTTGCCAGAAGCGCCGCGAAGAGAATGGCGGCGATGCCGATGATCACCCACTGGATCTCCTCGGTGACCTCGTGCATGAGCTCCTCGAGATGGCTTTCGCCGCTGTCGCGGGCCTCGGTCGTGGCCAGCACCACGAAGCGCTGCCCGCCTCGCTCCACGGCGAGGGCGGCGCCGGCGCGGTTCTCTCCCACCCGCAGGAAGATCGGAGCATCGGGCCCGACCTGCGCGAGCCGCTCGGCCAGCCCTTCGGCATCCTCGCCACCGGCAACAGGCGTCAGATCTCCATCGAAGACGGTATAGCGATAGAGCCCCTCGTCGCCCATGAAACGCAGCGCATCGGTGTCGAGCCCGAACTCACGCGCGTCGGGGTCGATCTGCGCGGCCACTTCCGCGGCCTCGCGCGCGAGCGCGTCGTCGCGGTTCTCGGCCAGGTGCTCGTAGAACTCATAAGTGAGGATGACCGAGGCGAGCGCAAAACAGAAGCATACCGCCAGCAGGATGGCGACCACGAGCCGGCGCTTGAGCGAGCCCGCACCACCGAAGATGGCCGATAGCCCGATCACGCGCCGTCGTCATCCAGGAAATAGCCGATGCCGCGCAGCGTTTGGATGCTCACGCTGGCCTGCATGTCGATCAGCTTCTTGCGCAACCGGTGGGTGGCCACTTCGATCGCGTTGGGGGTGGGCGGCTCGTCGAAGCCGTAGAGCGCGTTCTCGATCGTGTCTTTCGAGAGGATCCGCCCCTTGCGGCGCATGAAGAGCTCGAGAAGGTCGAGTTCGCGCCGAGACAGCCGGGCCGGGGCGCCATCGACCTCGACCTCGCGGCTGGCGGTGTCGAAGCTGATGTTGCCGGCTTCAAGCGTCACGCCCAGAGCTCCGCCGGGCCGGCGCAGCACCGCGCGGATGCGGGCCAGAAGCTCGGCCGCGTCGAACGGTTTCACGAGATAGTCGTCGGAGCCCGCGTCGAGCCCCTTGATCCGGTCTTCGAGCGCGTCGCGGGCGGTGCAGATGATGAAGGGCACTTCCGCCTTCACCGCCTTCACCGCCTTGAGCACGTTCAGCCCCTCGATATCTGGCAGGCCGAGATCGAGAATGATCGCATCGTAATCGAAGGATTTGGCCGAATGTACCGCGTCCTCGCCGCAATGCACGCAGTCAACGGCAAAGCCATTGGCGCGCAGGCTGGCGGAGGTGTTCTGCGCCAGCCGTTCGTTGTCTTCGACATAGAGCAGCCGCATGGGCCAGATCCTACTTGCGGACGTAAGTCACCGTCGAACCATCATCGGCGGTAAAGGAGACATGCGCAAGGCTGCCATCGGCGTCATACCACAGATCGCGGTTGAGATCGCCGGAGATGCGGTAATGATGCGCCGCGACCGTGCCGCGCTTTGTGGCCACTTGCTCGGTGCCCATATCGCTTACGCGGATCTGCATGAGGTGGCCGTCGATGGTGTTGAGCAGCTTGCCCGCGCGCAGGATGTCGTCGTTCCAGAGGCTCGCGGGCAGAACACCGTTGCCGCCGGTCGCGAGCTGGTGCGGGGTGCCGTCATCGTTAGTGGCAGAGCGCACCGAGGTGAGCTTGCCGTTCTGCCACGATTCCACGCTCTGGTGCTTGAAGCTGTAGGCGGTGGTGCGGATGATCGGCACCTTGACCATGATGTCGGTGTTCACGTTGACGGTGAGCGCATCGCCCGATCCGCTGAAGCGATAGCTGTGATCGCCGATATCCGAGCCCTTGCGGACGACGTCGAAATCGAGCTTGCCAGAGGCCGGGATTGAGGCGGCGCTGACGGCCGTGGCGAGGCCCAGGGTGAGGCCTGCGGCCAGAGAGAGGATACGCATGGAGGGTCTCCGTTGTTGCGAAGCGTAGGGTTTCTGCCCGCCCCAATGCCCTGCCTGGCTTACAAGAGGCTTACAGGGCGGCAAAGCCTTCCTCCACCCCGGCTCTGGACCCGCCCTTTGCGCCGCGCTATCAACATACCCCGACGCCCGCGCGCGCCGCGCCCCGCATGCTTTTCAAGAAGGGGCGCAACAGGGCAGGGCGCGGGAACCAGCAGGATGCGATTTGCGGGGTCCGGCAGGCGAAACCGGTTGGGAGCAGCCTTGGCTGGTATGCGCCAAACCCCTTCGCGCCGCGCTTGATGAGAGGAGAGGCAGACGTGCTAGACGATGGTCATTCGGATATTCGCGACGGCATTCGCGCGCTTTGCGCGCAGTTTCCACCAGAGTATCACCGCGAGGTGGACGAGGCGCGGCGATACCCGGAGGAATTCGTCGATGCGCTGACGCGCGAGGGCTGGTTGGCTGCGTTGATCCCCGAAGAGTATGGCGGCGCGGGTCTTGGCCTGACGGAGGCCGCGGTGATCATGGAGGAGATCAACCGTGCGGGCGGCAATTCGGGCGCGTGCCACGGGCAGATGTACAACATGAACACGCTTGTGCGGCATGGCTCGGAGGCACAAAAGGCCGAGATCCTGCCCAAGCTGGCCACCGGCGAGTTGCGCCTGCAGTCGATGGGCGTGACCGAGCCCACCACCGGCACCGATACCACCCGGATCAAGACCACGGCAGAGCGCCGGGGCGACCGCTACGTGATCAACGGGCAGAAGGTGTGGATCAGCCGGGTGCAGCATTCCGACCTGATGATCCTGCTCGCGCGCACCACCCCGCTGGCGGAGGTGAAAAAGAAATCCGAGGGGCTCTCGATCTTTCTCGTCGACATCAAGGCGGCCTGGGGCAGCGGCATGGAGGTGAAGCCCATCCGCAACATGGTCAATCACGAAACCAACGAGCTGTTCTTCGACAATCTCGAGATCCCGGCCGAGAACCTGATCGGCGAGGAGGGGCAGGGGTTCAAGTATATCCTGACCGGGCTCAATGCCGAACGTGCGCTCATCGCGGCGGAATGCATCGGTGATGGCTACTGGTTTACCGACAAGGTCACCGCCTATGCCCGTGAGCGCGAGGTTTTCGGCCGCCCCATCGGGCAGAACCAGGGTGTGCAGTTTCCCATTGCCGAGGCCTTCATCGAGATCGAGGCCGCCAAGCTGATGACACGCAAGGCCTGCGCGCTCTTCGACGCGGGCCAGCCCTGCGGGGCGGAGGCCAACATGGCCAAGTATCTCGCCGCCAAGGCCAGCTGGGAGGCGGCCAATGCCTGCCTGCAGTTCCACGGGGGCTTCGGCTTCGCCGCCGAATATGACGTCGAGCGCAAGTTCCGCGAAACCCGCCTCTACCAAGTGGCGCCGATCTCGACCAACCTGATCCTCTCCTACGTGGCCGAGCATGTGCTCGGCCTGCCGAGATCGTTCTGATGGCGGGGCCACTCTCGGGGCTCAAGGTCGTGGCCGTGGAGCAAGCGGTCGCCGCGCCTTTCGCCTCTTGCAAGCTGGCCGATGCCGGCGCCGAGGTGATCAAGATCGAGCGGCCAGAGGGCGATTTCGCGCGCGGCTACGACGACGTGGCGGCCGGGCTTTCGAGCTATTTCGTCTGGCTCAATCGCGGCAAGCGATCGCTGGTGCTCGACCTGCGCGAGGAAAGCGCGCGGAACGAGCTCCTGCGGCTGATCGCTGGCGCGGATGTGCTGCTTCAGAACCTAAAGCCCGGCGCGCTTGCACGGCTCGGTGTCGATTTCGAGGAACTCAGACGCGCGCATCCCCGGCTCATCACCTGCTCGATC
>JAVKDQ010000035.1:0-3455 GCA_040222155.1 Roseovarius sp.
GTAGAAACTCGAGCGCGACACCTCGAGCTTGCGGCTCAGGCTCAACACCTTGAGATCGGCCACGCCATCGCTCACCAGCACGTCGCGCGCGAGGTTCAGCCAATCCTCGCGCGTCACCTTCACATGGCCGACAAGCGGCGCGCGCTCCGCCTCGCCGCCCTCGTCCTTCCGTCGTGCCGCCTGTCCCGCCATGCTCAGCTTTCCGGCGGGGCGCCGCCCTCGGCGCTGCGCCGCGCGATATAGGCCTCGAGCGCCTCGAGCCTGCCGCCATCCACCTGCGGCGCTTCATCCTCGGCCACGATCTTCTGCCAGATACCTGTGGCGCGGGTATTGGCATCCACCGCGCCGTTTTCCGTCCATGTGCCGAAGTTCGACCAATCCGCCGCCATCGGCTCGTAGAACTCCGTCTGGTAGCGGGCCATGGTGTGCGAACAGCCGAAGAAATGCCCCGAAGGTTTCACCTCGCGATGCGCCTCGAAGGCGATCTCGTCCTCGCCCGCCGCCGTCTCGTGGCAAAGCTCGGCCACCATCTGCAGCACTTCCAGATCGGTGATGAGCTTCTCGTAGGAAACGCTCAGCCCCCCCTCGAGCCAGCCCGCCGCGTGCACGATCGTGGTGGCCCCGGCCAGCAGGCAGCCCCAGAGCGCGAACTGGTTCTCGCCCGCCGCCTGCACGTCGTTCATGTTCGAGGCCGAACCCGCCGCGCAGCGCCACGGCAGCCCGATATGGCGCGCCAGCTGCCCCGCCGCGAGCGAGGCCTTGAAATGCTCAGGCGTGCCGAAGGCGGGCGCGCCGGATTTCATGTCGACGTTGGAGGTGAAGGTGCCATACATCACCGGCGCGCCGGGGCGCGTCATCTGGCTGAGCGTGATCGCCGCCAGCGCCTCGGCATGGGAAAGCGTGATCGCCCCGGCCACCGTGATCGGCGCCATCGCCCCCATCAGCGTGAAGGGCGTGATGATCGCCAGCTGTCCCGCCCGGGCGAAATCCACCACCCCCTGCGCCATCGGCGTGTCGAGCACGCGGGGGGAGTTGGTGTTGATGATCGTGTAGCAATGCGGTTCGGCATGGAAGGCGTCATCCGACAGCCCGCGGAAATCGCGCAGCATCTCGAAGCTCTCGCGCACCTGCGGCGTGCCGCGCGAGAAGACGAAGGGCAGCTTGTCGGTGAACGAAAGCTGCGTCTGCATGGTGAAGTAGTGGCGCAGGTGTATCGGCACGTCCTGCGGCTCCACCACCGGCGGCACCATGTGCAGCACGTCGTAATGCTGGATGATCTTGGTGAATTCCCGGAAATCCTCCGCGCGACCGGGGCGGCGCCCGCGCACGAGATCGGTTGCATGGGGTGCGCCCGCGCCGCATTGGAAGGTGAGCGCGCCCAGTTCCATCACGAGGTCGCGGTGCCGCGCGCCGGCCCGCGCGGTGATCGAGCGCGGCGCGGTCTTCAGCGCCTCGGCCACGATCTCGCGACCGAGAAACACCATCTGGCTTTCTTCCTCCACCCGCGCGCCCGCCTGCCGGAAAATCTCGCGCGCCTCGGGCAGAAGCACCTTGATGCCCAGCTCTTCCAGCATCCGCAGCGCGCTGTCATGCATCGCCTCGATCCGGTCCTGCGAGAAAACGGGCATCGCCGGGAAGGGGTTGCGCAACTGGCGGTAATTCACGTCGCGCGCGGCATGATGCCCGCCCGCATGGGCACTGGCGCGCCCGCCCTTGCGGCGCCCCGTGCTGCGCCCCGTGCGGCCCTTGGTTTCCTGTTCCATCATCCCCTCATCGCCTTGCCTGTGGGATCATAGGGCGAGGGCGCGATCACCTTCGCCGCGCGTTCCGCCCCCACGATATGAAGCGTGAGCGCGGTGCCTTCCGCTGCCGCCTCCCGGTCGATCATCGCCAGCGCATAGGATTTGCCCAAAGTGTGGCCATAGCCGCCGGAGGTCACGAAGCCCACGCGGCGGCCATCCTGCCAGACGGGCTCGAACCCGCTCGCATCGGCATCCTCTGCCTCGACCTCGAGCATGGCGACAACCTGCGCAGGCCCGTTGGCATCGCGCTCGGCCATCGCCGCCTCGCGCCCGATGAAATCGCCCTTGTCCCAGGCGATCCAGCGGTCCATGCCGGTTTGCCCCGGTGTGTAGCCTTGGGTGAATTCCGCCGACCAGATGCCGAAACTCTTCTCCAGCCGGAGGCTCAGGAGCGCGCCGAAGCCCACCTCGCGCAGGCCCAGATCGGCGCCCGCCTCCATCAGGATGCGCCGCAGCCCGATATGCTCGGCCGCCGAGCAATGGATCTCGTAGCCAAGCTCGCCCGCCACCGAGAGCCGCCCCACCTTGCAGCGGTAGAGCCCGATATCGAACGTGCCGCAGCCCATGAAGGGCAGCTCGGCGATCGGCCCGTCGGTGAGCTTTTCGAGCACCTTGAGGCTATTGGGGCCGGAGACGCTGAAGCCCACCGTGGCATCGGCGATGTCGCGCAGCACACGCCTTCGCCCATGTGGTCGGCAAACCAGCGCATGTGCCATTCGCGCAGGTAGTAGGAGCCCATGATCCACCAGGTGCCGTCGCCCCAGTTGAAGACCGTGAGATCGCCCTTGAGCCGGCCCTCGGGCGAGAGCATCGGCGCAAGCTTGGCGCGGCCCGGTTTGGGCAGCTTGCTGGCCATCATCCGGTCGAGCCACGCCTCGGCGCCCGGCCCGCTCACCTCGAAACGCGAGAAGCCGGAGATGTCGAGCAGACCCACCGCCTCGCGCACCGCCTTGCACTCCTCCGCGATGATCGGGAAGGCGTTGGAGCGTTTGAGTGTGGGCTTCTCCTCGAAATCGGGCGAGGGCGCGAAATAGAGCGGCAGCTCCAGCCCCCAGCTTGCGCCCCACCGGCAGCCGGCTGCGCTCATGTCGGAATGGGCGGGGGTCATCTTCAGCGGGCGGCCCGCCGGCAGCTGCTCGTTGGGATAGGTCATCACGAAGCGGCGGGTGTAGAACTGGCCGGTCGTTTCTTTGATGAACTGCTTGTTCTCGGCGAAAGCGCCGTAGCGGGCCACGTCCATCCCGAACACGTCGGCCTCGGGTTCGCCATGCACTATCCATTCGGCGAGCGACTTGCCCACGCCGCCGCCCTGCAGGAAGCCCGCCATCACCGCGCAGGCGCACCAGTAACCCTTCTTGCCCCGTACCGGGCCCACCAGCGGGTTGCCGTCGGGCGAGAAGGTGAAGGCACCGTTGACCCATGTCTTGATGCCCGCCTTCTGCAGCACGGGGTAGCGCTCGAAGCCCAGCGTCAGCTCGTTCTCGATGCGGTCGGGGTCTTCCTGCTGAAGCTGCATGCCGTAATCCCACGGCGCGCCGTCCATCATCCAGTGCTCGTGGTCGATCTCGTAGATGCCGAGCAGCATGCCCTTCTGGTCCTGCCGCATGTAGGTGAAGCCTTCGAGGTCCACCACCAGCGGCATCTCCTTGTCGA
>JAVKDQ010000036.1:0-83340 GCA_040222155.1 Roseovarius sp.
AAGCCACGCGAAAAGGGCCGGAAAACAGAGCGAAAAACGATGGGATACAGTCAGGTGACCAACGTTCTTCATGTAGATTTTCCGGCCCGCCAACGCAGCCGCGCCGCCCGCATCGAGGCGCTTATGGCGCAGGTCGCCACCTGCCGACGAGGCCCCGAGGATGTCTTCTGGCTCAAGGAAAACGCCGAGCTTCTGAATGTGCTCGAATGCACCGTGGCCAAGCCCGACGCCGGAGGCATCGCCCATTACGGGGCCTTCTATGAAGAGATCGGGCGCCGCATCGCGTTCTTCCCGCAATACTATCGCTTCTTCCTGTCGCTCTGCCTCGATCTCGAGGATCTGGGCCTGCCCGGCACGAAAGGTGAGGCCCTGTGCGCCTGGGTCGCCGATCGGGGCCTTGCGGGCGCCGAGCTTTCCGACCTGCAGCGCGCCGAGGCCCGACGGCTCTGCCTGCGCCGCGGCGTCGACCCGCTCTCCGCCGACCAAGGGCTTGACGACCGCCTCCGCGCCTTTGCCCGCCGCACGGAAACCTTCGCATTGCCCAACAAGAAAGCGGCCTACGAACTCACCCATATCGTCTTCTACCTGTCGGAATATGGCCGCCGCGACCCGAATGTGGACGACGAGATCGCCCTGAGCCTGCACCACGCCGGCACGCTGGCCTTTCTCGAGCTCAACATCGACCTGCTCTCGGAAGTCTGCATCGCGCTGCGCTTCGCGCGCCGCACACCGCCGCCGCAATGGGAGGCATGGCTTGCCGATCAGGCGATGCGCTTTCGCGTGAGCGCCGCAGGCCCCGGCGCTGCGCCGGCTGACGATTACCACCCGTGGCTCATGCTCAACTGGCTGATGGCCCTCTCGGATCGGGGCGGCTTTGCCCATGAGATGCCCGAAGGTACGGTGCTCTTCGCCGCACCGGCCCCCGCCGCCGGGCCGCTGCGCGAGCTCTCCGACAGCATCTACCGCATGGGCGGGCATCGCAGCCCGCATTGGCCCGAGATGCGAGAGCGGGTGGGCGAGAGCCTCTCGGACGCCGCGCTTGCGGTGCTCGAAGCCGCCGAAACCGCTGTCGATTTCAACATTTTCTTCCGCGGCTTCGCCCGCGCCAGCCAGCCGGGGATCGCCTCATGAGCCTTGCCGATATCTCTATACGCACCCCTGCATTGCGCACGGCCTGCCTCACCGGGGTGGGCCTTGTCGCGCTCTACACGCTGCTCATCTCTGGTGCCGATGCCGTGACCAAGATGTTTGCCGCAAGCTACGCCGCGCCGCAGCTCTTCGCGCTCTCGGGCGGGATCGTGGCGGGCCTGAGCTGGCTTGCCAACCGCCGCGCAGGGCGTTGGAGGGGTATGCGCACAGCCTGCCCGAGAATGATGGCGCTTCGCGCGGCCGCGACCGTGCTGGGTTGCGTGGCCTTCTTCCACGCCTTCCGGCTGCTGCCTTTCGCCGAGGTCTTCCTCTTCATTGCGCTCATCCCGCTTCTGGCCGCGCTGCTCTCCGGCCCGGTGCTGGGCGAGCCGGTGCGCGGGCCGGTCTGGGCCGCGCTGGGGCTCGGCACTCTGGGCGTGGCGCTGCTCTTTCCCGGCGGGGTGAGTGCCATCGGCGCGGGCCACCTTGTGGCGTTTGCCGCGGTGGCGCTCGGCACTGTGGCGATGGTCGCCTCGCGCTACATCGGCACCCGCGACGACAACCTCCTTGCGCAGGTCTTCTACCCGAACCTCGCGCTCGGGCTCGTCATGGCCTGCGCGCTGCCCTTCGTCTGGCAGCCGATGGCCCTCGTGGATCTCGGCTGGGCCATGCTCTACGCCGTGGCGCTATTCGGTGCGCGCTGGGTTCTGGTGGCCGCTCTCCGGCTTCTGCCGGCCTATGTGGTGACGCCGCTCATGAACCTGCAATTTCTCTGGATGGTGCTGCTCGGCGTCGCCGTATTCGACGAGAGCTACGGCGCAGGGGTCTTCTTCGGAGCGGGGCTTGTCATCGCGGCAGGCTGCTGGCTTGTCTGGGATCAGGCACGCCCCAAGCCGGAAGCCGCCGCAGTGCCCGCAGAGTAGGAAGAGCCGGGGCAATCACTTCAAGGTCGCCCCGAACCTGTCTGACGTCACATGGAAAAAGACGTGCCGCACCCGCAGGAGCTGGACGCGTTGGGGTTCTCGATGGTGAAGCGCGCGCCGATCAACTCTTCGGTGAAGTCGATCACCGCGCCGGACAGAAACGGCAGTGACACCGAATCGACAACCACTTTCTCCCCACCGCCCTCGAGCACGAGGTCGTCGGCGGCCACATCATCGAGCTTGATGTCATATTGAAATCCCGAGCAGCCGCCGCCTTCCACGGCCACGCGCAGGGCTTGGCCCTTCGCGCCCGCGCCGATCTCGGCAAGCCGGCTGAAGGCGCGCTCGGTTACTTTCGGGGGGAGATCCATCTGGGTGATCCTCAAAACTTTTCACTTCACTCAGGCTGCAATATATGAGCCTTGGGACACGGCAGCAAGGAGGCGGCGATGACCGGATGCCAGGCGGTTTATGCCGCAAGGCCGGAAGAGACGCGCGGGCGGCTGGTGGCGGAGGAGGAGAGCGCCTTCCGCACCGCCTTCCAGCGCGATCGCGACAGGATCATCCATGCCTCCGCCTTCCGCCGCCTCAAGCACAAGACGCAAGTGTTCGTGGAGCACGAGGGCGATTACTTCCGCACGCGTCTCACCCATTCGATCGAGGTGGCGCAGGTGGCACGCACCATCGCGGGCGCGCTCGGCCTCAACCAGGAGCTCACCGAGGCGGTGGCGCTCGCGCATGATCTGGGCCACACGCCCTTCGGGCATACGGGGGAGGATGCGCTCGATGCGCTGATGGCGCCCTATGGCGGGTTCGACCACAATGCGCAGGCGCTGCGCATCGTCACGTCTCTCGAGCGTCACTACGCGCTTTTCGACGGGTTGAACCTCACCTGGGAAACCCTTGAAGGCATTGCCAAACATAACGGCCCGGTGACCGGCGATCTGCCCTGGGCGCTGGCCGAATACAATGCCCGCCACGATCTCGAGCTTCACACCCATGCCTCCGCCGAGGCACAGGTGGCCGCGCTCTCAGATGACGTGGCCTACAACAATCACGACATCCACGACGGTCTTCGCGCCGGACTTTTCACCGAGACGGATGTGCGCGCGCTCCCCATCGTGGGCGAGGCATATGCCGAGGTCGAGCGTCTTCACCCCGGGCTCGATGCCTATCGCCGGCGTCACGAGGCGCTCCGGCGCGTCTTCGGCGTGATGGTTGCCGACGTGATCGAAACCTCCCGTGCCCGGCTCGAGGCCGCGGCGCCCGCGGATGCGGCAGCGTTGCGCCATCTCGGCCACCCGGTGATCTGTTTTTCCGATGGTTTGCGCGACGCGCTCTCCGAAATCCGCGCCTTCCTCTTCTCGCGCATGTATCGCGCGCCCAAGGTGGTGGAGATGCGCCGCCGCGTGACCTGCGTGGTCGAGGAGCTTTTCCCGTTCTACCTCCGGCGTCCCGAGTTTCTGCCGAATCGCTGGCAGGAGGAGGTTGCCGCCGCCTCCCGCGCGCCGGACCGCGACACAGCGCTCGCCCGGCTGGTTTCCGATTACATCTCCGGGATGACCGACCGCTTCGCGCTCGATGCCCATGCCCGCCTTCTCGGCGGCGCGGCGGGCCAGCGCGGCTTCTGAAAGCGCCACTCTCATCCGGTGGCACAATGTCAGAGCAGGGGAGGGGGCTCATTGGCCGGAGGCGAGAGCGACCGTGGGCTGGTTAGTATCACGTATTCTCGGCTCCGGGGGCTCGCTTCAAGAAGATGCCGGAGGCTTCATCAATCTTCGAAAAGCTCGTTCTGGCCGGTTTCCAGGCCCATCTCGTCCTCGTCCTCGTCTTCGCCCGCTACGGGCAAATCGCCCAGGGGCGCGCGGCTTTCGAGAAGGCCGGCGGCGCGGAGTTCCTTGAGGCCGGGCAGGTCGCGCGCGCTTTCGAGGCCGAAATGATCGAGAAAATCCTGCGTGACGACAAAAGTGACCGGGCGGCCGGGCGTCATCTTGCGACGCCCGAAACGGATCCATTCCAGTTCGAGCAGCTGGTCGACCGTGCCCCGGCTCACCGAGACGCCCCGGATCTCCTCGATCTCGGCGCGGGTGACGGGCTGGTGATAGGCGATGATCGCCAGCGTCTCGATCGCGGCGCGCGAGAGCTTGCGGGTTTCCACCGTCTCCTTCTGCATCAGGTAACCGAGGTCGGGCGCGGTGCGCATCGCCCAGGCATCGCCCACCCGCACCAGCCGCACGCCGCGCCCCTCGTAGCGCTTGCGCAGATGCTGCACAGCCTCGGCCGCATCGCAGCCATGTGGCATCCGTGCCTCCATCTCGCGGATGGTTATGGGCTCGGCGGTGGCGAAAAGAATGGCCTCGCACATGCGTTCCTGCTCGGCCATAGGCGGAGCGTCAAAAAGGCTTTCTTCTTGTGTTTCGCTCTCTTGCGACACGTTATTGATCCTTCCGTCGAACCTGGAGCGGGGCGAAATGCTCGCTCTGGCGCAGCTCGGCGCGGCCTTCCTTCACCAGTTCCAGCGAGGCCGCGAAGGTGGAGGCGGTTGCGGAGCGGCGGCGCGCGGGGTCGGTGGTGAAGCCATCGGGCAGGTAGGTGGAGATATCTGTCCAGGTGCCGGCGAAGCCGATGAGGCCACGCATACGCTCGAGCGCCTGTTCGAGGGTGAAGATCGCGTCTCGATCCATGACGTAGGGCCTGAAATCGTCGCGGGTGCGGATGCGGGCATAGCCCTGCATCAGGTCGAGCAGCGTGGCGGTGTAGATCACCTTCCTGACTCGGGTCACATCCTCGGGGATGCCGCGTGCGAAGATGTGCTGGCCCAGCCGGTCGCGCGCCATAAGCTGGGCGGCGGCCTCGCGCATGGCCTGCAGGCGCTCGAGCTGGAAGGCAAGGTGAGCGGCCAGTTCTTCGCCCGAGGGGCCCTCGTCCGACGGGTCGGGCGGCAGCAGCAGGCGCGACTTGAGAAAGGCAAGCCACGCGGCCATCACGAGGTAATCGGCGGCCAGCTCGATGCGAAGCGCCTTGGCCTTCTCGACGAAGGCGAGATATTGCTCCGCCAGTTGCAGCACCGAGATCTGCCGCAGATCGACCTTCTGCGTGCGCCCCAGCGTCAGCAGCAGGTCGAGCGGGCCTTCGAACCCATCGACATCGACGATGAGCGCCTCGGAGGCGAGGCGTTCGGCCACGGGCTGGGCCGCATGGCCACCCCTGTCAGGCCCATCTTCCTCGAAGTTCTCATCCACCATCGGCGCCCGCTTATCCTGTCAGCGCGTCTAGCTTTGCCTCAAGGCTGCGAATGTCAACCTCGTCGGGCGCGGTGCGGGCCTGAAGGGCACGCCATGCGCGCACCTGTGCCGCTTCCGAAAGCCGCCCCGCCGCCTCGGCCACCTCGCGGCGCTCATCGAGCGTGCCGTTGCAATGCAGGATCACATCGCAGCCCGCGGCCAGCGCGCGGCGGGTGATCTCGGTGAGGGAGCCCGAGAGGGCCTTCATCGAGATGTCGTCGGTCATCACCAGCCCGTCGAAGCCGATATCGGCGCGGATCGCCTCCATGACGGCGGGAGAGAGCGTGGCGGGTTGATCGTCGAGCGCGGGATAGACCACATGCGCGGTCATCGCCATCGGCAGGTCTGCGAGCGCACGGAAGGGGGCGAAATCCTCGTCGCGGAGCGTGTCGCGCGGCACATCGGCCACGGGCAGCTCCAGGTGGCTGTCGACGCTGGCACGGCCATGGCCCGGGATGTGCTTGAGAACCGGCAGCACGCCGCCCGCCATCAGCCCCTCGGCCACGGCGCGGGCATTGCGCGCCACGCTCTCGGCGTCGCGGCCATAGCAGCGGTTGAGCAAAAACGGGTGCGTGGCCGGCGTGGCGATATCGGCAAGCGGGGCGCAATTGGCGTCGATCCCGCAGGCGTGCAGCTCATGGGCGATGATCCGGCTTCGGAAATAGAGCGCCTTCTCGGCCTGCCGGCCAGCCTGCTCCGCCTGATCGAGCGCGGGCGGAAACTCGCGCCAGCGCGGCGCGCGCAGGCGCTGCACACGCCCGCCCTCCTGATCGATGAAGATGGGCGCCTCGCGGCCCA
The DNA here is from genome assembly GCA_040222155.1 of Roseovarius sp. Taxonomy (GTDB): domain Bacteria; phylum Pseudomonadota; class Alphaproteobacteria; order Rhodobacterales; family Rhodobacteraceae; genus Roseovarius. The sequence continues at coordinate 6,134 of JAVKDQ010000036.1, forward strand.
CCGCCTCGCGCATCTGCGAGGTGAGGGCGCGCAACTGTTCCGGGCTTTCCACGTTGCGCGCGAAGAGGATGAAGCCCCACGGGTCGGCCTCGCGGAAGAACCGCGCCTCCTCGGGCGAGAGGCTCAGCCCGTCGGCATCGAGAATGGTGGCGCCGGTGGCGGCAAGGCTGTCGCTCACCGGATCAGCACCGGGATGCATTCGGCGTTTTCGGCCACGAGCGCCGAGCAGAAACGGCGTGCTTCGGAGAGGTCTTCAAAGCCCATCGCGCGCAGGCGGTAGAAGGTGCGCCCGCCGCGCGTGGCTTTCTGAATCACCCGGTCCTTGCCATCGAGATAATCGCCGAAGGTTTCGGCGAGTTTCTTCCATTCCTCCTCGGCGATCTCGCGGCTGGCGAAGGCGCCGAGCTGGGCAAGGCGGGTGCCCACGGGGATCGTCTCGGGGTCGATCTCGCGGAAGCCGTCAAGCGAGGCGGTGCGGGCCTCGACCGCGCCCACCGCGGCGACCACGGCCAGATCGGTGGGGCGCATTTGCGGGCGGAGCGAGCGGGCCAGCCCGCCCTCGATCGCGGGGCGGTCTTCTTCCTCTTCCGCGAGCCGGGTTTCCTCGGCCGTGGTCTCGCCGCTATCCTCCTGCGGCTCGGCCTCCTGCTCGGTTTCCGCCTCGAGCACATCGGAGAGGCCCTCTAGCGGCGTCACCCCGTCGGCCAGCTGGCTGGCCAGTGCATCGAGCGCCGCGAGCCGCGCGGCGGAGGGCTGCGCCTCGCCGGCTTCTCCGCGCTCGGCCTCGGGGGTCAGGCTCGCGGCAAGGTCCACCGGCGTGGCATCTTCGAGCGTCAGGTCGAGCGGCGCGGGTGCGAGGATCACGCGCTCTTCCGGCCCCTCGGCCTCGCCCTCGGCCACCACGGCGTTGACGGCGAGCCCCTGGTGCGAGGCCTGCCGCCCGCCCGGATCGTCGGGCTGCACGCGCATCGGCCCTTCGGCGGCCCGCACGACCGGCACGCCGGTGACATCGCGCATCATCATCTTGTAGCCCCAGACGCCCACGCCCACCACCAGCGCCAGCGACGTGACCGCCCCTGCGAGGTTGATGAGCCCGCCAAGCGCGGGGCCATGCCGGGCGGTATTCTCTTCGGAGAAGTGCTCGGGTCCTGCCATGTCTCGCCTCGTTCCGGCCGGCGATACATGCCACCGGCCCTTGCTGTTATCTGCCTCTCAGCCCGGCGGTGTTTTTCGTTGTCAGGATGCGGGCCGCGCGGGGCAGCCTAGCGCATTTCCTCTGCCGGTTTGACGCCCAAGATACCAAGACCGGCGGAAATAACAACGCCTGTGGCCCGCGCAAGGGCGATTTTTGACTGGCTCGTGGCGGTATCGCCCTCCTGCAGGAAGCGCAGGGCGGGTTCTTCATGGCCACGATTCCAGAGCGCGTGGAGTTCGGAGGCCAGATCGTAGAGGTAGAAGGCCACCCGGTGAGGCTCGGCGGTGCGCGCTGCGATCTCCACCTGGCGGGGCCATTCTGCAAGCTTCTTCATGAGCGAAAGCTCCGCCTCGTGAGAAAGCACCGAGAGATCGGCCCCGGCCAGCGCCTTATCCGACACGTCGATCCCTGCCTCCGTGGCCTTGCGCAGCACCGAGGAGATGCGCGCATGGGCATATTGCACGTAGAAGACCGGGTTTTCCTTGGATTGCTCCAGCACCTTGTCGAAATCGAAATCGAGCGGCGCGTCGTTCTTGCGGGTGAGCATCACGAAGCGGGTCACGTCGGGGCCCACCTGCTCGACCACGTCGCGCATGGTCACGAAGGTGCCCGCCCGCTTCGACATCTTGAAGGGCTCGCCGTCCTTGTAGAGCTTCACGAGCTGGGTGAGCTTGATCTCGAGGGGCACGGTGCCGTCGCTGAGGGCGCTCACGGCGGCCTTCATGCGCTTGACGTAGCCGCCGTGATCGGCGCCGAAGACGTCGATCAGGAGGTCGAAGCCGCGTGTCACCTTGTCGTAGTGATAGGCGATGTCGGGGGCGAAATAGGTCCAGCTCCCATCGGATTTCTTCACCGGGCGATCCACGTCGTCGCCATGATCGGTGGAGCGGAAGAGGGTTTGTTCGCGCGGCTCCCAATCCTCGGGCAACTTGCCCTTGGGCGGCTCGAGCACGCCCTCGTAGATCAGCCCCTTGGCCTCGAGCGCGCCGAGCGCATCCTCGATCCGGCCGCTGCCGTAGAGTGATTTCTCGGAGTAGAATTTATCCATCTCCACACCCAGCAGCTTCAGGTCGCTGCGGATCAGATCCATCATCGCGTCGGTAGCGAAGTCGCGCACTTCCTTGAGCCAGACGCTCTCGGGCTGGCCCACATAGGCATCACCCACCTTTTGCTTCAGCGCTTCGCCCACCGGCACGAGGTAATCGCCCGGATAGGTGCCATCCTCGAAGGCCACGCTCTGACCGTGCGCCTCGAGATAGCGGAGGTAGACCGAACGCGCGAGCACATCGACCTGCGCGCCGCCATCGTTGATGTAATACTCGCGCGTCACCTCGTAGCCCGCGTAATCCAGCAGGCTCGCCAAAGCATCGCCGAAGACCGCGCCCCGCGTGTGCCCCACATGGAGCGGGCCGGTGGGGTTGGCGGAGACATACTCCACGTTCACCTTCTGGCCAGCGCCCATGGTCGAGCGGCCATAGGCCTTGCCTTGCGACAGCGCGGCGGCAATCACTTTCTGCCAGACGCCATCCGCGAGGCGCAGGTTGAGAAAGCCCGGCCCCGCCACCTCGGAGCTCTCGATGCGCGGGTCATGGGCGAGCTTTCCGGCGAGGGCTTCGGCGATGTCGCGCGGCTTGAGCCCCGCGGGCTTGGCGAGCACCATCGCGGCATTGGTGGCCATGTCGCCATGGGCGGCATCGCGTGGCGGCTCGACGGTGACATTTGCGGTGTCGAGCCCTGCGGGCAACGCGCCCTCGGCGGCCATCGCGTCGAGCGCCTCGCAGACGAGCGCTCGGATATCGGAGAAGAGTTGCATCGGGGTTTCTGTCCTTTATGCGTTGGCGCCGGTTTACCACCGCCAGCGGCCGGGTCAATCATGTGGGGTCAGGCCAAAGACCTGCGGCCACCTCCCAAGGTGGCGCTGCGAGGCTCTGCACCCCCGGCCGCCCGCAGCCTTTCGCCGGGGTTTTTTCATGCCGGGGCCGTGAAATCTGCACGATCGCGTGTTATCTCGAGACCTGAAGCAGAGCCGAGGGAGGCCGCGATGAACGTCAACCAAATGGTGAACATGATCGTCCGGATGGTCATGCGCCGCGCCGTGAAGACCGGAATCGACAAGGGAATCAACGCCTACGCCGACCAGCGAGACGCGCAAACAGGCGCGGGCGACACCAAGGGCGGGCAGAAGCGCAAGGCTCCCGACAGCGCCGAGACGCGCAAGCGCATGAAGCAATCCATGCGGATGATGCGCAAGATGGGCCGCTTCTGAGCTGCCGATCCCGCCGCGCTCAGGCGCGGAAATGCTTCGAGAGCTTCAGCCCCTGGCCCTGGTAGTTGGAGCCGAGCCCCGCGCCGTAGAGCTGCTCGGGCACCTCGTCCATCCGCTCGTATACCAAGCGCCCCACGCCCTGCCCATGCTCCAGCACGAAGGGGGCTTCGTGGCAGCGCACCTCGAGCACGCCGCGTGAGCCCGTGCCTCCCGCCGCCCCATGGCCGAAGCCCGGGTCGAAAAAGCCCGCGTAATGCACACGAAACTCGCCCACCATGGCTAGGTAAGGCGCCATCTCGGCGGCATAGGCCGGCGGGATCGTGACCGCCTCGCGGCTCACGAGGATGTAGAAGGCGCCGGGATCGAGGATGATCTGCCCGTCGTCGCTGTGGATCTCCTCCCAGAACGCGCCGGGCGCATAATGGCCGATCCGGTCCAGGTCGATCACGCCAGTATGGGGTTTGGCCCGGTAACCCACCAGCGTGCCCGTCTCCGGCCTCAGATCGACGGAAAAGCCAAGCCCGTCCGAAATGACCGCGTCGCAATCCACCAGCGGTTCTTCGGCATGAAGCGCCGCCAGTTCCGCATCGGAGAGCACCGCCTGACCCGCGCGGAAGCGGATCTGGTTGAGCCGCATCCCCGGGCGCACCAGCACCGAGAAGGAGCGCGGGCAGATCTCGGCATAGAGCGGCCCGGTATAACCCTTCGGCACCCGGTCGAATTCCTCTCCACCATCGGTGATCACCCGCGTGAGCAGGTCGAGCCGCCCGGTGGAGGATTTGGCATTGGCCACCGCCTGCACATCGGTGGGCAGGTCGAGCACCTCCATCAGAGGCACGACGTAGACGCAGCCCTTCTCCAGCACCGCGCCGGGGCCGAGGTCGATCTCGTGCATGCGAAAGGCGTCGAGCCGTTCGGCCACGCTGCGCCCGGCGCCGGCGAGGAAAGAGGCACGCACCCGCGTCGCGCTGTGCCCGAGCCGCAAATCGAGGCTCGCGGGCTGCACCTGTTCGCGCATCACCGGCTCGGGAGCCGAAATTCGCCCGTCGGCGATCATCGCGCGCAATTGCTGGCTGGCCAGAACCCCTGTCATGCCAAACTCCCTTGGTCCGCGTTGCGGGGGATACGCCACAAGATGGCCGGTTCTGCGGGGAGGGTGTTCATGGTCGGGCTAGCAGGACTCGAACCTGCGACCTCCCGTCCCCCAGACGGACGCGCTACCAGACTGCGCTATAGCCCGACGATTGGCGTTACATACTGGAATCCCCGTCAGGAACAAGGGGGGAATGCCGATTTTTCTCATGGCGTTTACGCCGATTTGTCGAGCTGCGCCTGCAGCCGTTCGAGGAAGGGGCGGAGCACCTTTGCCTGCCTGCGCCGCAAGGGGCGCGGCAGAGCCGCGAGCGCAGCAAGCGGGCCGGGGGCGGCGGCCATGTCGTCGCCCGGGTCGTCGGCAAGCCCTTCGGGCAGGGTGAGGGCTGGCGCACTTGCGGGCTCTACCTCGGCCTCGGGCGGGGCCTCGGAAATGTCTTCCGAGATCTCCTCGGATGCGGTGGCGTTCTCGGTCTCGGGCGCGGAAGCAAAGGGTGGAGGGGCAGGGGCCTCGGCCTCGGGCTTCGGGGGCACAGCCTCGCCGCTTGCGTCCTCTGCCGTCTCGACTGGCGCGCCTTCGTCGACAGGCCAGCTCTCGCCCTGTGCCTCTTGCTGGTTCTCGTTGCGTGCGCTGTCCTGCGCGGGGCTCCAGGCCTCTTCCGCCTCGGGTTCGGTTTCAGGCTGATGCTCGGGCTCAGGTTCAGGCTCAGGCTCAGGCTCTGCCGAGGCCACCTCTTCCGGCGTCTCTGCCGCGTCCTGAGGAGCGCTCTCTTCTTCCGGCGGGCGCGAGGCGCCCATGCCGCCGCCACTGAGGAATTTCGGGATCGTCGCGGCAGGCCTCTCTTCCGTTCCGCCGGAAGCCTCGGTCTCGGCCCCGCCGGGGAAATCCACAACCTGCCCGGCCTCGGGCGCGGTCTCGCTCGGGCGCTGCGGCGCGGGCATCGGCCCGTCATCGTCGGTATCCTTGGGCGAGAGCGAGGCCACATGCTTCACGCCCTGCTCGCGCAAGAGTTTCTGCACGCCTTTGATTGTCATGCCGTCATCATGCAGGAGCTTCTTGATGCCGCCCAGAAGCAGCATGTCCTGCGGGCGATAATACCGCCGCCCGCCCGCACGCTTTACCGGCTTTACTTGCGAAAACTTGCTTTCCCAGAAGCGCAACACATGCGCCGGGGTGTCCAGCCACTCGGCCACTTCGCTGATCGTGCGGAACGCGTCGGCGGATTTGGCCATGATCTGCGGCCTTCGTTACTTCCGGTTTCCGGCGGCGACGCGATCCTTCATCAGGTGCGACGGGCGGAAACTCAGCACGCGGCGGGGATTGATCGGAACCTCCTCGCCGGTCTTGGGGTTGCGGCCGACCCGGGCCGATTTCTCGCGCACGGAAAACGTGCCGAAAGACGAGATTTTAACCTGCTCGCCACGCACCAGCGCATCCGAGACATGATCCAGAACGCTCTCTACCAGCGTAGCGGATTCATTGCGTGAAAGGCCAACCTCCCGGAACACCGCCTCGCTCAGATCCATCCGCGTCAGCGTCTTCTCACTCATGTCATCCCCTCGCTCTTTTTCCGCGACTTTAGGTCGGAAGGAATTTCCGAGTCAATGTCAATGACTTGGACGCAGGAGTTTAGGTTTGAAAGAGGCGTGGCAAGACGAGCGGATCTTTGCGCGCATCGCGACTCGCGCCGCTACCAGCGCAGCACCACCGCACCCCAGGCGAGCCCGCCGCCGATGGCCTCGGAAACGATCAGGTCGCCCCGCTTGATACGGCCCTCCGCAACCCCCACCGAAAGCGCCAGCGGAATGGAGGCGGCCGAGGTGTTGCCATGCTCCTGAACGGTCACGATCACCCGGTCCATCGACACGCCAAGCTTCTTCGCGGTGCCGGCGATGATGCGGATATTGGCCTGGTGCGGCACGATCCAGTCGATATCGCCGTGGCTCAGCCCGGCCTTCTCCAGTGCCGCATCGGCGGTGGAGGTGAGCTTTTCCACGGCCTGACGGAAAAGAGGGTTGCCCTGCATCCGAAGCTTGCCGGAGGTTCCAGTCGTCGACACGCCGCCATCCACGTAGAGCATCTCGCGGTAGCGCCCGTCGGAATTAAGGTCGGTGGCGAGAATGCCGCGATCGGCCTGGGTGCCGTCGCCGTCCTCGACTCCCAGCACGATCGCACCCGCGCCATCGCCGAAGAGCACGCATGTCGATCGGTCTTCCCAATCCATGATCCGGCTGAAGGTTTCCGCCCCGATCACCAGGAGTCGCCTCGCCTGGCCCGAGACGATAAGCGCATTTGCATTGGCCAACGCATAGATGAACCCCGCGCAGACCGCCTGCACATCGAAGCCGAAGCCGCGCGTCATGCCAAGCGCGCTCTGCACCATGGTGGCGACAGACGGAAAGGTAAGATCGGGCGTGGAGGTGGCCACGAGAATGCCATCGACATCGTCGATGCCCAGCCCCGCATCGGCCAGCGCGGCCCGGGCGGCCTTTACCGCCAGATCCGAGGTCGTCTCGCCCTCGGCCGCGAAATGCCTCCGCTCGATGCCGGAGCGCGAGCGAATCCACTCATCCGACGTGTCGAGAAAATCTTCGAAATAGGCGTTGGGAACTATGCGCTCGGGCAGGTAGTGCCCGACGCCTTCCACAACGGCGCGCGTTGTCATTGAGGGTCACCGTTGCTGTCGTTGGCTTCCGTGGCGGCATCCTGATCAAGCATGGCGGCAGATGCAACCCGCGCCGCGAGTTTTTCGGCAAACCCCTTCTGGCCAAGCTCGAAGGCCAGCTTCACCGCCGAGGAGACCCCCATCGCATCCGCTGCGCCATGCGATTTGACGACCGTCCCGGTGAGCCCGAGAAACACCCCGCCATTGGCGCGGCGCGGGTCGATTCGCTTCTTGAGGCGCTGCAGCGAGGTATAGGCCAGCACGGCGGCGATGCGGGAGAGGGGCGAATAGCGGAAGCCTTCCTTCAGCAGGTCTGAGATGAGGTTGGCCACGCCTTCGCCGGTCTTCAGCGCCACGTTGCCGGTGAAGCCGTCTGTCACGATCACATCGCAGAGCGTGCCGGGCAGGTCGCGCCCCTCGACGAAGCCGACGAACTCGAAATCCGCCCGCCGCGCGTTTGCCGAGATGAGGTCATGCGCCTCCTTCAGCTCGGCGCGGCCCTTGTGCTCTTCGGTGCCCACGTTGAGAAGCCCCACTCGGGGGCGGGCAAGATCGAACCCGTTGCGCGCATAGGAGACACCCATCAGCGCATATTGCATCAGGTCCTTCGCGTCGGCGCGGATATCGGCGCCGCCGTCGAGCATGATGTTGAAGCCCTGCGGGTTCTTCGAAGGCCAAAGCACGGCGATGGCCGGGCGGTAGATGCCCGGCAGCTTCCTGAGCCGCACCACCGACATCAGCATCAGCGCGCCGGTATTCCCGCAGGAGACGCACACCGTGGCCTCGCCGTTGCGCACCGATTCGAGCGCTGACCACATCGAGGTCTCGCGGCCGTGGCGGATGACCTGGCTGGGCTTTTCCTCCATCGACACAACGTCGGGCGCGTCACGGATCTCGCAGCGCCCGGCAAGATTCTTGCGGCGCGCCACGAGCGGCTCAAGCACATCTTTCGGCCCGTGGAGGATGAACCCGATCTGGTCGTTCTTGCGGGCCGAACGCGAAATGCCGGCAACCACGGTTGCCGGCCCGAGGTCGCCGCCCATCGCGTCGACCGAAATGATGGTGCGAGTGGGGTGCGCCGTCTTTGCGTCTGACAGATCACTCATCAGGCAGGATGCCCCCGTCGCGATCTCGTGGCGATCAGGCCGCGTCGTCTTCCAGATCGACTTCGTCCACCATCGCGACCACTTCGCGGTCTGCATAATGGCCGCAAGCACCGCACACATGGTGGGGGCGCTTGAGCTCGCCGCAGTTGGGGCACTCGTTGGGGTTCGCAGCCACCAGCGCGTCATGGGCGCGGCGATTGTTGCGGCGCGATTTCGAGACTTTGTTCTGTTGGACAGCCATGTCACAACCTCAGTTTGCTAAAGGGCCTCTATGGGCCCGAGTTTCATGGGCGTTGCGCGGCTCATAATCCGTTACAAGCCGCCGGTTCAACCCCGAATTCCGGTGAGAGCGCGAAAATACAGGGAATCCCTGCCGGAGCAAGCGGTTTTTCGCGGGCTGAGCGAAGGCCTGACAAACGCCTGTTCCGGGCCGTGTGCAGGGTGCCCCAGCGTGCCTTGGGCGCCTGCATGTGCGCCGCCGGGGCGTCAATCCTCGCCGCCGCCTTCCAGCTTTTTCTTGAGGTCGGCAAGCCCGGCAAAAGGCTTTAGGTCGTCATCCCGCAGCGGTGTCTCTCCCGGTGGCGCGGCGCGGCCCTCGCCCTCTTCGAGTTCGGCCCCCGCAGCGCGCGGATAGGGGGGCAGGGCGAGCGCGAGGGCCTCCTCCATCACCGCTCCGAGGTCGATCGCATCGGGCAGCGGGTCGATGCTCTCATCCTCGGGCATCTCCACCTCTTCTCCGGCGGTCTCCTCCACGGGCGGCCATTCGGCGAGGTAGCGCCGCACGACGGGCTCGTCGATCCGGGTCACCACCGGCTCCAGCGTCACAACGCAGCGCTGTGTCACCGTGGCGCCGAGCGTGCCCTCGAAGCGCCAGTCGGCGCGGCCCTCGGCGCTGAGCGTTCCCGTCAGCCGCAATTTGCGCAGCCCGAGAAGCCCGAGCGACTCTGCGAGGCGCGCCATGAAGCCTGCCCCGGGCCGGATATCCACCTCGTGCGTCTTTCGCGGCGAAAGCCCCGCCACCGCCATTTGCCACGGTCCATCCGCCTCTTCCGACATCGGCAAACCCTCATCCTTCCTTGAAGTGGGAGCCTAGCGTGTTGTAGAGGGGATAAAAAGCGTGAGCTTGAATGATCGAAGGGCAGAACCTATGCGCAAATGGAACCGGTCCGCCAGCCTTCTGGCCGCACTCTGCCTGAGCCTGCTCGCCGCCTGCTCCTCGCAATACCGGAACCACGGCTACGTGCCGCCCGACGATCAGCTTAACGAACTCGTGGTAGGGGTGGATTCGCGCGCCACGGTCGATGATCTGGTGGGCGCGCCCACCACCTCGGGCCTGTTGAGCGGGGGCGATTATTATTACGTCCGTACGCGTGTGCGCGAATACGGCGCCTTCCGCCCCGAGGTTATCGACCGGCAGGTGGTGGCGATCAGCTTCAACGAGAACGACACGATCCGGAATATCGAACGCTTCGGCCTCGAGGATGGACGCGTGGTGCCGATCACCCGCCGGGTCACCGACAGCTCGGTGATGGGTAACGGCCTCCTGCGCCAGATCTTCGGCAATTTCGGCAATCTCGATCCGAGCCAGCTGTTCGGCGGCTGACACGGCTTGCCTCGCCGGCTGCGACGGCTCCGCACGAGTCTTGCAGGTGCAGCTGCTATTGGCGCGCGCATGGATCTTTTTCGCGGGCGCGTATCCGCCTTTTCCGAACGATCTGGGCGCGTCACGCGCATGTCACATCTTGTATGCTAAGCGGCTTCGTAACAGACTATGTGGAGCCATAGAGGACGGGCAGGCCGATGCTCCGAAAGGGTAGATACCGCACCCGGTTAGCCGAAACGCCGGCCGATCTGGAGGCGGCGCAACGACTGCGCCATCTCGCCTTCCACCCGGACGACCCTCGCGCGGAGGCCCGCGATGCCGATGCGTTCGACCCGCTATGCGCGCATATCCTCGTGGAGGAAGAGGCCAGCGGGCGACTTGTCTGCTGCTTCCGGATGCTGCCGCTCACCCGTGGCGAAGAGATCGACCGCACCTATTCGGCACAGTTCTATGAGCTTTCCGCCTTGCGCAGCTTCGAGGGGCCGATGGTGGAGATGGGCCGCTTCTGCATCCATCCCGAGGCGCGCGACCCCGATATTCTGCGCGTGGCCTGGGGCGCGATGACCCGCTACGTGGACGAGAACGGCGTGGAGATGCTCTTCGGCTGCTCCTCCTTCAAGGGCACCGATGCCGATATCTATGCAGATGCCTTCGCCATGCTGAAAGAGCGCCATCTCGCGCCGCGCCGTTGGCTTCCGCGGGTCAAGGCGCCCTCGGTCTTCCGCTTCGCCCAGAAGTTGCGGCTACGCAAACCCGATGCCAAGCTCGCCATGCTTCGGATGCCGCCGCTCTTGCGCACCTACCTGCTGATGGGCGGCTGGGTGTCCGATCACGCGGTGGTCGACCGGCAGATGAACACGCTGCATGTCTTCACCGGGCTCGAGATCGCGGCAATTCCACCCACCCGCAAGCGGCTACTGCGCAGCGTAGCGGGCTGAGGCAGGGCGCGGCGCCGATCCCGCTTGACCGGGGCCTCGGCACCGCTTAGCTGGCGCGCATGGCCCGTGCACCGCTTCTCCAGCTCACCGATATCTCGCTCACCTTCGGGGGGGAGCCGCTCTTCTCCGAGCTCTCTCTCACCGTTCAGCAGGGCGACCGCGTTGCGCTCGTGGGGCGCAACGGGTCCGGCAAATCGACGCTGATGAAGGTGATGGCGGGGCTCGTGGAGCCCGACACCGGCGAGCGGGCAACCCCGCCCGGTATCGGCGTTGGCTACATGGAGCAACACCCCGATATGTCGGGCTTTTCGACGCTGGGGGATTTCGCCGCGAGCGGGCTCGACCCGTCGGAGGCCTACCGGGTGGAGATGGTCTCCGAAGGCCTGAAACTCGACCCGGCGCTCTCTCCCGCGACCGCCTCGGGCGGTGAGCGGCGGCGCGCGGCGCTTGCCAAGCTCCTGGCCGAGGCGCCTGACCTCATGCTTCTCGATGAGCCCACCAACCATCTCGACATCGAGGCGACGCTCTGGCTCGAAAATCAGCTGAAAACGACCCGCCGCGCCTTTGTATTGATCAGCCATGACCGCGCTTTTCTGCGCGAGCTTTCCCGCGCAACCCTCTGGATAGACAGGGGAATGGCACGACGGCAGGAAAAGGGTTTCGAGGATTTCGAGGCGTGGCGCGACAAGCTTTGGGAGGAAGAAGACCAGGCGCGCCACAAGCTAGACCAGAAGATCAAGTCGGAAGCCCGCTGGGCGGTGGAAGGCATCTCGGCCCGGCGCCGCCGAAACCAGGGTCGCCTGCGCGCCTTGCAAGACATGCGCGCCGAGCGTGCGGCGCAGATCAGGCGGCAAGGTGCCGCCGCGATGGCTCTCGAAGCGGGGCCCAAATCCGGCAAGAAGGTGATCGAGGCGATCGGTATTTCAAAGGCTTATGACGAAAAGCTCTTGTTGCGCGATTTCTCCCTCAAGGTGCAGCGCAAAGACAGGATTGCTTTTGTAGGCCCCAATGGCGTGGGCAAGACGACGCTGCTGAACCTTCTGATGAAGCGCATCGAGCCGGATAGCGGCGAGGTGATCCACGGCACCAACCTCGTGCCGGCGATCTTCGACCAGAGCCGCGCCGGGCTCGACCCAGACATGAGCCTTTGGGAGAACCTCACCGGTGACAAGGAGATGCGCGTTTCGGGCCAAGCCGACCAGGTGCTTGTGCGCGGCCAGCCCCGCCACGTGGTGGGGTATCTGAAGGATTTCCTCGTCGACGAGGGGCAGGCCCGCGCGCCTGTGCGCTCGCTCTCGGGCGGCGAGAAGGCGCGACTTCTGCTCGCCAAGCTGATGGCGCGGGAAAGCAACCTTCTGGTGCTCGACGAGCCCACCAACGATCTCGACATCGAGTCGCTCGACCTTCTTCAGGAGCTTCTCGACGAGTATGACGGCACCGTGCTGCTGGTGAGCCACGACCGCGATTTCCTCGACAGGGTTGCCACCCAGACCATCGCGATGGAAGGGCGGGGCAAGGCTACCGTCTATGCCGGCGGGTGGAGCGATTACATGGCGCAGCGCGGCGCGCCGGCGCCCGAACCGGAGCGCGCCCCGGCTCCGAAGAAGGATGAGAAGCCGCAGGCAAAGCCTCGTAACGACGCGAAAAAAACGAGGCTGAGCTTTACCGAGAAGCATCGGCTCGCCGAGTTGCCCAAGGTGATCGAGACGCTCGAAGGCGAGATTGCCAAGCTCGAGGAGTTGCTCTCGGACCCAGAGCTCTTTACCCGCGCTCCGGAGAAGTTCAGCAAGGCGACCAAGGCGCTCGCTGCACGCCAGAAGGCGCTCTCTGAGGCCGAGGAGGAATGGCTGCTTCTGGAAGAGAAGAACGAGGCTGCGGAGTAACTCGCCAACGCTCTACTGGTTGACGCGCTTCACGCCTTTGCCATCCTCGGTCTCGATCCACTGGTCGAGCGTCTGGAAAAGCAGCTTCACGCTGCGCGTCTCGATCGCCTGACGCAGAGACTGCATGGCATTGGCCATTTCCAGCTCGGAGATGTGCGATTCCTGCGCGCGCAGGATCTTGGGATGCGGCGTGGTCAGCATGTCGGAGCCGATCAGCAGCTCCTCGTGAAGTTTCTCGCCAGGGCGCAGGCCGGTGATCTTGATTTCGATATCGCCGTTGGGGTTGTTCTTGTCGCGCACCGTGTGGCCGGTGCTCTCGATCATCTTGCGCGCCAGTTGCCGCACCGGCACGGGCTTGCCCATATCGAGCACGAACACATCGCCGCCCCGCGCGAAGGAGCCCGCGAGCAGCACGAGCCGCACCGCTTCGGGGATGGTCATGAAATAGCGCGTCACGTCGGAATGGGTGAGGGTCACCGGGCCGCCGCGCGAAATCTGCTCATGAAAGAGCGGGATCACCGAGCCCGACGATCCCAGCACGTTGCCGAAGCGCACCATCGAGAAGCGCGTGCCTTTCGAGCGGGTGGCCAGATCCTGCACGATGAGTTCCGCGAAACGCTTCGAGGCGCCCATCACGCTCGAGGGGCGCACGGCCTTGTCGGTGGAGACGAGGATGAAGCGCTCGACCTCGTAGGCGCGCGCGAGGTCGGCCACGACCTTGGTGCCGAACACGTTATTCTTGATGCCCTCGAGCGCGTTGCCCTCCACCAGCGGCACATGCTTGTAGGCGGCGGCGTGCAGCACGATATCCACGTCGTTTTCCGAGAGCGCCGCCTCTACGGTGGAGCGGTCGCAGACCGAGCCGAGAGTGGCCACGATCTTGATCTCGGGGGCAAGGCCGCGCAGCTCTCGATCGATTTCGAAGAGCGCCAGTTCGCTGTGATCGAGCAGGATGATCGAAGTGGGCTGGCACGAGATGATCTGCCGGCAAAGCTCGGCGCCGATGGAGCCGCCTGCGCCTGTCACCAGCACGTTGCGGCCCTTGTAGGTGTCGCTTACCCCCGGCAGCTCCTCTTCCAGACGGTCGCGGCCGAGCAGCTCGTTGATGTCGATCGGGCGGGTGTCGGAGAGATTCTTGGCTGTATGGGTGACCAGATCCGCGAAGGAGGGCAGGGCGTGCACCTCGCAGCCCGTGCGCGCCAGGCGGCGGCTGATGTCGGCGCGCACCGAGCGGCTCACGCTCGGCATGGCAAGGATGATGCGCTTGATGTCGTGCCGGGCGATAAGCTGCGCCAGATCGGCAGGCTTGTGCACCTTCAGCCCCGCCACCGTGAGGCGTTGCAGGCGGCGGTCGTCGTCGAGAAAGGCCACCGGCTCCACCGCGTCATCGGTTGCGAGGGCCATGGCGAGTTGCTGGCCAGTCTGGCCTGCGCCGTAGATCAGGATGCGTATCCGCGGGTTGCCCCGGCGGTAGATCATCAGGAGCAGATGCCGCATCACCAGACGGGACGTAACCGACAGGATCAGGAAGGCCATGGCCGCCACCACGAAGACCTGCGGGCTCACCCCGGGGCCACGATTGACCCATGCGCCGAGAAGCCCCGCAACCAGCAGCACCGAAGCCACGAAAGCCGATTCGACCACGCCCTGCATCTGGTAGGCGTTGAGCTTGATCTTGTGCAGGCCGAGCAGGACGATGGTGATGGTGCCCGCGCTCATCAGCACCAGAACGTCTATCAGCGCCGAGCCCGGGAAGGCCCAAAGGTTAGACGGCCCCATGATGAGCAAACGCGCCAGCACATAGGCCAGCGCGATGAGAACGACGTCGATCGAAAGGATTATTGTCCGCTTCTGCTGCCGCGTCAGCGTGACGGCGACCTTGTAGAGCATGTTGAAATTGTTCACGTCCCAAGTCCCCGTTGCTTGCCGGTAAATATCCCGGGCAGCAGGCGTGTGCTGCGGTGCAGCATTCTTATTAACTCGTTGACTTTATTTCACCGAAGGCCCCTGCGACAACCCGGATTTCTGCAAACGCGCGGAAATCCGCGCAAAATTTGCGCGAGCCGTTCCGCTCTGGCGTTATTTTCGCCGTTTGCGCAGCAGAACCCGGCCGACCGTTTCCAGCATCAGCCCAAAATCATAGCAAAGGTTGCGCTTTCCTGCCCACAAGATGTCCAGTCGTGCTTTCGCGGGCACGCATTTCTCAAGGTAGACCCGCTCGGTTTCCTCTGCATCGCGGCATGAGGCCAGGAGGCGCGCTTCCATCCCGTGATAGACGAGCGTGGCATATCCGGTGACGCCGGGGCGGTTCTTCAACACTTCCGCATAGAGAGCGGGGCGCAGATCGACGTAGCGGCGCAAGGGTGGGCGGGGGCCCACGAAGCTCATGTCGCCCTTGAGGATGTTCCAGAGCTGCGGCAACTCGTCGAGCCGTTTGGCGCGCAGGATGCGGCCGGTGCGGGTGATACGCGCATCCTTGTAGCCGCCCGAGACGCCGGTATCGTTGCGATCCGTCTTCATGCTGCGAAACTTCCAGAGCGTGAAGGGCTCGGTGGGGCTCTTCATCCGCTCCGATCCGTAGAAGATGGGCCGCCCGTCGGTCACCCATATCCAGAGCGCGATGAGGCCGATGGGAAGCGCCAGCACCACGATCAGGAACAGGGAGATCACGATGTCCATCGCCCGCTTCAACGGTGTCATGCGCGCCTCTCTAGCCTGCTCCATTCCCGGTTCGCTCCCCGAACGCTCTTCGCGGGGAAGACGGCGGGCAGTAAGGCGCAAAGCCGTCCGGCGTCAAGCGCGACCCGGTCAATCGTTCTGGTCGTTTTAGTGGGAGATAATCGGCCCAAGCGGTAGACCGACCTTGAGATGCGGGGCAGGGGGCTGCGCAAATGGCCCGGTATCCGGCGGAAATCCGCTCCTCTGTCGATCACGCGGAAGGCAGGTAGCAGGCCGTCGATCTTCCCTCCAGATAGCCTTGCCGAGACGCTCTCAAACGGCCCGGGCTTGCCTTTTGCGCCTGCCGGGAGCATCCATTTCTCTTGGGGGATTTCTGCCACGAACCTGCCGAACCTCGGCTTTTGGGGAAATTTCCGTTGTCTACCATCCCGGCCTTAAGGTAGGGAACATCAAAAGAGTCTTTTGGGGGACGGCAGTTGGCGGTTATCGCTAGAGTTTTTCTCGGTTTGGGTCTCGCCCTCGCACTCTCGGCCTGTTCGCTTCCGCGTTCGGCGGCGGTGCAGCAGGAAGTGGTGAACCAAGGCGGATCCGAAAACCCGACCTTTCAGGTTGTCGAGGTAACCCGCGCCGCGGTGCCACAGATCAGCCGATGGCCGTTTTCTAGCGATGGCGATCATCGCGGATGGTTCGGTGCAGACCGTGGCCCCGACTCCTCGATCATCCAGGCCGGAGACCGGATCGACATGGTCGTCTGGGACAACCAGGAAAACTCGCTCATTTCCACCGGCACCAAGCAAACCCCGATCCCGCAGCTTGTCGTGTCGTCCTCCGGCTCCGTCTTCCTGCCCTATGTGGGAGATGTGCGCGTGCGCGGCCTCACGCCCGACGCGGCGCGCGACCGCATCCAGACCAAGATGGAAATGATCGTGCCCGCCGCGCAGGTGCAGCTCAACGTGACGCCCGGGCGGAACAACTCGGTGGATATCGCCAGCGGCGTGGGCGCGCCCGGCCGCTACCCGCTCGAAAACCGCAACACGCAGGTTCTGAGCCTCCTCTCGATGGCGGGCGGCGTGAACCCTGCGCTGCGCCATCCGCGCATTCGGCTGCAGCGCAACGGCCACATCTATGAAACGCGGGTCGATTCGATCCTCGAGGATCCTTCGCAAAACGTGCGGGTGCAGGGCGGCGACCAGATTGCCGTGATCGAGGATGGCCGCACCTTCACCGCGCTCGGCGCGGCGCAATCGCAGAAGCTCGTCTATTTCGAGAAGGAAGAGATGAACGCGCTCGATGCCGTCTCGGCGGCGGGCGGGCTCAACTCGGCCCGGGCCAACCCCAAGGGTGTGCTGGTCCTGCGCGAATACCACCCGCGCGACCTGACGCCGGGCCCGACCGGGCCGGACATGCAGCAGGTGGTCTTCTCGATCGACCTCACATCGGCCGACGGGCTCTTCGCCGCGCGGCAGTTCCGGATCCAGCCGAACGACACGCTCCTGGCCACCGAGTCGCCGATCACCGCGGCGCAAACCATCATCGGCCTCTTCGGCACGGCGATCGGGTTCGGAACGCGGGTCGAGGGCCTGACCAACTGATCGGGCTCATGACCTGACGCGCCGCCGCGGGGCCACGGGGCCACCCGGCACCCTGATCAGATGTTCAGGAAGATATTCTCTTCGAAATCGTCATCGGGCTCGGGGATCTCGAGCTTGCGGGCGCGCAGGGTCGTGCCGCGCCGCGGGCGTGGCGCAAGAGCCGGGTCGCGGCGCCCGAGCGCCTCGGATATGGCCTGGGCCTGGCTGCCGGCGGCGGATGGGCCGGATTGTTGCTCCTCCTGCGCCACCAAGTCCTGCGCTCCCTCGGCTGGCATCTCGTAGGGTTCCAGCCGCAAGGGCGCGTCCGGGGCGGGCAACGACAGCGGAGGCGGGCGGCGGATCGGTGCGGTGGGCGCGATCACCGGGCGCATCGAGCGCGGATCGCCTTCCTCCGAACTGCGCCTTGGTGTGCGGCCTTTCACGCTCACCCGGCGAGGGGCCACGTTGCGCCCGTTCTCCCGCCCTGCCAGCGCCGCATGTTCGCGCCGCAGCACGAGAGCGGCCTTGCGGAACTCGCTCCGCCGCAGCGTCGAATAGGAGAGCAGAACCGCACAGACCAGCACGAGATCGCGCCAGAAGGGCCCGATGCCCTGATTCTGGCCGAAGATGAAATTCTCGCAGATGCTCGAGGAGAGCACGAAGATGGCCAGCATCAGGCAGGATTGCCGGAGCAGGATGCCCGCCATGTAGGACACCGCGAGGATGAAGAGCACCATCGTGCCTGCCAGCCGCGCCGTGCCCTCGGCCATCGTCGTCTTGAACATCACCGAGGTGTCGAAACCGGTGATCAGCCCCAGCGAAATGGCAAGAAAATACGACCCGATCACGATGCGGATCAGGTTGATCCCCTTGTGGTTCAGCCGTGGCTCACGTGTCGCTGTCACTCTCGGGCGCCCTTGGGGCCGCCCGAAGTGCCGTGAACCGGGCGGCATGAACTGGATACACCCCACGCCCGCGCGGGCATGGTTACCAGCCCGCCTTATCGGGGCCAATTATGGCGAAACTAGAGCGCAAAATGGGAAATTCGCGCAGCCCTAGGCCAGTGCCCTGCAGCCGATGCGGCTCGGGAGCTTATTCGCTGGCTGCACCCGTTTCCTCAGGGGTTTCGGCCTCGGCGCCCTCCTCTTCGGGGCGTTCGGCGATCCACGCCACGCTCACCACCTTCTCTCCGCGCCCGGTGTCGAACACCTTCACCCCGCCCGCACCACGCGACCGGAAGGAGATGCCCTCGACCGGCACCCGGATGGACTGCCCGCGCGAGGTGGCCAGCATGATCTGGTCTTCGGTCTCGACGGGGAAGGAGGCCACCAGCGCGCCGCCGCGCATCGCCTTGTCCATCGCCTGCACGCCCATGCCGCCACGCCCGCGCACGGGGTAGTCGTGGCTGGAGGAGAGCTTGCCGGAGCCCGCTTCGGTGATCGTGAGAATGAGGTTCTCCGCCGCGCGCATCTCTTCGAAACGCTCTGGCGAGAGGGCGGCATCCGCGTTGCCCTCATCGTCGCCGCTGCCCTCATCTTCGGCGCCCGCCATCTGGCGGCGCATCTTGAGATAGGCGGCGCGCTCGTCGGGCGTGGCCTCGAAATGGCGGATCACCGACATCGACACCACCTGGTCGTTGCCCTGCAGGCGAATACCCCGCACACCTGTCGAGTCGCGCCCCTTGAAGACGCGCACCTCGGTCGTGGGAAAGCGGATCGCGCGGCCGCTATCGGTGACCAGCATCACGTCGTCCTCTTCGGAGCAGATCCGCACGTTGACGAGCCGCGTGCCATCTTCCGGCAGCTTCATGGCGATCTTGCCGTTCGATTTGACATTCGTGAAGTCCGACAAGGCGTTACGGCGCACATCTCCAGCGGAGGTGGCGAAGAAGACCTGCAGATTGTCCCACTCTTCCTCCGGCACATCGACGGGCATGATCGCGGCGATGGACACGCCCGTAGGGATCGGCAGGATGTTGACGATGGCCTTGCCCTTCGAGGTGCGCCCGCCCTGCGGCAGCCGCCATGTCTTGAGCTTGTAGACCATGCCGTCGGTGGTGAAGAACAGAAGCTGGGTGTGGGTGTTGGCCACGAAGAGCGTGGTCACCACGTCTTCTTCCTTGGTGGCCATGCCCGACAGCCCCTTGCCGCCGCGCTTCTGGGCGCGGAAATCGGCCAGCGCGGTGCGCTTGATGTAGCCGCCCTGCGTGACGGTCACCACCATGTCCTCGCGCTCGATGAGGTCTTCATCCTCCATGTCGCCCGACCAGTCTACGATTTCCGTCCGGCGCGGCACGGCGAACTGGTCTTTCACCTCCGTGAGCTCATCGGCGATGATCTGCATGATCCGCTCGCGGGAGGCGAGGATGGCGAGGTATTCCTTGATCTTTCCGGCAAGCTCCTGAAGCTCATCCGTAACCTCGCGCACACCGAGTTGCGTGAGACGCTGGAGGCGCAGGTCGAGAATGGCGCGGGCCTGTGTTTCGGAGAGGTTATAGGTGCCGTCTTCGTTGGCGGTATGGGTCGGATCGTCGATCAGCGCGATATATTCGAGGATGTCCTGAGCGGGCCAGCGGCGAGTCATTAGCTTTTGGCGGGCCTCCGCCGCATCTGCGCTGGCGCGGATCGTGGCCACTACCTCGTCGACATTCGAGACCGCCACCGCGAGGCCGCAGAGCACGTGGCTTCTCTCGCGCGCCTTGCGCAGGTCATAGGCCGTGCGTCTTGCCACAACTTCTTCGCGGAAGGCTATGAAAGCGCTCAAGAATCCCCGAAGGGTAAGTTGCTCGGGCCGCCCGCCGTTCAGCGCAAGCATGTTGCAGCCGAACGAGGTTTGCATCGGCGTGAAGCGGAAGAGCTGGTTGAGCACCACCTCGGCGGTGGCATCGCGCTTCAGCTCGACCACCACGCGCACGCCATTGCGGTCGCTCTCGTCCTGCACATGGGCGATGCCCTCGATGCGCTTCTCGCGCGCGGTCTCGGCGATCTTCTCGATCATCGCCGCCTTGTTCACCTGGTAGGGGATCTCGTCGATGACGATGGCGAAGCGATCCTTGCGCAGCTCCTCCACATGGGTCTTCGAGCGCACGATCACGCTGCCGCGGCCCTCGATATAGGCTTTCCGCGCCCCGGAACGGCCCAGCATGATGCCGCCGGTGGGAAAGTCGGGGCCGGGGACGTATTGAATGAGGTCTTCGCTCTCGAGATCGGGGTTCTCGATCAGCGCCAGCGTTGCATCCACGATTTCGCCGAGATTGTGCGGCGGGATGTTGGTGGCCATGCCAACGGCGATGCCGCCGGCGCCGTTGACCAGCATGTTCGGGAAACGCGCGGGCAATACGGTGGGTTCGCGATCCTTGCCGTCGTAATTGTCCTGGAAGTTGACCGTGTCTTTCTCGATATCCGCGAGCAGCGACTGCGCGGGCTTGTCCATCCGCACTTCCGTGTAGCGCATGGCCGCCGGGTTATCGCCATCCATCGAGCCGAAATTGCCCTGTCCGTCGAGCAGCGGCAGCGACATGGAGAAATCCTGCGCCATGCGCACGAGCGCGTCGTAGATCGCCGAATCTCCGTGCGGGTGATACTTACCCATCACGTCGCCCACGGGCCGGGCGGATTTGCGGTAGGGCTTGTCGTGGCTGTTGCCGGTTTCGTGCATTGCATAAAGAATACGCCGATGCACAGGTTTCAGGCCGTCGCGCAGATCGGGGATTGCGCGGCTCACGATCACGCTCATCGCGTAATCGAGATAGGAAGACTTCATCTCCTCGGCGATCGAGATCGTCGGGCCATGATGCACGGGGCGCGGCGGACCACCGCCCTCGGGCTGATTTTCGTCTTCGTTTTCAGGCGTTTCCGGCGTGTCGTTCACGTTGGGCTCTGCTCTTGCTGTCGTGATCTAGATGTTGTTGCCAAGACTATATCAGAGCCCGGATATAGGGCGCAATGCCCCAGCCCGCGAAGCATTGGCAGCCACCGAAAGGGGCTGCTAACATACTGTTTTTATTGAAAAGTAATTTCTCTTGCGCATCATGCAGAGACCGGAGGGCGAAACGAGGTAACGAGGAGAAGAAAAAGACGATGACCGAGACGGAAATGATGCTCAGGGGCTACGGCCTGACAACCGCCGAGTTCTACTACCGCATGCCGGATTACACCCATGTGCTCAACACGTTCATCTGGCAGGAATACGACTTGGCGCCGGACCATCCGAGGCTGTTCGATTTCATTGACTTCTGGAAGCGCGAGATCGAGGGGCCGCTGCATTCGGTGAAGTTCACCCATCGCAAGCTCATCTCGCCGGGCGAGTGGCGGCAGGTGGTGGGCGAATTCACCGTGCATTGACCCGGTTCCGGGCGAAACACGCCTTGCAGAGGTGTTTCAAGAGGCCCCGGCACCGGGCCGGGGCGCGCCTTAGGGGATGATCCGGGTGTATTTCATGCCTTCGAGCGAGGCGCCCACGAGAGCGCCCGCCTGACCGAAGACCACCGCAACCACCGGCGCCGAGGTCGTCGTGGTATCGGCCCGCAGGTTGCCGGCATTGTCGGAGAAGACATATTCCACATCCGCGCCGGCCACCCATCCGCTCGCGCGGCGGAACCGGGCGAGGCTCTCTTCGGTCATGAAGAAGAGCACATGGGCGAATTGCTGCGCGCCGATCTGCAGACCGACACTGCCCTTGGTGGCGGAGTAGTAATCCACCGTCACGCCACCCACGCGCAGCGCACCGCGCCCGTAGCCGCCGCCCACGATCAGCCCGCCCTCGGTGATGAGCGGCATGATCAGGATGCCGGTGGATTTGTCGGCGATCTCCCGCGTGGCGGGATAGTTGGAATAGAGATAGGCGATGGTCGCGTCTGCGCGCGCGTCGATCTGCTGGCCCTTGGTGGAGCCCACGCCATTGCCGCAAGCGGCCAGAAGGGGCGTGCTCGCCAAGAGACCGGCCGTGAAGGTCCGTCGGGTAAGGGTGTTCATGAGTGACTGCCTCGATTTGCCTGATATCCGCGCCAGCCTCTTTCTGGGCCAGCTTGCCTGAACTATACTGAACCGAGCGTACGGTGTCACCCGCAAAGGCGCATGTGGGCGGGTTCTCGCGGCTTGTCTGGCCAGACCTCCCTTTGCGGCGCTGCGCGGGTGAGTATTTGCAGGAAAGATGAAAGACCTGCGCCGCGCTCTTCACCTTCCGCGGACCGCTTGGGAAGGGGGCAATCAGCCGAGCAGGCGCGCGGCGGCCGGGGCGAAATAGGTGAGCACCCCGTCGCAGCCTGCGCGCTTGAAGGCCATCAGGCTCTCCATCATCGCGCGCTCGCCGTCGATCCAGCCCTGCTGCGCCGCGCCGGCGATCATCGCGTATTCGCCGGAAACCTGGTAGGCGAAGGTGGGCGCGCCGAAAGCGTCCTTCACCCGGCGGCAGATATCGAGATAGGGCATGCCGGGCTTGACCATTACCATGTCTGCCCCTTCCTCGAGGTCGCGGGCCACGCAGCGCAGGGCCTCGTCGGTGTTGGCGGGGTTCATCTGGTAGGTTTTCTTGTCGCCCTTGAGCGCCGAGGAGGCGCCCACCGCGTCGCGGAACGGGCCGTAGAAGGCCGAGGCGTATTTGGCGGCATAGGAGAGCAGCATCACGTTGGAGTGCCCTGCGCCTTCGAGCGCCGAGCGGATCGCGCCGATGCGGCCATCCATCATGTCTGACGGGCCGATGATATCCACGCCCGCCTCGGCCTGGCTCAGGGCCTGGCGCACGAGCGCCGACACCGTTTCGTCATTGACGATCTCGCCATCCACCACGAAGCCGTCATGGCCGGTATCGGAATAGGGGTCGAGCGCCACGTCGGTCATCACGGCGATATCGGGCACCGCCTCCTTGATCGCCCGGGTCGCGCGGTTGGAGAGGTTCTCGGGGTTCCACGCCTCGGCGCAATCGGCGGTGCGGTTCTCGGGCGATGTGTAGGGAAAGAGGCAGATCGCGGGGATGCCGAGTGCCTGCGCCTCGCGGGCGGCCTCGACCACCTTGTCGACGGAGCGGCGCACCACGCCGGGCATGGAGGGGATGGGCTCTTCCATGCCCTCGCCCTCGCGCACGAAAACCGGCCAGATGAAATCTGCAGGTGAAAGGCTCGTTTCGGCCACGAGGGCGCGGATCGCGGCGCTTTGCCGGGTGCGGCGCAGGCGGGTGGCGGGAAAGGCGGCCTGTGTCGGGCGCATGGGCGCTCTCCTTCATGTCGTTGCAGCTATGTCAGTGGCATGGAAAATTGCGCATCTCAAGGGTAGGAATTGCCGAAAGGCGGCGCTAAGAGAGGCAGACCGGCGGGAACGGCACGCAGTATTCAGGCACGCAAATCTTGGACTGGTACGACAGCATCTTCGAACTCATCGACATGCGCAGCTTCAGCAACCTCTGGTTCTGGATCATGCTGGCGGTGATGTGGTCTTCTACCTCCCACTGGGTGCTGGGCGTGCCGTGGGACATGGTGTTGCGCGCGCGCAAGGGCGAGGATGCCGAGAGCGTCGCGGATTTCGAGGCCATGGTGCGCATCAACACCAACCGCATCACCCATATCTCGCGGGAGAGCGGGCTGTTGCTGGCGGGGTTCGTTTCCTTCGTGCTGACGGTGCTGATGCTTCTGGGCTTCGTCTACGGCAACGAGTTCAGCCAGGCGGTGTTTCTGCTCGGCTTCCCGATGACGCTGGTGGGGCTCATCTCGGTGGCCACCGCCCGCACCATCCGGCGCGACAGGCTCAGCGGAGACGATCTCTTTCGCATGATGCATCGCCACAGGCTGGTGACGCAGGTGGTGGGCATGGCCTCTGTCTTCGTCACCGCGATGTGGGGCATGCTGCAGAACATGGCGACAGGCCCGCTCGGGTAGGGCAGGAACGGAAGGCAGGCAGAGACCATGAGCGAGCCACGGAAAATCTCGGTGGGCGGCGCGCCCGAGGGTTTTGACGCGAAGGTGATCCTCAAGGAAGCGGAGCGCGCGGAAGGCCCGGTGATCCATGTCGCGCGCGACGACAAGAGGCTCGCGCAGGTCGCGGAAGCGCTTGCGTTTTTCGCGCCAAACATGCCGGTGCTCAGGTTTCCCGGATGGGATTGCCTGCCCTATGATCGCGTCTCGCCCAATGCCGATATCTCGGCCGCGCGCATGGCCACGCTCGCCACGCTGGTGCATGGCGCGCCGAGCCGCTTCGTGCTGCTCACCACGCTCAATGCCGCCACCCAGCGCGTGCCCGCCCGCGAGGTGCTGCGCGAGGCGGCCTTCACGGCCGAGGTGGATACGCGGCTCGACGAGGAGGCGCTGCGCGGCTTTCTGGTGCGCATGGGCTTTGTGCAGAGCCCCACGGTGACGGAGCCGGGCGACTATGCCATTCGCGGCGGCATCATAGACATCTACCCGCCGGGCGAGGAGGGGCCGGTGCGGCTCGACCTGTTCGGCGACATGCTCGACGGGCTCCGCCGCTTCGACCCGGCCACCCAGCGCACCACCGAGAAGCTCACCCGGCTCGAACTCGCCCCGGTGAGCGAGGTGATTCTCGACGAGCCTGCGGTAATGCGCTTCCGGCAGAATTATCGCATCGAGTTCGGCGCGGCCGGCACCGACGACCCGCTCTACGAGGCGGTGAGCGCCGGGCGCAAACATGCCGGAATCGAGCATTGGCTGCCCTTCTTTCACGAGCGGCTGGAGACCCTGTTCGATTACCTGCCCGGCGCGCCGGTCACGCTCGACGATCAGGTGAACGCCGCCCGCGCGGCCCGCTGGACCTCGATCGAGGATCAATACGAGGCGCGGCGCCATGCGCTGACGCAGAAGGCGCGGGCCGATACGATCTACAAGCCGGTGCCGCCGGGGCTGCTCTACCTTGATGACGACGCCTGGGCCGCCGCCACGGCCGAGCGGCGCGTGCTGGCACTTTCGCCGCTCGCGCAAAGCCCCGGGCCCGCGGTGATCGATGCGGGCGGGCGGATCGGGCGCAATTTCGCGCCGGAGCGACAGCAGGAAAACATCAGCCTTTTCGCGGCTTTGAAGGCGCATATTGAAGCAAAGATGGCACAGGGGCCGGTGCTGCTGGCAAGCTACTCGGAAGGTGCGCGCGAGCGGCTCGAGGGGTTGGTGGAGGATGAGGGGCTCGTGGGCGCCGTCTCGGTCAGGGATGCGCGGGGCATCGGCAAGCACGGGCTGCATCTGGCGGTCTGGGGGCTCGAGCATGGCTTCGAGGCGCCGTTCGGCGAGCGCCATCTCACGGTGATCGCCGAGCAGGACATTCTGGGTGACAGGCTCATCCGCGCCCCCAAGAAGCGCCGCCGGGCGGAGAACTTCCTCACCGAGGCGCAATCGCTCTCGCCGGGCGATCTGGTGGTGCATGTCGACCACGGGATCGGGCGCTACCAGGGGCTGGAGGTGATCACGGCGGCGGGCGCCGCGCATGAGTGTCTCTTGCTGGAATATGCCGAAAGCTCAAAGCTTTACCTGCCGGTCGAGAATATCGAGCTGCTCTCGCGCTACGGCCATGAGGAGGGTCTGCTCGACCGTCTGGGCGGCGGTGCGTGGCAGGCCAAGAAGGCAAAGCTCAAGGAGCGCATCCGCGAGATGGCCGACAGGCTCATCCGCATCGCCGCCGAGCGCGCGTTGCGCTCCGGGCCGGTGCTGGAGCCCGAGCATCACGCGTGGGAGGCCTTCTCGGCGCGCTTCCCCTACCAGGAAACCGATGACCAGCTGCGCGCCATCGAGGATGTGCTGGCCGACCTCTCCTCCGGCACGCCGATGGACCGGCTGATTTGCGGCGACGTGGGCTTCGGCAAGACGGAAGTGGCCATGCGCGCGGCCTTCATCGCGGCGATGCAGGGCTACCAGGTGGCGGTGATCGCCCCCACCACGCTGCTCGCAAGGCAGCATTACCAGAGTTTTGCCGAGCGATTCCGGGGGTTTCCCATCTCTGTGCGGCCGCTCTCGCGCTTCGTCTCCTCGGGCGACGCGGCCAAGACCCGCGAGGCCTTGAGCCGGGGGCAGGTGGATATCGTGGTGGGCACCCATGCGCTGCTGGCGAAGGGCGTACGCTTTGCCAATCTGGGGCTGCTGGTGATCGACGAGGAGCAGCGTTTCGGCGTGGCGCACAAGGAGCGGCTCAAGCAGTTGCGCTCGGATGTGCATGTGCTCACGCTGACCGCCACGCCCATTCCGCGCACGCTGCAGCTCTCGCTTTCGGGGGTCCGCGACCTCAGCATCATCGGCACTCCGCCGGTGGACCGGCTCTCGATCCGCACCTATGTCAGCGAGTTCGACAGCGTGACGATCCGCGAGGCGCTTCTGCGCGAGCATTACCGCGGCGGGCAGAGCTTCGTCGTGGTGCCGCGCATCAAGGAGTTGCCCGAGATCGAGGAGTTTCTGAAGGCGCAAGTGCCTGAAGTCACTTACGTTGTCGCGCATGGGCAGATGGCGGCGGGCGAGCTGGACAGCCGCATGAACGCCTTTTACGACGGCAAGTTCGACGTGCTTCTGGCCACCACGATCGTGGAGTCGGGGCTCGATATTCCGACCGCCAACACGATGGTGATTCACCGGGCCGACATGTTTGGCCTTGCGCAGCTCTACCAGATCCGGGGGCGGGTGGGGCGCTCGAAGCTCAGGGCCTATGCCTATCTCACCACCAAGCCGCGTGTGCCGCTCACGCCGGCGGCCGAGAAACGCCTGCGGGTGCTGGGCTCGCTCGACACGCTGGGGGCGGGCTTCACGCTGGCGAGCCAGGATCTCGATATTCGCGGGGCGGGGAACCTGCTGGGCGAGGAGCAATCGGGGCAGATGCGCGACGTGGGCTACGAACTCTACCAGTCGATGCTGGAGGAGGCGATTGCCAAGATCAAGGCGGGCGAGCTCGAGGGGCTCTCGGAGGCCGACGAGCAATGGGCGCCGCAGATCAACCTCGGCGTGCCGGTTCTGATCCCTGAAGACTATGTGCCAGACCTCGACGTGCGATTGGGATTGTATAGAAGAATCAGTGGCTTGCAGAGCAAGGTTGAACTGGAGGGCTTCGCCGCGGAGCTCATCGACCGCTTCGGGAAACTGCCCAAGGAAGTGAACACCCTACTGCTGATCGTGCGGATCAAGGCGATGTGCAAGCGGGCCGGGATTGCCAAGCTCGACGGGGGGCCGAAGGGCGCGACGATCCAGTTTCACAACGACAAGTTCGCCTCGCCGGAGGGGCTGGTGGAGTTCATCAAGGCGCAGTACGGGCTGGCCAAGGTCAAGGACAACAAGATCGTCGTGCGGCGGGACTGGCGCAAGGAGAGCGACAAGATCAAGGGCGCCTTCGCCATCGCGCGCGACCTCGCGGAGAAGGTGGCGGAGAAGAAGAAAAAGGCGCAGGCGCGGGCGTGAGCCGGGTTTTTCGCGCGAATCATGGTTAACGCGTTGAAATAGCGTGGTTTCGCCTGTCGGTATCACGTCGGTATTTCGTCGGTATCCGGTCGGTGCGGGGCGCGGCGAGGGGGCGGGTTGCGGGGCCGGGCGTTGCGCAACGGCGCTGCATGAGCACGGCCACGGATTGCACGCGCGAGCGCTTCAGCCGTTGCGGGCGAACCAGGCGCGCACCTTGGGGGCGATGAACTGCCAGAAGGCGGGCACCGCGCCGCGGATCGGCGGGGCGATGCGGGCCTCGAATTTTTCCCATGTGGCGCCATTGGCGCGCCAGCCGATGCCATCCGAGGCGAGGTTCTGGTTGGACGGCTGGAACCGGTCGAGCGCCTTGGCGAAGCGGGCGTCGGCGGTTTCGGCGGCCTCGAACTCTTCCCAGAGCGCGCGGAGCGCCGCGCCCTGACCCTCGGGCAGGAGGCCGAAGAGGCGGGTTGCCGCCTCGGCCTCGCGCGCGGCCTGCTCGGCATGGCGGGTCTCGCCGTAGATCGGCGTATCGCCCGCGTCGATCTCGACGAGATCGTGGAGGAGGAGCATCCGGATCACGCGGGAGATGTCGGTGCCTTCGGGGGCGTGATCTTCGAGCACGAGGGCGTAGAGCGCGAGATGCCAGCTGTGCTCGGCCGAGTTCTCGTAGCGCGAGCCGTCGCAGAGGGTGGTGGTGCGGGTGACGGATTTGAGCCGGCAGGCCTCGTTGAGAAAGGCGCCCGGCTGTCATGCCGCCATGCTCATGGCTCAGGCTTGGGCTTGGGCTTGTCGGCCCCGGCGGCAGGCGCGGTGCCGGCTGCGGCGGCCTTGCCGGCCTCCTGCCGGGCGCGGAACGCCTTCACCCGATCAAGGAGCAGCGCGCGCGCCTTGATGTTGGCGCGGCGCACGCGCATCGAGGTGAGAAAGGCCTCTTCGGCGGTTTGCGAGGTGGCGCCGAGGATCTGGACGATCTCGTCGACGACCCGTTCATCGCCCGAGGCGTCGACGTATTTGATGACCTGCAGGGCCAGCTCGTCGGCCAGATCTTCGGTCACGCCCATTGTGGTTACCTCGTGGTCTCCGTCAGGCGGCGTTTCACATAGCCCGAGACGGTGTCGATCATCGTGTCCATGTGATGATTGCTGAAGAAATGATCGGCGCCATCGACCTCCTCGTGGGTGATGGTGATGCCGTGCTGCTCGTGCAGCTTGTTCACCAGCGCCTTGGTATCGGCAGGGGGCGCCACGCGGTCGGCGCTGCCGTTGATGATGAGCCCGGAGGAGGGGCAGGGCGCGAGGAAGGAGAAATCATACATGTTGGCGGGCGGCGAGACCGAGATGAAGCCGGTGATCTCGGGCCGCCGCATGAGAAGCTGCATGCCGATCCAGGCGCCGAAGGAGAAGCCCGCGACCCAGCAATGCTTCGAATTGTTGTTCATTGATTGCAGGTAATCGAGCGCGGAGGCCGCATCGGAGAGCTCGCCCACGCCCTGATCGTATTCGCCCTGGCTGCGCCCGACGCCGCGGAAATTGAAGCGCAGCACGGTGAAGCCCATGTTGTAGAAGGCGTAATGCAGGTTGTAGACGACCTTGTTGTTCATCGTGCCGCCGAATTGCGGGTGCGGATGCAGCACGATGGCGATGGGCGCATCCTTTTCGCGTTGCGGGTGATAGCGACCTTCGAGCCGGCCTTCCGGTCCGGGAAAAATAACCTCGGGCATCTTGTCCTTTGTCGTCTCGGGGTGCGGGGGCTAATCTTGACGGATTTGCTCAAGCACCTTAGAACTGTTCTAAATCCGGCAGGGGCCGGGGCTGGCTTCCTGCGAGATAAGCTTTGCACGGGGTCAGGTCAATCTATTCGCGGGGGAGACGCCCTTGAAACTCAGCACCAAAGGCCGCTACGCGATGGTGGCGCTCGCGGATATCGCGATGATGCAGAAGGACGGGCTCGTGACCCTGAGCGAGCTTTCGCGCCGGCAGAACATTTCGCTGCCCTATCTCGAGCAGCTCTTCGTGAAGCTGCGCCGGGCGGAGCTGGTGACCTCGGTGCGCGGCCCGGGCGGCGGCTACAGGCTGGCCCGGCCGGCCTCGGAGATCCGGGTGTGCGAGGTGCTGGAGGCGGTCGACGAGAAGGTGGACGCGCTTTACGTGGGCGCGGGCGCCTCGGGGGGCGCTTCCGGCTCGAAGGCGCAATCGATGACGAACCGGCTCTGGGAAGGGCTCTCGGCGCATGTCTACGTGTTTCTGCACCAGACGCGGCTTTCGGACGTGGTGACGAACCAGCTCGCGCCTTGCCCCGCCGTGCCGGTGCTGGTGCCGGTGGTGGACGAGGAATGAGCCCTGCGCGTTGCGGCATAGGGCGGAGGGGGCGCTGCCCCCGGCCTGCGGCCTCCCCCGAGGTATTTTCGCCAAGAAGAAGCAGGGGGCGGTGATGGGCCGCGTCTATCTCGATTACAACGCGACGGCGCCTTTGCGGGCGGAGGCGCGGGCGGCGATGCTGGCGGCGATGGAGGTTGTGGGCAACCCCTCGAGCGTGCATGCGGAGGGGCGCGCGGCCAAGGCGCTGGTGGAGCGGGCGCGGGCGCAGGTGGCAGCGGCGGTGGGGTGCCGGGCGCAGGAGGTGGTGTTCACCTCGGGCGCGACGGAGGCGGCAGGAGTGCTGGCGCGCTGGCCGGGGCCTGTGGCCGTGGCCCCTTGCGCGCATGACGCGCTCTGGGCGCATCACCGGCCGGAGGGCAGCGGCGCGGTGCTGCGCGCGATGGGGCTTGCCAATTCGGAGACGGGGATCATCACCGAGCCTTCGGGGGAGGCGCGTGAGGGGGCGCTCTTGCTCGATGTCACGCAGGCGGTGGGGCGGGTGCCCTTCGCGTTTTCGTGGAGCGGGGCGGAATTTGCCATCCTCTCGGCGCACAAGCTGGGCGGACCCAAGGGCGTGGGCGCGCTGATCGTGCGGCAGGGGGTCGATATCGAGGCGCTCTCGCTGGGCGGCGGGCAGGAGATGGGGCGGCGCTCGGGCACCGAAAACATCATTGGAATCGCGGGCTTCGGGGCCGCGATCGAAGCGGCGCAGCGGGATCTGGAAAGCGGGGCCTGGGCGCGGGTGGAAAAACTTAGAAACATTCTAGAATCTTTGCTTGAGGATTCGGCAAAAGAGACTATTTTTGTCGGGAAATCGGAGCGGCGGCTGTCGAACACGAGCTGCTTCATCGCGCCGGGCTGGAAGGGGGAGACGCAGGTGATGAGCATGGACCTTGCCGGCTTCGCCATCTCCGCGGGCTCCGCCTGCTCCAGCGGCAAGGTGAAAGCGAGCCGGGTGCTGGAGGCGATGGGCTTCTCGGCGCTCGAGGCGGCCAGCGCCGTGCGGGTCTCGATGGGGCCCGGGACGACCGAGACCGAGATAGAGCGCTTCGCCGCCACATGGGCCAAGCAGCACGAGAAATATCGCGCCCGGGCGGCGTGACGGGAAAGGAGAGTATCATGGCTGCACTGGATGACAGCACGGTGAAAGATGGCGTCGACCGACAGACGGTCGAGGCGGTGCGCGAGGCCGGCACTTACAAGCATGGCTGGAACACCGATATCGAGATGGATTATGCGCCCAAGGGGCTGACCACCGATATCGTGCGGCTGATCTCCGACAAGAACGAAGAGCCCGAGTGGATGACCGAGTGGCGGCTCGAGGCCTATGCGCGCTGGCTGAAGATGACGGAGCCCGACTGGGCGATGGTCGACTACCCGGAGATCGACTTTCAGGACCAGTATTACTATGCCCGCCCGAAGAGCATGGAGACGAAGCCCAAGTCACTTGAAGAAGTGGACCCCAAGCTGCTGGAAACCTACGAGAAACTCGGCATTCCGCTGAAGGAGCAGATGATCCTCGCGGGCGTTGAGGGGGCCGAGGACGCGCCGGCGGAGGGCCGCAAGGTGGCGGTGGATGCCGTGTTCGACAGCGTGAGCGTGGGCACGACCTTCCAGAAGGAGCTGGAGAAGGCGGGCGTGATCTTCTGCTCGATCTCCGAGGCGATCCAGAAGCACCCGGAGCTGGTGAAGAAATACCTGGGCTCCGTGGTGCCGGTGAACGACAATTTCTATGCCACGCTGAACTCGGCGGTCTTCTCCGACGGCTCCTTCGTCTACGTGCCGCCGGGGGTGCGCTGCCCGATGGAGCTGTCGACCTATTTCCGCATCAACGCGGAGAATACCGGGCAGTTCGAGCGCACGCTGATCATCGCCGACAAGGGCTCTTACGTGAGCTATCTCGAAGGCTGCACCGCGCCGCAGCGCGACACGTCGCAACTGCATGCCGCTGTCGTCGAGATCATCGTGGAGGAAGACGCGGAGGTAAAATATTCCACCGTTCAGAACTGGTATCCGGGCGACGAGAACGGCAAGGGCGGCATCTACAACTTCGTGACCAAGCGCGCCGATTGCCGGGGCGACCGGGCGAAGGTGATGTGGACGCAGGTGGAGACCGGCTCGGCGGTGACGTGGAAATATCCCTCCTGCATCCTGCGCGGCGATGACAGCCAGGGCGAGTTCTACTCGATCGCGATTACCAACAACCACCAGCAGGCCGATACCGGCACTAAGATGGTGCATCTGGGCAAGAACACCCGCTCGCGGATCGTCTCGAAGGGGATCTCGGCCGGGTTCGCGCAGAACACCTATCGCGGGCTCGTCTCGATGCATCCAAAGGCCAAGAATTCACGCAACTACACGCAATGCGACAGCCTTCTGATCGGCGACAAGTGCGGCGCGCACACGGTGCCCTATATCGAGGTGAAGAACAATTCGTCCCGCGTGGAGCATGAGGCCACCACCTCGAAGGTCGATGACGACCAGATGTTCTATTGCCGCCAGCGCGGCATGGACGAGGAGGAGGCCGTGGCGCTTGTGGTGAACGGGTTCTGCAAGGACGTGCTTCAGGCCCTGCCGATGGAATTTGCCATGGAGGCGCAACAGCTGGTGGCGATTTCTCTTGAAGGGTCAGTGGGTTAAGAGTGGGTTTTCACCTTACCCGCAGAGGAGGATGTCAGAGATGATCGTCACCACCACGCAGAGCATCGAGGGCCACCGGATCACCGATTACCGCGGGATCGTGGTGGGCGAGGCGATCATGGGGGCGAATGTGTTTCGCGACGTCTTCGCCTCGATCACCGATATCGTGGGCGGGCGCTCGGGCGCCTATGAGGGCGAGTTGCAGAACGCGCGCGACACGGCGCTGCGCGAGCTCGAGGAGCGCGCCCGTGCGGCGGGAGCCACCGCCGTTGTGGGCGTTGACCTGGATTACGAGGTGGTGGGGCAATCCATGCTGATGGTCTCCGCCAGCGGCACCGCGGTGGTGACCACGCCCGCCTGAGACTTGCGCGACAGAGATTGGGAACACATGGCCGGGGCTGCCTCCGGCGAGATATGGATAAGAGGAAAAAATGCTGGAAATCAAGAACCTGCATGTCGATCTTGAAGACGAGGAAAAGACCATCCTGAAGGGCGTGAACCTGACGGTGGAGCCCGGCACGGTGCATGCGATCATGGGGCCGAACGGCTCGGGCAAATCGACGCTTTCCTACGTGTTGTCGGGCCGCGACGGCTACGAGGTGACGGAAGGCTCGGCCACGCTCGACGGGGCGGACATTCTCGACATGGAGCCGGAAGAGCGCGCGGCGGCGGGGCTGTTTCTTGCCTTCCAATACCCGGTGGAGATTCCGGGCGTGGGCAACATGACCTTCATGCGCACCGCGCTCAACGCGCAGCGCAAGGCCCGGGGCGAGCCCGAAATGAGCGCGGCGGATTTCCTCAAGCTGGTGCGCGAGAAGGCCAAGACGCTGCAGATCGATGCGGACATGCTGAAGCGCCCGGTGAACGTGGGCTTCTCGGGCGGGGAGAAAAAGCGCAACGAAATCCTGCAGATGTCGCTGCTGGAGCCGAAGATGTGCATCCTCGACGAGACCGATTCCGGCCTTGACGTGGACGCGATGAAGCTGGTCTCCGAGGGTGTGAACGCGCTGCGCGATGCGGGCCGCGGCTTTCTGGTGATCACGCACTACCAGCGGCTGCTCGACCATATCAAACCGGACGTGGTGCACATCATGTCGAACGGCCGAATCATCAAGAGCGGCGGGCCGGAACTGGCGCTCGAGGTCGAGGAAAACGGCTATGGCGACATGATTGAAGAGGTGGCCTGATGTCTCTGCCGGAGCTGAAGAAAACCGCCACGGAGGCGCGGCTCGAGGCGATGCGCCTGCCGGAAAGCGCGGGCTGGCTGAAACGGGCACGCGAGGAGGCGCTGGGGCGTGTCGAGGTGATGGGCCTGCCGCATCGGCGCGACGAATACTGGAAGTTCACCCGCCCCGAGACGCTGGTGGAGCCCGACGCGCCCGCGGCGGCGCTCTTTGACGGGGGCGACGAACCGCCGATGTTCGACGCGGTCGACCGGCTGAAGATCGTCTTCGTGGACGGTGTCTTCGACGCCGAGGCGAGCGACGATCTGAGCCTCGAGGGGGTGAAGATCGAACGGCTGAGCGAGGCGGGGCAGACCGATATTCACTGGGCGCGCGATGTCTACGGCGTGCTCGAGACGCGCGGGCAGAGCCCGGTGGCGCGGCCCCTCGCGGCGCTCAACTCGGCCTTCGCGACGGATGGCGTGTTGATTCACGTGACGGGCCGGGCGAGCAAGCCGGTGAGCCTGATTTATCATCACAAAACAGAGGCTTCCGACGCGATCTTGCACCACGTGGTGCGGCTCGACGAGGGGGCGGAACTGACCGTGCTGGAGAACGGCCCGGCGGCGGCGCGGTTCAACAAGGTGATGGAGGTGGACGTGGCGCCGCGCGCCAGTTTCCACCATGTGCGCGCGCAGGGGCGCGACCACGAACGGCGCGCTGTGACGCATGTGTTCGCGCGGCTCGGGCAGGAGAGCACCTTCAAGAGCTTCACGCTCACCGTGAACGGCGTGCTCACGCGCAACGAATGCGTGGTGGAGTTTACCGGCGACGATGCCGTGGCCCATGTGGCGGGCGCCTGCGTGGGCGATGGCGCGTTTCACCATGACGATACGGTTTTCATCACCCATGACGCGGTGAATTGCGAGAGCCGGCAGGTGTTCAAGAAGGTGCTCCGGAACGGTGCGGTGGGCGTCTTCCAGGGCAAGATCCTGGTGAAGCCCGATGCGCAGAAGACCGATGGCTACCAGATCAGCCAGTCGCTGCTGCTCGACGATGACAGCGAGTTCTACGCCAAGCCGGAGCTGGAGATCTATGCCGATGACGTGGCCTGCTCGCATGGTTCCACCTCGGGCGCGATCGACGAGGAGGGGCTCTTCTACCTGCGCGCGCGGGGCGTGCCGAAGGAGATCGCCACCGATCTCATGACGCTCGCCTTCCTCGCGGAAGCGGTGGAGGAAATCGGCGACGAGGGCCTGCGCGAGGAAATCGTGGGTCGGCTCGAAGGCTGGCTGGAGCGGCGGCGCGGCTGATGCCGGTGACAAACGATATCGTGGCATCCTACCGGAGGCCGCGGGCCGTTATGCGACGGCTGCTCTCGATGGGAGAGAACGAGGGCCGCGCGCTCGCCATCCTGATGGCGGGCTGCGTGGTCACCTTCATGGGACAATGGCCGCGGCTGGCGCGCGAGGCGCATCTTGAGGGCGGCGAGCTGCAGATGAAGATGGGCGGCGCGCTGCTCGCATGGGTCTTCATCGCGCCGCTCGCCTTCTATCTGATCGCCTTCCTGAGCCATCTGGTGAGCCGGGCGATGGGCGGGCAGGGCAGCGGCTTCGGGGCGCGGCTGGCGCTCTTCTGGGCCTTTCTGGCGGCAAGCCCGCTCTTGTTGCTCTTCGGGCTCGTGGCGGGCTTCGTGGGCGCGGGGCCGGGGCTCAACGGTGTGGGCGCACTCTGGTGCGCGGTTTTTTTCTGGTTCTGGCTCTCCAACCTTCGCGAGGCCGGGTGGGGGCAGGCATGACTTTTGCGCGTTTCAAGGAACTCTTCCGGCAGACCCTGACAGACCCGCGTGGCGCGGGGCTGGAGGTGATCGCGCTGCAATTGCCGGTGCAGGCGTTGTGGATGGCGCTGATGCTCACCTCGGTGCTGCTCTCGCTCATGGTCTCGGCGCTCTTTCACAGCGCGCCGCTGCCCGGCGACGAGATGGGCGAGCTGATCCGCATGTCGCCCGCCTATCGCGCGCCGCTTGTCTTCGCGATCATCAACTGGGTGCAGGCGGTGGTTTCGGTTTTCGTGCTGCACTGGATCGGGCGCGGGCTGGGCGGGCAGGGCGAGATGCCCGACATGCTGGCGGTGCTGATCTGGCTGCAGGTGGTATCGCTCGCCATGGCGGTGGTGCTCTTCGTGGTGGGGCTGGTGCTGCCGCTCCTGGGCGGGCTCGCGATGATCGTGGCCTTTCTCTGGGGCATCTGGGCCACGGTGGCGCTGATCGACGCCGCCAACCGCTTCGACAACATGGGGAAGGCGCTCGGCACCTGCGTGCTTGCGGTGCTGGCCGTCTCCATCGGAATGACAATCCTGTCCGCCCTGCTGGCCGGGCTGGGCCTGAGAGGAGCGTGAACGCCATGTATGACGTTGAAAAGATCCGCGCCGATTTCCCGATCCTGTCGCGGGAGGTGAACGGCAAGCCGCTCGTCTATCTCGACAACGGCGCCTCGGCGCAGAAGCCGCAGGCGGTGATCGACGCGATCACCCGCGCCTATAGCCATGAGTATTCCAACGTGCATCGCGGGCTGCACACGCTCTCCAACATCGCCACGGAGAATTACGAGGCGGTGCGGGGCACCGTGGCGCGCTTCCTCGGCGTGGCCGACGAGAACCAGATCGTGCTCAACTCGGGCACCACGGAAGGCATCAACATGGTGGCCTATGGCTGGGCCATGCCGCGCATGGAGGCGGGTGACGAGATCGTGCTCTCGGTGATGGAGCACCATGCCAATATCGTGCCGTGGCACTTCCTGCGCGAGCGGCAGGGAGTGGCACTGAAATGGGTGGAGATCGAACCCGATGGCAGCCTCGATCCGCAGAAGGTGATCGACGCGATCGGGCCGAGGACGAAGCTCGTGGCAATCTCGCATCTCTCGAACGTGCTGGGCACCAAGGTGGATGTGAAGGCGATCTGCGCCGCGGCGCGGGAGCGTGGCGTGCCGGTGCTGGTGGATGGCAGCCAGGCGGCGGTGCACATGCCGCTCGATCTCGACGATATCGGCTGCGATTTCTACGCGATCACCGGGCACAAGCTCTATGGGCCCTCGGGCTCTGGCGCGATCTTCGTCAAGCACGAGCGCATGGCCGAGATGCGCCCCTTCATGGGCGGCGGCGACATGATCCGCGAGGTCACGCGCGACACGGTCACCTATAACGACCCGCCGATGAAGTTCGAGGCGGGCACGCCCGGCATCGTGCAGACGATCGGGCTGGGGGCGGCGCTCGACTACATGATGGGCCTCGGCATGGAGGCGATCGAGGCGCATGAGGCGCGGCTCGCGGCCTACACGCAGGAGCGGCTCGCCGGGCTCAACTGGCTGCAGGTGCAGGGCCACGCGCCGGGCAAGGCCGCGATCTTCTCCTTCACGCTCGACGGGGCGGCCCATGCCCATGATATCTCGACGATTCTCGACAAGAAGGGCGTGGCGGTGCGCGCAGGCCACCACTGCGCCGGCCCGCTGATGGAGCACCTCGGGCTCACCGCCACCTGCCGGGCCTCCTTCGGGCTCTACAACACCACTCAAGAGGTGGATGTGCTCGTCGAGGCGCTCGAGCTGGCGCATGATCTCTTCGCCTGAAAGGGGGCGAAAGTGCCTGAATCAGCCCCGATCCGCGCTGGGGAGATGCAAGCCCATCTTTGAACACCTAGCGGATTTGGGCTCAAATTGGGCGTGAAACCGGCGAATGTGCGTTAACTCGGCAACACCCCGCAAACTCTTGTGCTCGAGGCCGGAAATTCCTCGCGGTTTCGTGAAAAGACGGTCGACAAAGGGTTTGTTTCGTTGTTTTATCCACCGTGTTTAATGCGAAAGGAGCTGCCTCAATGAAAGTGATCAAGCTTGTCGCTCTTCTGGCAATCGGTCTCGGCGTTACTGCCTGTGCTCAACAGCAGCAGGAAGAACCGCCGATGGTCATGCCCGAGCCGGTTTACGACAAATACGGCAACCCGATCTGATCTGACGGTCTTTTGACCGTTAAATCAATCAGGTGAGCGAAAAATGCAAAGGGGCCGCGGGTCTTCAGGGATCCGCGGCCCCTTATCTTTTCTGCCCGGTCTTTCTGCCCGTGGCGGGTGGGAGCGCACCGGTGCGGCTTGTGGTGAGGCGGGTCAATTCCCGATTGCACGCAGGCCCCGCCGCAGCTATACCGCCCAAGCGTGGCACCTGTAGCTCAGCTGGATAGAGCGCTGCCCTCCGAAGGCAGAGGCCACAGGTTCGAATCCTGTCAGGTGCGCCATTTTCCATGGATGACGAGGCAACTCAGGGCCGGTATTTCCAGCCGCGGGGCTCCATCGTGGCCCAATCCGGCCAGCCCATATAGCGCTCGACCACGAAAAGCGCGATGCAGAGCGCGACGATGGCGAGCACGAAGATCACCCGTTTCTCGCTGGGCGGGTTCTGCGCCCAGCGGGCCATGCGGAAGAGCCAGCGGGGGTTCATTCCTCCGTCTCGGCCCCGGTAAACCGCACCTTGCCGATATAGGGCAGGTTGCGGTTGCGCTGCGCGTAGTCGATGCCGTAGCCCACCACGAATTCGTCGGGGATCTCGAAGCCGATCCAGTCGGCGGTGATGGCGGCCTCGCGGCGCGAGGGCTTGTCGAGCAGCGCGATGGTGCGCAACCGGCGCGGCTTTCGGCTTTTCAGCAGCGCCAGCACATGGGAAAGCGTGTGGCCTGTATCGACGATATCCTCCACCACCAGCACGTCGCGGCCCTCGATGTCGCCGCGCAGATCCTTGAGGATGCGCACCTCGCGGCTCGATTCCATGGCGTTGCCGTAGGAGGAGGTCTCGATGAAATCGACCTCCACCACCATGTCGAGCTCGCGCACCAGATCGGCGATGAAGACGAAGGAGCCGCGCAGGAGCCCCACCACCACCAGCTTCTCGGCATCGGCGAACTCGGCCTTGATCTCGGCGGCCAGCTGCTCGATTCGCGCCGCGATCTCCTTGGCGGAGATCATGCGGTCGATGACATATGGACGCTCCGGCATCAGAACCCCTTGATTTATCTTGCCCAGTCTACGAAACAGCGGCCCACTGTCACGCGAAATCAGAGGCCAACCCGCCGATGCCAAGCCATTCCGAAACCCGCGATCTGCCCTATAGCGCGGCGCAGATGTATGAGCTTGTGGCGGATGTCGAGAGCTACCCGAAATTCCTGCCCTGGACGGCGGCGGCGCGGGTGCGGAAGGTGACGCCGCGCGAGGATGGCGCCGAGGTGATGGAGGCCGATCTTGTGATCTCCTTCAAGGTCTTCCGCGAACGCTTCGGCAGCCGGGTGGTGCTCTGGGAAGCGGCGCGGCGGATCGAGACGGAATATCTCGACGGGCCCTTCCAGCACATGCGCTCGAACTGGGTGTTCGAGCCGGCGGAAGATGGCGGCTGCCGCGTGCATTTCGACGTGGATTTCGCCTTTCGCAACCGGCTCCTGCAATCGGCGGCGGAGCTTTTCTTCTACGAGGCGATGAAGCGCGTGGTGGCGGCTTTCGAGACGCGGGCAAAGGCGCTCTACGGGTAGGGCCGGGCGCGTTTTCTTGAAAGAAAACGCCGGGGAATTTTGAAAAATTCCCCGCCTAGGCGTCGGTGAGCGCGCTTGCCAGAAGCTCGAGCGCATGGTCGCGGGCGAGGCGGCGCACCTCGTCGCGGCCCTGCGCGCCGAATTCCACCGTTTCCGTGCGGGTCTCGCGGCCTTCCATGGCGAGGCCGAAGCAGACGCGGCCCTCGGGCTTCGTCTCTGAGCCGCCGGGCCCGGCGATGCCGGTGACGGAGACGGCGAGCTGCGCCTCGGAATTCCTGAGCGCACCATCGGCCATTTCGCGGGCGATCTCCTCGGAGACGGCGCCGTGCAGTTTCAGCGTGCGCGGCGAGATGTCGAGAAGGTCTATTTTCGCGTTGTTCGAATAGGTTACGAAGCCGCGTTCAACCACGTCCGATGAGCCGGGAACATCCGTGAGCGCGGCGGCGACCATGCCGCCGGTGCAGCTTTCGGCGGTGGCGATCATCACGCCCTTCGCGCGGGCAAGCTCGAGCAGTTCGGGGACGGTCATCGCATCAGCACTCCATGGGCGAGGGCCGCGAGCGCCACCACGCCGAGCGCGGCGAAGAGGCCGGCGATGACGTCATCGAGCATGACGCCCATCGGGCCTGTTTTCCGGTCGGCCCAGCCGATGGGGCCGGGCTTCCAGATGTCGAAGAGGCGGAAGAGGAGGAAGGCCGCGACCCAGCCGGGCCAGAGCGCGGTGAGCGCCGCGCCGGTATGGGCGGCGCCGAGCGAGACGGGGAGGAAGGCCAGCCATTGGCCCACCAGCTCATCCACCACGATCTCGGAGGGGTCGTGGTTGGCCTTGCCTTCGGTTTCTTTAGCCGTGGCCCAAAAGCCCATGACAAAGAAGAGAATTATGGCCCCGAACAGCAGCCACGGGCCGCCCGCAACATGCAGGAGCCACGCGAGCGGCAGGGCCGCCGCCGAGCCCCATGTGCCGGGCGCGGGGCGCAGGTGGCCGATGAGGCCCACGGTGGCGATGATCTGGCTCAGTCTCATGCCGGAACCAGCGTGACGGCGGCTTGCGCCGCGATGCCTTCCTCGCGGCCGGTGAAGCCCAGCCGCTCGGAGGTGGTGGCCTTGACGGAGATGCGCGAGGGCTCGACGCCGGTGATTTGCGAGAGCGCCGCGATCATGGCGGGGGCATGGGGCGTGATCTTGGGGCGTTCGCAGACAAGAGTGACGTCCATGTTGTTGATGCGGAAGCCTTTCGTGGCGGCGAGCTCGACCGCGTGGCGCAGGAAGACATGGCTTTCGGCGCCCTTCCATTGCGGGTCGGTGGGCGGGAAGTGGCGGCCTATGTCGCCCTCGGCCAGCGCGCCGTAGATCGCATCGGTGAGCGCGTGCATGCCCACATCGGCGTCGGAATGGCCCTGCAGCCCGCGCCCGTGCGGCACGGCGATGCCGCAGAGCACCACCGCATCGCCGGGGCCGAAGCGGTGGACGTCGAAGCCGGTGCCGATGCGGATATCCATGGGGCCTCGCAGGAGTGTCTCGGCCCGGGCGAAATCGCCGGGCGTGGTGATCTTCAGGTTTCTCTCGTCGCCTTCCACGATGGCCACGTCAAGCCCTGCCGCACGCGCGACCTCGACATCGTCGGCGGGCTCGCCCTCGAAGGCGGCATGGGCGGCGTGGATCAGCGCATAGTCGAAGCCCTGCGGGGTTTGCGCGCGGAAGAGCCCGTCGCGGGGCAGGGTGCCGGCCACCGCGCCCGCCGCGCCGCGCCAGAGCGCATCGGAGAGCGGCAGGGCGAGGGCGGCGGCGGGGTGGCCTGCTTCCAGCGGTTCGATCACGGCGCGGATGAGCGCGGGGGTGATGCAGCAGCGCGCGGCGTCGTGGATGAGCACATGGGCGGTGCCGGTGCCTTCGAGCGCCTCGAGGCCTGCGCGCACCGAGGCCGCGCGGGTGGCGCCGCCGGGGACGGTGCGGCGCGTGGGGGTCTGCTCGAGGAGGCCGGTTTCCTCGGGGTGGAGCACAACCACGACGCGGGCGATTTCGGGCGTGGCCTCGAAGGCGGCGATGGTCCAGTCGATCACGCGGGCGCCGGCGAGGGGGCGCCACTGTTTGGGCGCGTCTCCCCCGGCGCGCGTGCCCCGGCCCGCGGCGACGATGATGGCGGCGATGCTCATGGCGCAGCAATAGCCCGGCGCTGCCACGGGGCGCAACTGGGCAAAAGCCGGGTGCGACGGCTCGGGCGGGGCCATGCCCGGGCGGGACTGCCTCTTTTTTGGGCGTATGCGCGCGAAGGCGGCGTGCGGGGCGTGCGGAAAGCCTTGGCTATGTTGTCGCTGCCATGTGGAGCCGCTAAAAGGGGAGCAGTGCACAAGGATTAATCACTTGCCCGTGATCTTCGACGATCAAACGCTGGAGCCGCCCGTGATGCTCGCCCCGATGGCGGGGATCACCGACCTGCCGTTTCGGCGGCTGGTGGCGCGGTTCGGTGCCGGGCTGGTGGTGAGCGAGATGGTGGCGAGCCGCGAGATGGTGGAGCGCAAGCCGGGCGTACGGGAGAAGGCCGAGCTGGGCTTCGGCGAGGGCCGCACGGCGGTGCAGCTCGCGGGCTGCGAAGCGCATTGGATGGCCGAGGCCGCCCGGCAGGTGGAGTCTCAGGGCGCCGAGATCATCGACATCAACATGGGCTGCCCCGCCAAGCGGGTGACGGCGGCGCGCGGGGCCGGTGCCTCGGGCTCGGCGTTGCTGCGCGACCTTGACCACGCGCTCACGCTCATCGAGGCGGTGGCGGGCGCGGTGGATGTGCCGGTGACGCTGAAGACGCGGCTCGGCTGGGACGATGCTTTGCTCAACGCGCCGGAGCTTGCGCGCCGGGCGGAGGGCGCGGGGGTGCGGATGATCGTCATTCATGGGCGCACGCGCTGCCAGTTCTACAAGGGCCAGGCCGACTGGGCGGCGATCCGGGCGGTGAAAGAGGCGGTTTCCATCCCCGTGGTGGCCAATGGCGACATCACCGGCCCCGGTGCGGCGCGGGCCGCGCTCGCGCAATCGGGCGCGGATGGGGTGATGATCGGGCGGGGTGCGCGCGGCGCGCCGTGGCGGCTGGCAGAAGTGGCCCATGCGTTGCATGGCGCGCCCGTGCCCGAGATTCCGCAAGGCGCGGCGCTGGCCGGGATGGTGGCGGGCCATTACGAGGACATGCTGGGCTTCTACGGGGCCGAGCTGGGCGGGCGCGTGGCGCGCAAGCATCTGGGCTGGTACATGGAGGGCGCGGGCACCGGCGCGGCCCTGCGCAAGCGGGTGCTCACGGCGGAGACCCCCGCCGAGGTGCTGCGGCTGCTGCCCGAGGCGATGGGCTCGGCCGAAAGGGTGGCCGCATGAGCCCCTCGGATGACGCCGTCTGGACGTCACTGCCGGTGCCGGCGCTGATTCTCGACGAGAACGACCGGATCGCGCGGATCAACCCGGCCGCCGAGGGCTTTCTGATGGGCTCCTCGCGCACCATGATCGGCCAGCCGGTCTGGGACAGGCTGGCGGTGGATGCGCCGCTGGAGAAGGCGCTGGAGCGGGCGCGCAGGGATGGCGCGACGCTCTTCGTCAACGATGTGGATGTGGGCACGGGCGACCGCGCGCCCCTGCAATGCAACTTGCAGATCGCGCCGCTCACCGGCACCGAAGGGCACATGGTGCTGCTCATCTCGCCGCGCGAGCTGGCGGGGCGGGTGACGCAGAGCCAGTCGGTGAAATCGGCCGCGCGCTCGGCGATCGGCATGGCGGAGATGCTGGCGCACGAGATCAAGAACCCGCTCGCGGGCATCACCGGCGCGGCGCAGCTGCTCTCGATGAACCTGAGCAAGGACGACCTGGAGCTGACCGACCTCATCGTGAGCGAGAGCCGGCGGATCGTGAGCCTTCTGGAGCAGGTGGAGCAGTTCGGCAACATCTCGGCGCCGCAGCTCCGGGCGGTGAACATCCACGATGTGCTCGACCGCGCCCGGCGCTCGGCCATCGTGAGCTTCGCCGCAGACATGGTGGTGAAGGAGGATTACGACCCCTCGCTGCCGCTCGCCCATGGCGATGCGGACCAGCTGCAGCAGGTGTTCCTGAACCTCATCAAGAACGCCGCCGAGGCGGCGGGGGGCAGCGGCGGCACGATCACGCTGCACAGCTATTACGAGCAGTCGCTCCGGGTGCGGAGCAAGGGAGATGGCGGGGGCAAGTCGCTGCCCCTGCAGGTGGAGATCATCGATGACGGGCCGGGACTGCCGCCCGAGATCGCGGCGGAGGTGTTCGAGCCTTTCGTCTCGGGCCGGGAGAACGGCACCGGGCTCGGGCTCGCGCTCGCGGCGAAGATCATCTCCGATCACGATGGGTGGATTTCGGTGAGCTCGGTACCGGGGCGGACGGTATTTCGAATCTCGTTGCCGCTGGCGCCGAGAGACATGGAGGAAGACTGATGGATGGCACTGTTCTGGTTGCCGATGACGACCGCACGATCCGCACGGTTCTGACGCAGGCGCTCACGCGGGCGGGCTGCAAGGTGCATGCCACCTCGTCGCTCACCACGCTGATGCGCTGGGTGGGCGAGGGCAAGGGCGACGCGGTGATCACCGACGTGATGATGCCCGACGGCAACGGGCTCGAGATGCTGCCCAAGATCGCCGCCGACAGGCCCGGCCTGCCGGTGATCGTGATCTCGGCGCAGAACACCATCATGACGGCCATTCAGGCCGAGGAGGCCGAGGCCTACGACTACCTGCCAAAGCCCTTCGACCTGCCCGACCTGATGAAGCGCACGGCGCGCGCGCTCGAGGCGCGGGGGCGCTCGGCCCCTGCCCGGGTGGATGTGGAGGACAGGCCCGACGAATTGCCGCTGATCGGCCGTACGCCCGCCATGCAGGGGCTCTACCGGGTGGTGGCGCGGCTGATGAACACCGATCTGCCGGTGCTGATCACCGGCGAGTCGGGCACCGGCAAATCGCTCATCGCCCGCGCGATCCACGATTTCTCCGACCGGCGCACGCTGCCCTTCATCACCGTCTCGCCCGCCGATCTGGCCGATCTGGAGGGGCCCTCGCGGGTGATGTCGCGGGCGCGGGGCGGCACGGTGGTGCTCGACGAGGTGGGCGATCTCGACCCCTCGGCGCAGGCGCGGGTGGTGCGGATGATGGATGCGCCGGGCGATCACGTGCCGCGCTTCATGGCCACCTCGCTGGGCCGGCTCGCCGACCGGCTGGAAACCGGCGAGCTGCGCGAGGATCTCTATTACCGGCTCTCGGGCGCGGTGGTGGAAGTGCCCGCGCTGCGCACGCGCGTGGATGACATCCCGCTCCTGATCGAGC
This sequence comes from Roseovarius sp., assembly GCA_040222155.1. Taxonomy (GTDB): domain Bacteria; phylum Pseudomonadota; class Alphaproteobacteria; order Rhodobacterales; family Rhodobacteraceae; genus Roseovarius. Next base: position 50,542 of record JAVKDQ010000036.1, read on the forward strand.
ATTTCATGGCCCGCGCCGAGCGCGAGGGCCAGCCGGCGCGGCACCTTTCGGACGAGGCGATGGAGCTCATGCGCGCCTATAGCTGGCCCGGCAACGTGCGCCAGCTCGAGAACATGGTGCAGCGCATCGGGCTCACCGCGCGGGGCGTGGAGATCACCCGCGCGGAGGTGGAGGCGGTGATCGGCAACCAACCCGCGGCGGCGCCCGTGGTGGGCCATGGCGGCGGCGAGAGCCTCTCGGAATCGGTGGCGCGGCACCTGCGGCGCTACTTCGACCTGCATGGCGCGGTGCTGCCGCCACCAGGGCTCTACGCGCGCATCCTGCGGGAAATGGAGATGCCGCTCATCGAGATCGCGCTCGACGCAACCGGCGGAAACCAGGCGAAATGCGCCGATTTGCTGGGCATCAACCGCAATACGCTGCGCAAGAAGATCACCGATCTGGATATTCGCGTGACACGCCGCCGCAAGTTGATGTAAAACTGCAACAGAACTGTGGCCGATTTGGCCACGGTCGGCTGCCAGGCCTATATGTTGCGGTGCGCCCGAGAAGCGCATCAACCTGATGGGGGACGCGCGTGGCGAGCAGGACACGCAGATTGTCTTGGGAACGTGTGAGCCGGCTGCGGCGCCTGCGCCGGGTGCGCACGGCGGCCACGCTTGCGCTGGTTGTCGCCGGCCCCGTGCTGGCGCTTACCACCTATCTCATCATGGGCCCGCTCGATCAGGGCACCTCTTCGAACGTGCTGCGCGTGGTGCTGCTCTGCGACCTCGTCTACATCATCATCGTGGCGGCGCTGGTGCTGCAGCAGCTGAGCCAGATGATCGCCGCGCGGCGGCGGCGCTCGGCGGGCTCGCGGCTGCACCTGCGGCTCACCGGCGTGTTCGCGGGCATGGCGCTGCTGCCCACGGTCACCGTGGCCATCTTCGCCACCTTCACGGTGAACATGGGGCTCGAGGCGTGGTTTTCCGACCGGGTGGGCCGGGTGGTGGACAGCTCCGTGGCCGCCGCGCAGGCCTACGAGGAAGAACACCGGCGCGACCTCATCACCGATGCGCAGGCGCTTGCCTCGGTCATCAACGCCACCAAGCGCGCGGCGGTGTTTCTCGACGATGGCCAGATCCGGCAGATCCTGTCGCGCGGGCAGCGCGAGATCCAGCGGGGCTTGCGCGAGGCCTTCGTGATCGACGGCACCGGAGAGCTGCGCTCGCGCGGCGAACGCTCCTATCTCTTCGACTACGAAGAGCCCACGCCCGAGCAGATTCTCGAGGCGGAGCAGGAGGGCATCCTGATCATCCAGGACTGGGACAACAACGAGTTCCGCGCGCTGATGCCGCTCACCGAGATCCCCGACCGCTATCTCTACGTGAGCCGCAGCGTCGATGGCGCCATCCTCAACCTGCTCGACGAGACGCAGGAAACCGCGCGCTTCTACAAGCAGCGCGAAAGCGAGCGGGGGCGGGTGCTATTCGAGTTCGGGCTGCTCTACGTGGGCTTCGCGGTGATCCTGATTCTCGCGGCGATCTGGCTCGGCATGTGGTTCGCCGAGCGGCTCTCGCGGCCCGTGGGCCGGCTCACCAGCGCGGCACAGCGCGTGGGCGAGGGCGACCTTGACGTGCGGGTGCGCGAAGAGGAGGGCGGCGCCGACGAGATCGCCATGCTCGCCACCTATTTCAACCAGATGACCCGGCAGCTCAAGGGCCAGCGCGAGCGGCTTCTGGCCAATACCCAGCAGATCGAGCGGCGCCGAAGACTTTTCGATTCGGTGCTGGGCTCGGTCTCTTCCGGCGTGGTGGGGCTCGATGCGAAGGGCCGTGTGGCCTTCGTCAACCGCGCCGCCGAACGGCTGCTCGACTGGCATGAAGACCAGCAATCGCTGGAGCTCTCGCTCGCGGTGCCGGAATTCGAGGCGCTCTTCCAGCGGCTCAAGGGCACCGCCTCGGGCTTCGTGCAGGAGGAGATAAAGGTGAGCCGCGGGGGCCGCGTGGAAAACCTGCTGGTGCGCATGTCGACCCGCACCGGCGAGGACGGGCGGCGCGAGGGCTACGTGGTGGCCTTCGACGACGTGACAGACCTCGTGACCGCGCAGCGCATGGCGGCCTGGGGCGACGTGGCCCGCCGCATCGCCCACGAGATCAAGAACCCGCTCACCCCCATCAAGCTCTCTGCCGAGCGCATCAAGCGCAAGTTCGGGCGGGTGCTCGACGAAGACCAGGCGCGCGACCTCGAAAGCCTCACCGATGTGGTCGTGCGCCAGACAGACGACCTGCGCCGAATCGTCGACGAGTTCTCGAAATTCGCCCGGATGCCCGAGCCGCAGACCCGCGCCGAGGATCTCGCCTCGATCTTGCGCGAGGCGGTGCTGCTGCAGGAGGCGGGCCAGCCCGACGTGGCCTTCGAGCGCGCCTTCGCCGAAGAGCAACTCTGGGCCGAGGTGGATGCGACCATGATCAGCCAGGCGCTCACGAATCTTATCAAGAACGCCGGAGAAGCCATTGAATCCCTTTATGAAAAAGAGGGAGTTCCCGAAGGGCACAAGCCGATGATCCGGGTGTCGAGCGGCGCGGGTGAGGGCATGGCCGAGATCCGCATCGCCGATAACGGCATCGGCCTGCCGGAAGACCGCTCGCGGCTCTTCGAGCCATATGTGACGACGCGCGAGAAAGGCACCGGGCTCGGCCTGCCGATCGTCAAGAAGATCATCGAGGAGCATGGCGGCACGCTCGTGCTCGACGATGCCGAGCCCTTCGCACCGGGCGCCCGGCGCGGCGCGGTGGCGGTGATCCGCCTGCCGCTCATGGCAACTGCCGAGGCGCCGGTTTCAGATAACGAAAAACAGGCGGTATGAGGAGAAGATGGGCGACATTCTGATCGTAGACGACGAGCGCGACATTCGCGAGCTGATCTCGGACATCCTCGAGGATGAGGGCTTCACCACGCGCCTCGCCGGCAATTCGGAGGAGGCGATGGCGCAGGTGAGCAAGGAGCCGCCGGCGCTGATGATCCTCGATATCTGGCTGAAAGACAGCAACATGGACGGGATCGACATCCTCAAGGTGGTCAAGCGCGATTACCCGGATGTGCCCGTGGTGATCATCTCGGGGCACGGCAACATCGAGATCGCCGTGGCCGCGATCAAGCAGGGCGCCTATGACTTCATCGAGAAGCCCTTCAACATCGACCAGCTTCTGGTGGTGATCCGGCGCGGCATGGAAACCTCGCGCCTGCGCCGCGAGAACCAGGCCCTGAAACGGCGCGGCGCGGAGCCCGCCGAGATGCTGGGCGAGAGCACCGCCTTCCGCGCGCTCGTCAACCAGCTCGACAAGGTCACCAAGTCGAACGGGCGGGTGATGCTCACCGGCCCCTCGGGCTGCGGCAAGGAACTGGCCGCGCGCTACATCCACGCCCATTCGAACCGCGCGCAATCGCCCTTCGTCTCGGTGAGCTGCGCCGCGGTCGAGCCCGACCGGATGGAAGAGGTTCTCTTCGGCCGCGAAAGCGAGGAGCGCGGCGTGGAGCCGGGCCTGCTGGAAGAGGCCAATGGCGGGGTGATCTATTTCGACGAGGTGGCCGACATGCCGCTCGGCACGCAATCGAAGATCCTGCGGGTGCTGGTGGATCAGACCTTCCTGCGGGTGGGCGGCGCCGACAAGGTGCAGGTCGACCTGCGCGTGCTCTCCTCCACCAGCCGCAATCTCGAGCGCGAGATCGAGGGCGGGCGGTTTCGCCGCGAACTCTATCACCGGCTCAACGTGGTGCCGATCGACGTGCCCTCGCTCGAGGAGCGGCGCGAGGACATCCCCACGCTCGCCGGGCATTTCATCGAGACGCTCAACCGCGAGCAGGGGCTGCCGCTCCGGGCCCTCAGCGAGGAGGCGAGCGCGCTTCTGCAGACGATGAGCTGGCCCGGCAACGTGCGCCAGCTCCGCAACGTGATCGAGCGGGTGCTGATCCTCGGCGATGGCAGCGGCGAGATCGAGGCGCGCGAATTGCCGGGCGAGAGCCAGTCGCCCGCCGAGGAGGGGCGCGTGGTGCTCTCGGGCACGGTGGCCACCATGCCGCTGCGCGAGGCGCGCGAAGCCTTCGAGCGCGAATACCTGCTCACCCAGATCAACCGGTTCGGCGGCAATATCAGCCGCACGGCCGAGTTCGTGGGCATGGAGCGCAGCGCGCTGCATCGCAAGCTCAAGTCGCTGGGCGTGGTCACCGGCTCCAAGGCCGCGCAGGCCGAGACGGAAGCGGCCAGCTGAGCGCCCGGCCCCTGTTGCGCCTTCGCCGGGCTTCTTCTTGGGGCAAGTACTCACGGCGCGACGCCTGCCGCGGGGGCGCTCCCCGGCGGGGGGCGGCGGACAAGGCAATTGACCCTCCACCGCCCTTCTGTCATGCAAAAACCTCCGGACGGAAGCCGGACTACCGATAGGGTGCGCCCATGAAAGTCATCATCTGCGGCGCCGGCCAGGTGGGCTGGCAGATCGCACGCCACCTGAGCGGCGAGAAGAACGATGTGACGGTGGTGGACAACAACCCCGACCTCGTGCGCCGCGCCGCCGAGACGCTCGACGTGCAGGGCATAACCGGCTTCGCCAGCTACCCCGACGTGCTCGACCGCGCCGGCGCGCGCGATGCCGACATGATCATCGCCGCCACCTATTCCGACGAGGTCAACATGGTGACCTGCCAGGTGGCGCATTCGGTCTTCTCGATCCAGCGCAAGATCGCGCGGCTGAGAAGCCAGAGCTATCTCGACGCGATCTATTCCGATCTCTACCGGCGCGATCACATGCCGATCGACGTGGTGATCAGCCCCGAGAAGGAGGTGGCCGAGGCCGCCATGCAGCGCCTCGCCGCGCCCGCGGCCTTCGATACCGAAACCTTCATGGGCGGCAAGGCGCAGCTGATGGGGCTGCGGCTCGAGGAAGACTGCCCGGTGCTCAACACGCCGCTCAGGCAGCTCACCGACCTCTTCTCGACGCTGCGCGTGGTGGTGGTGGGCATCCGCCGCGAGGGCCGGCTCTTCGCCCCGGATGCGGGCGACCAGCTTTTTGCAGGCGACGAGGCCTATCTCTTCGCCCCGGTCGAAGACATTCCGCGCACGCTCGAGGTGTTCGGCAAGTCGGATCACAAACAGGACAGGCTGGTGATCGTGGGGGGCGGCAATATCGGGCTCTCGGTGGCGTTGGCGCTGGAGAAGCGCGGCCGCAAGACCCGCGCCAAGGTGATCGAGAAGAACCGCGCCTGCGCCGAGCGCGCGGCGGAGGCGCTGGAGCGCACCATCGTGCTCAACGGCGACGGGCTCGACGCGACGCTGCTGAACGAGGCGGGTATCTCGCGGGCCGATGCGATCCTTGCCGTCACCGATGACGACAAGACCAACATGCTGGCGGCGGTGCGCGCCAAGGCCGAGGGCTGCCCCTTCGCCATCGCGCTGATCAACGACCCGACGCTCCTGCCGCTGCTCGACCCGCTCGGGATCGACGCCTATATCAACCCGCGCGCCACCACGGTGAGCTCGATCCTGCGGCATATCCGGCACGGGCGGGTGCAGGCCGTCTATTCGCTGGGCGATGCGGAGGCGGAGGTGATCGAGGCGGAGGTGCTCTCGACCTCCTCCATCGCGGGGGTGGCGATCCGCGATATCGACTTCCCCGAGGGGGTGCTCATCGGCGGCATCCGCAAGGGCGACAAGATCGTGAAGCCCACCGGCTCGATGCGGGTCGAGGCGGGCGATGTGGTGGTGATCTTCGCGCTCGCGGCGGATGTGGCGCGGGTGGAGCAGCTGCTTCAGGTCTCGATCGACTTCTTCTGAGATCATGGGCGCGCGTCTCCTCAGCCTGCCGCTCATCCTGGTGCTCACCGGCCTCTTCGCGCTGGCGATGCTCCTGCCGGCGCTGCATGCGCTGGTGGCGGAGGATCACTCGGTGGCGCAGGCCTTCTTCTACTCCTCCGTGCTGGGCCTTGCGGGCGTGGGCATGGTGGGGCTCGCCATCAGCGGCCGCAGGACGCGCGACAACACCGACCTGCAGAACCTCGCCTCGCTCTTCCTGGCCTACACGGTGCTGCCGCTCTACCTCGCGCTGCCCTTCTACGAGGGGCTCGAGACGACGACGCTGGTGAACGCCTATTTCGAGATGGTCTCCTCCTTCACCACCACCGGGGCCACGCTCTTCACCACGCCGGGGCGGCTCACCGACAGCCTGCATCTCTGGCGCGGCATCGTGGGCTGGATGGGCGGGCTGGTGATCTGGATCGCGGCCTCCGCGGTGCTGGCACCGCTCAACCTCGGCGGCTTCGAGGTGACGGCGAGCGCCGAGCCGGGGCAGGGGCGCGGGCGCGACAACCAGCGGCTCGACCGCTTCCGCCGCGCGAGCTCGTCTAAGCGGCTGATGCAGGTGGGCGCGCAGCTCATCCCCGTCTATGTGGGGCTCACCGCCGCCGTGTGGCTGATGCTCACCGTCTCGGGCGACCGCCCGCTGGTGGCGGTGATGCATGCGATGGGGGTGATGGCCACCAGCGGCATCTCGCCGGTGGGCGGCGTCGAGGGAACCAGCTCGGGCTTCGCGGGCGAGGCGATCCTCTTTCTCTTCATGCTCTTCGGGCTCTCGCGGCTCACCTTCTCGAAGGATACCGTGACCTCGGCGCAGGCCAGCCTGATGAACGACCCCGAGTTCCGCATCGGCCTCGCGCTCACGCTCGGCGTGCCGCTCCTGCTCTTCTCGCGGCACTGGCTCGGCGCCTACGAGGTGGACGAGATGGAGAATATCAGCGAGGCCGTGCTCGCGCTCTGGGGGGGCATGTTCACGGTGCTCTCCTTTCTCTCCACCACCGGCTTCGAGAGCGCCTCTTGGGAGGAGGCGCGGGGCTGGTCGGGGCTCGGCACGCCGGGGCTGATCCTGCTGGGGCTTGCGCTGGTGGGCGGCGGGGTGGCCACCACCGCGGGCGGGGTGAAGCTCTTGCGGGTCTATGCGCTCTTTCTCGCCGGGCGGCGCGAGATGGAACGGCTCGTGCACCCCAACTCGATGAGCGGCGCGGGGCTCACCAGCCGCCGCATCCGCCGCGAGGGCGCCTTCATCGCCTGGATCTTCTTCATGATGTTCGCGATGTCGCTGGCGCTGATCGTGGTGATTCTCTCCGCGCTGGGGCTCGGATTCGAAAACGCCACCGTGCTGGCCATCTCCGCGCTCTCCACCACGGGCCCGCTCACGCAGGTCGCGGCGAGCGCGCCCATCGACCTCTCGCAGCTCGGCACACCCGCCAAGATGGTGCTCTGCGCCTCGATGGTTCTGGGCCGGCTCGAGACGCTGGCCATTATCGCGCTCTTCAACCCGGGCCTGTGGCGGGATTGATACGCGCCCGGCAAGGGCCCGCGCAACGATTTGATTTTTGGGCTGGAAACTCGCATCCTGCCACGACATACTCCGGCTGGAAGAGGGAGGTGCCGGTGCGCGGCGCATGCAAGAACAAAGGCTTTTCCAATAATGGCGACAGATAGACAAAACCTGCAGGACGCATTTCTCAATCAGGTCCGCAAGACGAAGATCCCGGTGACGGTGTTCCTGATCAACGGCGTCAAGCTGCAGGGCGTGATCACGTGGTTCGACAATTTCTGCATCCTGCTGCGGCGCGACGGGCAATCGCAACTCGTCTACAAGCATGCCGTCTCCACGATCATGCCATCCCAGCCCGTGAACCTCTATGATGGTGACGATGCCAGCTAGGGCCGAGTGAGGGTCTTGTGAGCCTCAACACATCCGGTGAAACGCAGGCGCCCCTGACACGCGCATGGGTGCTGCATCCCGATATTCCCAGTGCCCGAAAGCCGCGCGAGCCCGCCCTCGCGCTCGAGGAAGCCGTGGCGCTCGCCCATGCGCTGCCCGGGCTCGACGTGCTGGGCGGCAGCGTGGTGCGCCTGCCGCGCCCGCATCCGGGCACGCTCTTCGGCAAGGGCAAGCTGGAGGAGCTGAAGGCGCTGGTGGAGCGCGAGGAGGTGGGGCTCGTGCTGGTCGATGGCCCGGTGAGCCCGGTGCAGCAGCGCAACCTCGAGCGCAAACTGGGCGTGAAACTGCTCGACCGCACCGGCCTCATCCTCGAGATCTTCTCCGACCGCGCCGCCACCCGCGAGGGCGTGCTGCAGGTGGAGATGGCGGCGCTTTCCTACCAGCGCACCCGCCTCGTGCGGGCCTGGACGCACCTTGAGCGCCAGCGCGGGGGGCTTGGCTTCGTGGGCGGGCCCGGCGAGACCCAGATCGAGGCCGACCGGCGCGCCATCGACGAGCAGATCGTGCGGCTCAAGCGCCAGCTCGAGAAGGTGGTGAAAACCCGCAGCCTGCACCGCGCCGCCCGCGCCAAGGTGCCGTTCCCCATCGTGGCGCTGGTGGGCTACACCAACGCCGGCAAATCGACGCTCTTCAACCGGCTCACCGGCGCCGATGTGATGGCCAAGGACATGCTCTTCGCCACGCTCGACCCCACCATGCGGCGCATCGAGCTGCCCGGCGCCGGCAAGGGGCAGGGGCCCGAGGTGATCCTCTCCGACACGGTGGGCTTCATCTCCGATCTGCCCACCGAGCTTGTCGCCGCCTTCCGCGCCACGCTCGAGGAGGTGACGGCGGCCGATCTCATCGTGCATGTGCGCGACATCTCCCACCCCGAAACCGAGGAGCAGGCGGCGGACGTGGCCGCGATTCTCGAAGGCCTGGGCGTGACAGGCGAGGTGCCGCAGCTCGAGGTCTGGAACAAGATCGACCGGCTCGATGCCGAGGCGCGGCAGGCCGCCGAGAACCTCGCCGCACGGCGCGAGGGCGTGACCCTGCTCTCGGCCATCACCGGCGAGGGGATGGAGGCGCTCGTCGCGGCCATCACCGAGATGCTCTCGGGCCATGCCTTTCCGGCCACGATCACGCTGGGCTTCGCCGAAGGGCGCCGGCGCGCGTGGCTCTTCGAGCGCGGGCTGGTGGAGGAAGAGCGGCAGGGCGAGGCGGGCTACGAGCTCGACGTGCGCTGGACCGCGAAGCAGCAGGCGCAGTTCGAAAGCCTCTAGCCCTCTGGGCGAGTTCCTTGACCATCGCACCGGATCGCTCTCCGCCCGTCACGCTCGCGTGACAGGCGCTTGGGCAATTTCGCGCCCGGGCCTATCTTCCGCGCAATCCGGCCCCTCCCGGTGGCCCTTCGCAAAGGATCGACCCATGGCCAAGGTTTTCGCCGAACTCGCCTTCACGCCGGCCGTGCGCCGCATGCAGGAGGCGCAAGGCTCGGCGCGCCTCTACGAGCGCTTTCTCACCCCCGAAGCCGAGAAGGGCGACAGGATCGGCCCGCGGGAGGCGCAATTCATCGGGCTGCGCGACGGCTTCTATCAGGCCACCGTCTCCGAAACCGGCTGGCCCTACGTGCAGTTCCGCGGCGGCCCGCGCGGCTTTCTGAAGGTGCTCGACGAGAAAACCGTCGCCTATGCCGATTACCGGGGAAACCGGCAATATATCAGCGATGGCAACCTCGCCAATGACGACCGGATCGCCATGATCCTCGTCGATTACCCCAATTCCGCGCGGCTCAAGATCCTCGGCCGCGCTCGGCTCTCCGAGGACCCTGGCCTGATCGCGCAGCTTTTCGACGAGGGCTACAAGGCCCGGCCCGAACGGGCGGTGGTGATCACGGTGGAAGGGTTCGACTGGAACTGCCCGCAGCACCTGCCGGTGCGGCTGACGCTGGAGGAGCTGGAACCGGTGCTCGCGCCCATCCGCAAGGAACTGGCCGATCTCAAGGCCGAGAACGCCGCGCTGAAGGCCCGGCTGGTCGCGACGTAGCGTTTTCTTGAAAAGAAAACGGCTCGAAATCTTTTCAAGATTTCGCCCGGAAATGTTGCAGAACGTAGAGCCGGATGGCCGAGGCAAGCCCCAACTCCGTGCCGCGCTCTGCATCAATCTCAGCCGCCAAGGCGTTGATCGGCTTGCCTTTCTCGCGGGAAATCTCGCGGAAGGCGGCCCAGAATTCGGGCTCGAGCGACACGGAGGTGCGGTGGCCCCGGAGCGTGAGCGAATGTTTCTCGGGCCGCGCGCTCATGGCTCTTGGGAAGGGTCGCGCCTGTGGCCGTCGAGATCGCGCGCGGCCTTCTCGGCGCGGGCCGCCTCGCGCGCCTTCTCGGCCTTGCTGCGCCCGAACTTGGCGGCGTTCTCGTCGGCGCGCGCCCGTTTCTCGGCGCGCGCCTTTTCCTTGCGAACCCGGTTCAGGTTGACCGGTCGATCAGTCATTTGGGGCCGCTCATTTCGGCCCGATCATCTGCTCGGGGCGCACCACGCGGTCGAAGGTTTCCTCATCGACGAAGCCGAGGGCTATGGCCTCTTCCTTCAGCGTCGTGCCGTTCTTGTGCGCGGTCTTGGCGACCTTGGTGGCGTTGTCATAGCCGATCTCCGGCGCGAGCGCGGTCACCAGCATGAGGCTTTCGCGCATGAGCTTCTCGATGCGCTCCCGGTTGGCGTCGAGCCCGTCGACGAGATTGTCGGTGAAGGCCGAGGCCGCATCGCCCAGAAGCTGCATCGACTGGAGCACGTTATAGGCCATCATGGGCTTGTAGACATTGAGTTCGAAATGCCCCTGCGAGCCTGCGAAACCCACCGCCGCATCGTTGCCCATCACATGCGCGCAGACCTGCGTGAGCGCCTCGCATTGCGTGGGGTTGACCTTGCCCGGCATGATCGAGCTGCCCGGCTCGTTCTCCGGCAGGATCAGCTCGCCCAGGCCCCAGCGCGGCCCGGAGCCCAGCAGGCGGATGTCATTGGCGATCTTGAAGAGCGAGGCGGCGACGGTCTTCAACGCGCCCGACATCTCCACCATCGCGTCATGGGCGGCGAGCGCCTCGAACTTGTTGGGGGCGGTGACAAAAGGCAGGCCGGTGATCTCGGCCATGTTCCTCGCCACCATCACGTCCCAGCCCTTCACCGTGTTGAGCCCGGTGCCCACGGCGGTGCCGCCCTGCGCGAGCTCATAGATGCGCGGCAGCGCGCCCTGCACCCGGGCGATGCCCATCGCCACCTGGTGCGCATAGCCGGAAAACTCCTGGGAGAGCGTCAGCGGCGTGGCATCCTGCGTGTGGGTGCGGCCGATCTTGATGATGCCCTCGAACTGCTGCACCTTCTGCTCGAGCGCGGCATGGAGCTTGGCGAGCCCGGGCAGGAGCACGTCATGCGCGGTGGTGGCCGCCGAGATATGCATGGCGGTGGGGAAGGTGTCGTTGGAGCTCTGCCCCATGTTGCAGTGATCGTTGGGATGTACCGGATCCTTGCTGCCCATCGTGCCGCCGAGGATCTCGATGGCGCGGTTGGCGATCACCTCGTTGGCGTTCATGTTGGATTGCGTGCCCGAGCCGGTTTGCCACACGACCAGCGGGAAATTGTCGTCGAGCTTGCCCTCCACCACTTCGCCCGCGGCCTCGATGATGGCATCGGCCAGCCTGCCATCGAGCTTGCCCAGCTCCTTGTTGGCCTGCGCGCAGGCCTTCTTGATGACGCCGAGCGCGCGGACGATGGCCACCGGCTGCTTCTCCCAGCCGATCGGGAAATTCAGGATCGAGCGCTGCGTCTGCGCGCCCCAATACTTGTCGGCGGGAACCTCGAGCGGGCCGAAGCTGTCGGTCTCGGTGCGGGTGGCGGTCATGCGGGCACTCCTTGAATGGCGTTGCCCCCGTCATACCCGACAGCGTGGAAAGATCAATGCGCCGGTGGGGCCGGTGCCCTGCTTTCATCTTTCCCGAAAATACTCCCGCCGGAGGCAGGAAAGTTCTTGTCGTCTAGTGCATCGCGCGGCGGAAGGTGAAGACCCGCGCGGGCGGCAGGTTGGCCCAGACGGTGCCGCGCCGCTCCACCGTGAGGCCCAGTTCGCGGCGCATCTCCTCGGAGATGGGCGCGCCGGGGGAATAGGTGATCTGGGTGAAGATGCCGCCCGGGGCCATGACCCGGAAGGCCGGCGCCACCACCTCGCGCTGGATGCGGGGGCGGGCGAGCACCGGCACCCCGGAGATCACCGCGCCGATCTTGTCCAGCCCGATCCGCTCGATCTGCTGGGCGGGGCGGTTGAGCACGCGCACGCCGGGGAATTTCTCGCGCAGGATCTCGCAGAAGCGGGCGTTCATCTCCAGCAGCGTGAGCCGCTCCGGCGCCACGCCGCGGGCGAGGATCGCGCGGGTGAAGCTGCCGGTGCCGGGGCCGATCTCCACCACCGGGCCCTGCACATCCTCGAGCCCCTCGGTCATCTTGCGGGCGACCGCGGCGGAGGAGGGGGCGATGGCCACCACCTCGGTGGGGTGGCGCAGCATTTCGCCGAGAAACAGCCCGAAATCCCGTGTCATCGCTCTTGCCCCATGCTGGTTGCGCCTTGCGCAGCGGCTTAGCAGGGGCATGTGACAGCCGGATCACCGGGATGTAACAGCCGTGAAACGCGGGGATTTACTTGCGGAAACTGTCGAGGCTGACGATCTCGGCGTCTTTCTTGCGGCGCCTTGCGTCTTCCTCGTCTTCCTCGGCATCGGCGGCGAAGGGGGCATCGCCCAATTCGTCATCCTCGTCTTCCTCGTGGCCCTCGAAGCGCAGGCCGAACTCCACCGAGGGGTCGACGAAGGTCTGGATCGCGTCATAGGGGATGTAGAGGTTCTCCGGTGCGTCGCCGAAATTCAGCGTGACCGAGAAGCCGTCATCGGTGACCTCGAGATCGTCGAACCAGTGCTGCATGACCACCGTCATCTCGGTCGGGTAGCGGTCTTTCAGCCAGTCGGCCAGGCGGGCATGGGGGTGGGTGGTGTCGAAGGTGATGAAGAAATGATGCGCCCCGGGCAGGCCGTGATCGCGCACACCTGTGAGAACCTGCTGGATCAGGCCGCGCATCGCGCTGTGCATCAGTTTTCCGTAATCGATCGTGCGAGACATGTGCCTCTTGCCTTTCGGGGTCCAGCATAGGGGATTCGTCCCAGAACAAAAGACCCGCGCGGAGGTTTCGTCAAATAGAAACTGCCAGCGCGCCGGAAAGCGCCGCCATGGCGAGAAGCCCCCAGACGAGCGGCAGCCGCAGCCCGAGCAGAAGAAGCGCCGCGATGGTGGTGAGCCCGAGCGCCTCGAGCGAGAGATCGCCCAGCGAAACCCGGGGGCCGAAGCGGCCATCGCCCACCTGCGTGAAGAGCACGTTGAGCGCGAACCAGACCGAGAGGTTGAGGATCACGCCCACCACCGCCGCCGAGATGGCCGCGAGCGCGCCTTGCAGCCGGGGGCGGGCCAGAAGCGCCTCGACGTAAGGCGCGCCGGCGAAGATCCAGAGGAAGCAGGGGGTGAAGGTGACCCAGAGCGTCACCAGCGCCGCGGCCAGCGCCAGCCACGGGCCCCCTTGGGTGAAGCCCGCGAGAAAGCCCACGAATTGCGTCACCAGTATGAGCGGGCCGGGGGTGGTTTCGGCAAGCCCCAGCGCGTCGATCATCTGCGCGGCGGTGAGCCAGCCCTGTGTCTCCACCGCCGCCTGCGCCATGTAGGCCAGCACCGCGTAGGCGCCGCCGAAGGTGACCACCGCGAGCGTGGAGAAGAAGAGCGCGATCTCGGTGAGGAAGGTTGCGCCCGAGAGCCAGAGCGCGGCGATGGGCGCCAGCCAGAGCGCGCCCCAGATCGCCACGGTGCGGAGCGTGCGGGGGCGTGTGCCGGGCGCGGGCGGCGGTGTGGCCTCGGCAGAGCTGGCGGCGAGGTAGCCCGTGAGGGCGGCGGCGGCGATGATGAGGGGGAAGGGGATGGAGAGGAAGAAGAGCGCGCCGAAGGCGAGCGCCGCCAGCGCCCAGCTGAGCGCGCCTTTCAGGGCCTTCCTGGCGAGCCTGAGCAGCGCCTGGATGACGATGACGACCACCGCCGCCTTGATGCCGAGAAAGAGCGACTGCACCAGCGGCACCTCGCCCCACCACGCATAGCCGAAGGCCAGCGCCATGATCACGCCCGCGCCCGGCAGCACGAAGAGCAGCCCCGCGATGAGCCCGCCCGGCACGCCGCGCAGCTTCCAGCCCGCATAGGTGGCGAGCTGCATGGCCTCGGGGCCGGGCAGGAGCATGCAGAAGGAGAGCGCCTGCAGGAACTGCTTCTCGGTGAGCCAGCCGTGGCGCTCGACCAGTTCGGCATGCATCAGCGATATCTGCGCCGCAGGCCCGCCGAAGGACAGAAGGCCGATGCGCCCGAAAGTGGCGAAGAGCTGTGAAAGCGGCGTCATGCGACGGGTTTAGCGGGCAGGCGGCGCGGTGCAAGCGGGAATGGGGGGTGTCAGAAAACTGTCATGGAGCATGGAGGCGCGGAATCAAGGGGCGTCAGCCCCGCCGCGCCATCGCTGGGCCGCCCCTACGGCTCAGCGATTGGGTGAAGTCAGCGCATCGCTCAGGACATTCGCGGATTTGGCACGATAAAATTCTGCAGAACTCTCGTCGGATCGCTGCGCCGCGGCCCAGCAATGACGCGGCTCGGTACTCAGCCCGCGAGCTTCACCAGCGCGTGCTTCTTCTTGCCTGCCGAGAGCTTGAGATCCTGCGTGAACTCCTCCGGCGCCATCAGCCTCGGCGCGCGCACCACCTCGTCGTTGATGCTGGCTCCGCCACCTGCGAAGAGGCGCTTGGCCTCCTTGCCGGACGGGCTGAGCCCGGCCATCACGAAGAGGGCGGTATTGGCGATGCCCTCGCCGATCTGCTCCCGCGTCAGCTCCAGCGTCGGCAGGTCGTCGCCCACGCCGCCCTTCTCGAAGACCTCGCGCGCGGTGGCTTCCGCCGCCTCCGCGGCCTCCGGCCCGTGCAGCAGCCCGGTGACTTCGTTGGCGAGGATGATCTTGGCTTCGTTGATCTCCGAGCCGCCCAGGGCGCCCAGCCGGTTGCATTCCTCGACGGGAAGCTCGCTGTAGAGCTTGAGGAAGCGACCCGTATCGGCATCGGTGGTGTTGCGCCAGAACTGCCAGAACTCGTAAGGGGAGAGCATCTCGCCCGAAAGCCACACCGCGCCGCCCGCCGATTTGCCCATCTTGCGCCCGTCGGAGGTGGTGAGCAGCGGCGAGGTGAGGCCGTAGATCTCGCGGTCGATCACCCGGCGGGTGAGGTCGATGCCGTTGACGATGTTGCCCCACTGGTCGGAGCCGCCCATTTGCAGGAGGCAGCCGTAGCGGCGGTTGAGCTCCAGAAAGTCGTAGGCCTGCAGGATCATGTAGTTGAATTCGAGGAACGATAGCGATTGCTCGCGGTCGAGCCGCGACTTGACGCTCTCGAAGGAAAGCATCCGGTTGACCGAGAAGTGCCGCCCGATGTCGCGCAGGAATTCAAGGTAGTTGAGCCCGTCGAGCCACTCGGCGTTGTTGAGCATCAGGGCATCCGTCGGCCCCTCGCCATAGGCGAGATATTGCGCGAAGACGCTCTGCATGCCGGCGATGTTCTCGTCGATCTGCTCAGGCGTCAGCAGCGGGCGCTCGTCGGCGCGGAAGGAAGGGTCGCCCACCTTGGTGGTGCCGCCGCCCATCAGCGTGATCGGCTTGTGGCCGGTCTTCTGCAGCCAGCGCAGCATCATGATGTTCAGGAGATGGCCGACATGGAGCGATTTCGCCGTGGCGTCATAGCCGATATAGGCGGGCACCACGCCCTCCATCAGCGCCGCATCGAGCGCCTGAAGATCTGTGCAGTCGGCGAGGTAGCCGCGCTCGATCATCACGTGGAGGAAATCCGATTTGGGGTGGTAGGTCATATCGCTTGTCCCGGTCGCATTCGCGCGGCATGTATAGGCAGGGTTTGGGCGAAGGAAAAGAGCATGTTGAAGGCAGGCCCCCTCCGGGCGCTGGGCGCGATGTCGGGCACCTCGCTCGACGGCGTGGATGCGGCGGTGGTGGAGACCGACGGGCATGCGATCCTTGGCTTCGGCGAGACCGGCTATCGCGCCTATTCGACCGAAGAGCGCGCCACGCTCCGGGCGGCCTTGGGCAAGTGGCCGGGGGCGGATGTGGCCGAGGCCGAGGCGGTGATCCAGTCGGCCCATACCGAGCTTCTGGCGGGGATCGCGGGCGCACAGCTCGTGGGCTTTCACGGCCAGACGCTGGCGCATGAGCCGCGCGGGCGGGGCACCTACCAGATCGGCGATGGCGCGGCGCTGGCCGAGGCGCTGGGCCTGCCGGTGGTGTGGGATTTCCGCTCGGCGGATGTGCGCTTCGGCGGCGAGGGCGCGCCGCTTGCGCCCTTCTTCCACTTCGCCTGCGCCAGGTGGATGGGGGCGAAGGCGCCGCTCGCCTTCCTCAACCTCGGCGGCGTGGGGAACCTGACCTATGTCGACCCTTCCTTCGACCGGCCCGAGCAGGAGGGCGCGCTTCTGGCCTTCGATACCGGCCCCGCCAATGCGCCGGTGAACGACCTGATGCAGGCGCGGCTCGGCCAGCCCTTCGACAAGGGCGGCAGGCTGGCGGCGAAGGGCCGGGTGGAGGATGGCGCGCTCGAGCTCTTTCTCGACGATCCCTATTTCTCGCGCATGCCCCCCAAATCGCTCGACCGCGATGCCTTCGCCGACATGATCGGGCTGGTGGGCGAGCTTTCGGATGCCGATGCCGCCGCGACCCTCACCGCGATGAGCGCCGCGGCCGTGATGCGCGCGATGGAGCATTGCCCCAGCCCGCCCGAACAGCTCTACGTCACGGGTGGCGGGCGGCATAATCCGGTGCTAATGGAGATGCTGCGCGCGGCGGTCGATGCGCAGGTGGCCCCGGTGGAGGCGGCCGGGCTCGATGGCGACATGCTCGAGGCGCAGGCCTTCGCCTATCTGGCGGTGCGGGTCGCGCGAGGGCTGCCCACCTCCTGCCCGGGCACCACGGGGGTGCGCGCGGCGGTGAGCGGCGGAATTTTGAGCCGGCCCGGCAACGCGGCCGAGGAGACGGGATGACCTATGAACTCGATCAGGGCGCGGGCGCGGGGCTGAGGCTCGGGCTGATCGTGCTTTCCACCGACGAGACGCTGGAATACGAGGCGCGCGCGGTGGTGGCGGGGCGCGATGCGAACCTTCTGCACACCCGCATCCCCGCC
Organism: Roseovarius sp.; assembly: GCA_040222155.1. Lineage (GTDB taxonomy): Bacteria > Pseudomonadota > Alphaproteobacteria > Rhodobacterales > Rhodobacteraceae > Roseovarius. The sequence continues at coordinate 67,583 of JAVKDQ010000036.1, forward strand.
CGGGCCGATGTGACGCCGGAAGATCTCGAGACCATGGCGGGCGAGATGACCGCCACGGCGGGGCTTCTGCCGCGGGGCCTGAACGCGGTGGCCTATGGCTGCACCTCGGGGGCCACGATCATCGGGCCCGAACGGGTGGAGGCGCTGGTGCAGATGGCGCATCCGGGCGTGCCGGTGACGAACCCGATGTCATCGGTCATCGCGGCGATCAGGGCGATGGGCGCCAGCCGCATCGCGATGGTCTCGCCTTACGTGGAAAGCGTGACAGGGCCGATGCGCGCCTATCTGGCAAGCCACGGCATCGAGACGGTGAGCGACGTGAGCTTCGGCCAGAAGGAAGACTGGACGGTGGCGCGCATCGCGGAAGCCAGCACGCTCAATGCCATTTGCGAGGCAGGGGCAGCGCCGGGGGTGGAGGCCGTCTTCACCAGTTGCACCAACCTGCGCACCTTCGGCATCCTCGAGGAGGCCGAGGCGCGGCTCGGGGTGCCGGTGATCAGCTCCAACTCGGCGCTGATCTGGAACCTTCTGCGCCTCGCCGGGCGGCCCGCCACGGGCTGGGGGCCGGGGCGGCTCTACGCGCGGCAGGCGGCGTGAGCGACGGACGATGAGCGATCTGGCCTACCGCAAAGAGCTTGATGGCCTGCGTGCCATTGCCGTCCTGAGCGTGATCCTCTTCCATGTGGGCTTCCCCGACATGAAGGGCGGCTACGTGGGGGTGGATATCTTCTTCGTGCTCTCGGGCTACCTCATTTGCGGGCAAACCTACATGCGGCTCGAGGCGGGCAGCTACTCGGTGACCGAGTTCTTTGCCCGGCGCATCCGGCGGCTCTCCACCGCCTATGCGCTTTGCTTCATCGTCACGGCGCTGGTGGCCAACGCCTTCTTCCTGCGCTCGGAGATGCAGGTGGTGGCGGATGGCTTCCTGGGCTCGATCACCTTCACGAACAACTTCAACCTGCTGAATTCCGTGGGATATTTCTCGGGCCCCGCGCATGAAAACCCGTTCCTGCACACATGGTCGCTCTCGATCGAGGAGCAGTTCTACATCGTGCTGCCGATGCTCATCCTGCTCACGCGACGCAGCCGGGCGGCCTTCACGTGGATGCTGGGCATCCTCTTCGTGGTCTCGCTCGCGCTCACGCTCTTCTCGGGCGATCTGATCTACGACCGCGAGCAGCGCTTCTTCTCCTCGGCCTTCCGCATCTGGGAGCTTGCGGCGGGCGGGCTGATCTTTCTGGCCACCTATCACCGGCTGATCCCCGCGCGGCTCATCGGCGCGCCGCTGCTGGGCCTCGCGCTGGTGCTGGCGCCGGTGAACCTGCTCGACAGCTCCTATCTCTACCCCGGCTGGGCCACGCTTCTGCCGGTGATGGGCACGGTCATTCTCATCGCCTTCGCGCGCCCGGGGCAAAGCTGGATCGCGCGGGGGCTCGCATGGGGGCCGATGGCCTATATCGGGCGCATCTCCTACGGCGCCTATCTCTGGCACTGGCCGATCATCGTGGGCGCGGTCTATTACGGCGTCGAGATGACAGACCCGCTGCGCAGCGTGATGACGCTGGGCGCTCTGGCGCTCGGGGCGCTCTCCTACCACTTCGTCGAAACGCCCATAAGGCGCATCTCCGTGACCCGCCACAAGGCGCGGCTTTACCTGATGTTCGCCGCCCAGAGCGCAGTGATGCTGGCGCTCGCGGCCTATCTCTTCGCCCAGCCGGGCAAGGCGGTGACGGGCGAGGATGCGCGGCTCGAGAGCCTCAAGGCCGAGATCATGAACACCCACCCGAAATGGGATGCCTGCTGGAGCCATTCCGCGCCCGAGGATTTCTGCAAGCTGGGGGTGGGCGGCGATACGCCCGATTTCTTCGTCTGGGGCGACAGCATGGTCAACTCGGCCTGGCTCGCCTTCGATGCCTACGGGCGGGCGACGGGGCAGGCGGGGCTTCTGGCCACCGAGCCCGCCTGCGCGCCCCTGAAGGGCGTGGGCCCGCGCGAGAGCTGCCTCGAGATCAACCGGGCGATCTTCGCGTGGCTCGCGGAGGCGCCGCCGATGGATGTGTTCCTGATGGCGCGCTGGTCGTTCTACTCGGAAGGCTACGGCCATGACGGCGACAGGCCGGGGCAGGTGCCATTGCTGCGGGCCGATGGCACGCAGGCGCCCGAGAACTTCCCCGCCTTCCTCGAGGGGCTCGAGGGCACGATGGAGGCGCTGAGCGCGCGGCACCGGGTGATCATCGTCAACCACTTCCCCGAATATCCCTCGTCGGTGCCCAAGGCGATGTTGCGCACCCTGCGCTTCGGCACTCCGGCGCAGGAGAAGACGCTCGAGGCCTTCGAGGCGCGCAACGGGCGCACCGTGGCGGCGCTGAGCGATGCGGCGGAGCGGTTCGGCGCCATCGAGATCCGGCCCTACGAAGATCTCTGCGCGAGCGGCACCTGCGATTTCGCCCGCGACGGCGTGCCGCTCTACATGGATAACGTGCATCTCGGCCCGGCAGGCAATGCTATCCTCGAAGGGCTGGTGATGGAGGCGATGGAGGGCAGGCGATGAGCGGCAAGTCATGGAAACCGGCAACCATCGCCGCGCAAGGCGCGGGCGCCAAGGGCGCGCGGGGCGCGGTGGTGCCGGGGGTGGAACTGGCCACCACCTTCGCCCGCGACGCCGACTACCAGATCGACGGCCCCGGCAGCTACGGGCGCGATCGCAACGCCACTGTGGCCGAGGCCGAGGAGGTGCTGCGCCAGCTCGAGGGGGCGGCGGCCACGCGGCTCTTTCCCTCCGGCATGGCGGCGGTGGCGGCGCTTTTTCGCAGCCTGCCGCAGGGCGCGCGGGTGGTGATGCAGGCGGGCATCTACTGGGGCGTGACCGGCTGGGCGCGGGGCTATTGCACCCGGCAGGGCATCGCGCTCGAAGAGGTGGATGCCGCCGACCCCGAGGCGATGCGCGCGGTGCTCTCGGCGCGGGCCGATCTCGTCTGGATAGAGACGCCCTCGAACCCCTGGCTGAAGATCGCCGACATCGCGGCAATCGCCGGGCTCTCCCACAAGGCGGGGGCGCTCTTGGCCGTGGATGGCACGGCGGCAACACCGGTGCTCACCCGCGCGCTCGAGCTGGGCGCCGACATCTCGATGCATTCGGCCACCAAGGCGATCAACGGGCACACGGATGTGCTGGCGGGCGCGCTCTCGGTGCGCGACGCGAGCCTGCCCGCCTGGGCCGCGATCCTGGCCGACAGGCAGGAGGCGGGCGCGCTTCTGGGTCCGTTCGAGGCGTGGCTCCTCATGCGGGGCATGCGCACGCTGCCCTTGCGGCTGGAGCGGATGTGCGCGAACGCGCAGGCCGTGGCCGAGGCGCTGGTAGCGCATCCGCAGGTCGAGGCGGTGTGGTATCCGGGGCTCGCCGGGCATCCGGGCCATGCGCTGGCCGAGCGACAGATGTGTGGCGGGTTCGGCTACCTGATGTCCGTGCTGGTGAAAGGCGGGCGCGAGCAGGCCCTTAGGGTGGCGGGGCGGCTCGAGCTCTTCCACAGCGCCACCTCGCTCGGCGGTGTCGAAAGCCTCGTAGAGCATCGCGCCACGATCGAGCCGGCGAGCGGGATACCGGAGAACCTCCTGCGGCTGTCGATCGGGATCGAGGATGCGGGGGATCTGGTGGAGGATTTGAGGGCCGCTCTGGGCTAGGGCGTCAGCCAGCCCGCAACCGAGAGATATCCCGGGAAGCGGGAGCCAAAGCGCGGGCTCAAGGGCGTCAGTCCTTGGGTCAGTGCCCCATGATCATGCCTTCGAGCGCGGATTTCTCCATCGCCAGTTCCTGAAGCCGGGCCTTCACCACGTCGCCGATGGTGACGATGCCCACGAGCTTGCCATCTTCCACCACGGGCATGTGGCGGAAGCGGCCATCGGTCATCCGCGTCAGCACCGCATCGGAGCTGTCTTGCCGCGAGCAGCAGACGGGGTTGCGGGTCATCATCTCGTCGACGGTCTCCTGCAGGCAGGCGGCGCCGCGCACCGCGAGCGAGCGCACGATATCGCGCTCCGAGAGGATGCCCTCGGGCTTCACCCCGTCGCTCGACACCACGAGCCCGCCGATGCGCCGTTCCGCGAGGATCTGGGCGGCATCCGACACCTTCGTCTTGGGTTTCACGGTGACCACGCCGTCATCGCCCTTGGATTTCAGGATCTGTTGCACCAGCATAGCCGCACCTCTTGAAACATCATTTCTACAGAATAACGGTCTGATATCAGAAAGTTTCTGTCAAGCCTCGCGCATGGCGCGCGCCTGCGCCTCGAGCCGGTGAACCTCGTCGCGCAGGCCCTCGCTCAGCGCCGCGGCGAAGCGATTGAGCCGCTCCAGCCGCCGGTCGTCGGCATGGCGCACGAGGTAGAAGCTGCGGGTGAGGCTCAGCGCGTCGGGCAGGATCTGCACCATGTCGGGGAAGGAGGGCATGGCGAAATCATGCATGATGCCGAGCCCCGCGCCCTGCCGCATCCAGTTGATCTGAACGGCGACCGAATTGGAGGCGAGCTGCACCCGCTCGAGCCCGGCCTCGCTGAGGTAATCGAGCTCCTTGTCGAAGATCATGTCCTGGATATAGCCCACGATCCGGTGGCCGGAAAGATCGGCGAGGCTCTCGATGGGCGGGTGCGCGGCCAGATAGGCGCGGGTGGCGGCGAGATGCAGCCGGTAATCGGCGATCTTCTGCACGGTCAGGCGCCCGGCGGTGGGCGGGCTCACCGCGATCACCATGTCGGCCTCGCGGCGGGTGAGGTTGACGACGCGGGGCAGGGCGAGGATCTGGATTTCCAGATCGGGGTTCGCCCGCCCGATCCGGTCGCAGACCTGCGGCAGAAGGTAGTTGGCCGAGCCGTCGGGTGCGCCGATGCGGATCTGCCCCGAGAGTCCGGCGGCCTGGCCTGCCATCTCCTCGGCGGCATCCTCCATCGCCTGCTCGGCCCGGGTGGCATGGGCCATGAGCCGCTGGCCCGCATCGGTGAGCGCGTAGCCGGTGGGCGACTTGGCGAAGAGCGGCGCACCCACGGCTGTTTCCAGCCGTGCGATGCGGCGGCCCACGGTGGCCGGGTCCATCTTCAGGAGCCGCCCCGCGGCGGAGAGGCTCTCGCCCCGGGCCACGGCGAGAAACACCTTCAGATCGTCCCATTGCATGGCGGCGGCGCGCTCCTTTGCATTATTGCAAGACGTTTTTGGGATATTGCCTCTTTTGCCCTGATTTTTGCAACGATATTCTCCGCGCAAACCAGTCCGGAGGAAACCCATGAAGGAACTCACGCATTACATCGGCGGCGCGCATGTCAAAGGCACGTCCGGCCGGTTCTCGGATGTCTTCAACCCCGCCACCGGCGAGGTGCAATCGAAATGCCCGCTGGCCTCGAAGGAGGAATTCGGCAAGGCGGTGGAGATCGCGGCAGAGGCGCAGCTGGCCTGGGGCGCGGTGAACCCGCAGCGCCGGGCGCGGGTGATGATGGAGTTCGTCCGCCTGCTCAACCGCGACATGGACAAGCTCGCCGAGGCGCTCTCCGCCGAGCATGGCAAGACCTTCCCCGATGCCAAGGGCGACGTGCAGCGCGGGCTCGAGGTGGTGGAATATTGCATCGGCGCGCCGCAGCTGCTGAAGGGCGAGTTCACCGATAGCGCGGGCCCCGGCATCGACATGTATTCGATGCGCCAGCCGCTCGGCGTGTGCGGGGGCATCACGCCCTTCAACTTCCCCGCCATGATCCCGATGTGGATGTTCGCGCCCGCCATCGCCTGCGGCAACGCCTTCATCCTCAAGCCCTCCGAGCGCGACCCCTCCGTGCCGCTCATGCTGGCGGAACTGATGGAAGAGGCGGGCCTGCCCAAGGGCATCCTGCAGGTGGTGAACGGCGACAAGGAGGCGGTGGACGCGATGCTCGACCACCCGCTGATCCAGTCGATCGGCTTCGTGGGCTCCACGCCGATCGCCGAATACATCTACGGGCGCGGCTGCTCGAACGGCAAGCGCGTGCAATGTTTCGGCGGCGCGAAGAACCACATGATCGTGATGCCCGATGCCGACATGGATCAGGCCGCCGACGCGCTCATCGGCGCGGGCTACGGTGCCGCGGGCGAGCGCTGCATGGCGATTTCCGTGGCCGTGCCGGTGGGCGACGAAACCGCCGACCGGCTCGTTGAAAAGCTCGTGCCGCGCATCGAGAAGCTGAAGGTCGGCCCCTACACCGCCGGCGACGACGTGGATTACGGCCCCGTGGTGACGGCTGCCGCCAAGGAGAAGATCCTCGGCCTCGTGCAATCCGGCATAGATCAGGGCGCCGAGCTCGTGGTCGACGGGCGCGATTTCTCGCTGCAGGGCTACGAGAACGGCTTCTTCGTCGGGCCCCATCTCTTCGACCGGGTGACGCCGGATATGGACATCTACAAGCAGGAGATCTTCGGCCCGGTGCTCTCGACCGTGCGCGCAGGCTCCTACGAGGAGGCCATCGGCCTCGCGATGGACCATGAATATGGCAACGGCACCGCGATCTTCACCCGCGATGGCGATGCCGCGCGCGATTTCGCCAACCGCATCAATATCGGCATGGTGGGCATCAACGTGCCGATCCCGGTGCCGCTCGCCTATCACACCTTCGGCGGCTGGAAGAAATCGGCCTTCGGCGACCTCAACCAGCACGGGCCCGACAGCTTCAAGTTCTACACCCGCACCAAGACGGTGACGGCCCGCTGGCCCTCGGGCATCAAGGAAGGCGGCGAGTTCAACTTCAAGGCCATGGACTGATGCCCTTGGCATGAGCGACACTGGCCGGGCCGCGCGGGCAACCGTTGCGGCCCGGTCTCGTTTCATCGGAGGGCATGCCCCATGTGGCCAGACAGACGGCTTTGCGAGCTGCTCGGTATCGAGCATCCGATCATCCAGGCGCCGATGCTGGGCACCACCACGCCCGCCATGGCGGCGGCGGTGTCGAACGCGGGCGGGCTCGGCTCGCATGGCGCATCTTTCGCGCCCGGGCGGCTGGCAACGGAGATCGAAGCGGTGGCGCGGGCCACGAACCGGCCGGTGAACCTCAATTTCTTCTGCCATGAGCGGGGCGAGATGACGGAGGCGCATCATGCCGCCCTTCTGAAGGCGCTCGCGCCGCATTATGCCGCTGCCGGCGTGGCCCCGCCCGAGGATCTGCCGGGAGAAGACGTGGGCGCGCCGAGCTTTTCGCAGGCGCATCTGGAGGTGCTGCTCCGCCATCCGCCCGCCGTGGTGAGCTTCCATTTCGGCCTGCCCGAGGGGGAGGCGGTGGCGGCGCTCAAGGCGCAGGGCTGCAAGATCCTCTCCTCCGCCACCACGGTGGCCGAGGCGCGCTGGCTCGAAGAGCGCGGCGTCGACGCGGTGATCGCGCAGGGCTGGGAGGCGGGCGGGCATCGCGGCGTCTTTCTCGAGCCGGAAAACGATGCGCAGGTAGGTCTCTTTGCGCTTCTGCCGCAGGTGGTGGATGCCGTGCGCGTACCGGTGATCGCGGCGGGGGGCATCGCCGATGGGCGGGGCATTGCTGCGGCCTTCGCGCTCGGTGCGTCGGGCGTGCAGATCGGCACCGCCTTCATCTCGGTGCCCGAGGCCATCGCCAAGCCGCATCACCCCGAGGCCGTGGCGCAGGGCACGGATGAGAGCACGCGGATCAGCCGGGCGGTGTCGGGCCGGCCCGCGCGCGCGCATCGCACGGCCTGGCTCGATGCGATGGCGGAGGTGGAGGCGGCGCCCTTTCCGCTGATGTATCACTACATCCAGCCGCTCCAGAAGGCCGATGGCGCCGCGCACCAGTTCTCGCTTTATGGCCAGAGCGCGGCGCTCGCACCGGCGGGCGATGCCGGGGCGCGGCTCGAGGCGCTGGTGGCGCAGGCGCGCGCGGCCTTCGCCAAGGGCGACTGAGCACGGTGTGAGCACGTGCGGGGCGCTGGCTCAGCGCAACAGAAGCTTGATTTTACGCGCAATTTTCTCCGAAAACCGGTTCCCACTTTTCGGATTGCGCTTTAGACGAGCAGCCGCGCCTCGTAGCCCCTCGCGAGCGGTGCGGCGAGCGGGAAGGGGGCGAGAGCCTCGCCCAGCAGTTCGGGGAAGAGCGCCAGGAGTTCCTCGCGGCTCTCCTCCGCCATGCCCTCGAGCCCGCCCGCGGCAGGCGCGAGGCTCTCTGCCGGGAGGCCGTTGGCCATGAGCGTGACATGGCTGCCGCAGGCGATGTGGTGATAGATCACCCGGGCCATCTGCCGGTCGATCAGGATCGTGTCGCCGTTGACGAGGCTGCGGGCAGGGGCGAGCAGGCTCGGCTCGCCGAAGAAGAGCTCCGCCTTCCAGCCGCCGAGGCGGATGCGGTGCTGCTGCGAGAGCCATGTATCCCTGCGGGGCAGGCCGGGCCCGAGCGCGCCCGCCCGCAGCCGCACCGGGCGCCACGGCTCGAAGGCGGGCAGATCGTGCACCACGATCTCGCGCCGCCCGGCCCAGACAATCTCGTGCCTTTGCCCCTCCTCGTCGAGCACCAGATCGCCCGCGCGCAGAAGCTCCACCGCCACCTCGCCCTCGGGCGTGAGGATCATCGTGCCGGGGCAGAAGCAGAGCGGGGTGAAGACATCGTAAGGCGCATCGGTGATCGAGATGTTGAGCGCGAGCGCGCCCAGGATGTTGGGCTCGCCCGCGGGGTAGTGAAAACACATCTGCCCGCCCGCCTCGAAGATCACCACATCCACCGGCGGGCCGGCGGCCACGAAGATGTTCAGCACCTCCGCCCCCGGCGTGGCGGTGCCGCTGCCGATATAGGTGAGCGCGGCGCCGTTGAAGGTGGAGCCCGCATCGGCGGTGGAGAGCGTGCCATCGTCATCCACCAGCGTGCCGGTGAAACTGGCGCCGTAGCTGCCGAGCAGGATGGTGTTGGAGCCCGAGAGAAGCTGCGCCGAGAGCAGCGCGCCGTTATAGGCCTGAACGTCGATATCCGCGGTTGCCATGATGCGCCCCTTTGCTTGCTTAGGTGCCCTCGGGTGTAACGCCCCACATCTGAAGGCCGTGTTTACCGGCAATGGCATTTGCCTAGAATTTTAGGCAAACCGCGCAAACCGCGTGAAACGCGCGCGGAGGCGCAACTCTCTTGCGCCGCGGGCCGGGGCCTGCTCAACTTGACGGCAAGGGAGAGGGAGGCGCGGCATGGCGATGATCGAACCGGAATTCACCATCGGGATCGAGGAGGAATACCTTCTGGTCGATCGCGACAGCCTCGCGCTCGCCGAGGCGCCGCCGGGGCTGATGGAGGCCTGCCAGAAGGAACTGCAGGAGCAGGTGGCGCCGGAATTCCTCAAATGCCAGATCGAGATCGGCACCAAGGTGTGCCACGACGTGGGCGAGGCGCGCGACGATCTCAAGCGCCTGCGGGCCTGCGTGTCGCGCCACGCGGCCATGCACAACCTCGTGCCGATCGCGGCCTCCTGCCACCCCTTCTCCGACTGGCGCGAGCAGCACCACACCGACAAGGCCCGCTACAACGTGCTGCACGATGACCTCGCGGGCGTGGTGCGGCGGATGCTGATCTGCGGGATGCATGTGCATGTGGGCATCGGCGACCCCGACCGGCGGATCGACCTGATGAACCAGCTGAGCTATTTCCTGCCGCACCTGCTGGCGCTCTCCTGCTCCTCGCCGTTCTGGCAGGGGCGCGACACCGGGCTCGACAGCTACCGGCTCACGGTATTCGACAACCTGCCGCGCACCGGCCTGCCGCCGCGCATGGGCAGCTTCTCCGAATTCGAGCGCTCGGTGCGGATTCTCACCGATATGGGCGTGATCGAGGACAGCTCGAAGATCTGGTGGGATCTGCGGCCCTCGTCGAAATTTCCCACGCTCGAATCGCGCATCTGCGACGTGCAGCCGAGGCTCGAGCACACGCTCACGCTCGCGGCGCTCACGCAGGCGATCACCCGGATGCTCTGGCGGCTCGCCACCCGCAACCAGCGCTGGCGCATCTACGACATCTTCCTCGTGTCCGAGAACCGCTGGCGCGCGCAGCGCTACGGCACGCGCGAGGGCCTGATCGACCTCGGCCGGGGCGAGATCGTGGGGATGCACGAGCTCGTGCAGGAGATCATCGAGCTGGTGGGCGAAGACGCGCAGGCGCTCGGCGCACGGGCCGAGCTGGAGGCGGCGCTGGCCATTGCCGACAAGGGCCCGAGCGCGACACGGCAGCGGCAGGCCTATATCGAGGCGCTGGAGGCGGGCCATGACACCGAGCACGCCCTGCAGGCGGTGGTACGGCACCTGATCGAGGAGTTTCACGCCGATCTCTGAGCGCTCCGCGCGGCAAAAAGCGGGATTTGCGTCTTGCATTCGCGTGCGGGCTATTGTTGCTTTGCCGCGCAACGAGGGGCGGCAGAAGAAGGAAGGCTCGAGATGCGCATCGGACTTTACCCCGGAACCTTCGACCCGATCACGCTGGGCCATACCGACATCATCCGCCGCGCCGCGATGCTGGTCGACAGGCTGGTGATCGGCGTGGCGATCAACCGCGACAAGGGCCCGCTCTTCTCGCTCGAGGAGCGGGTGGCGATGATCGAGGCGGAAACCGCCAAGCTCTCCGAGCAGACCGGCACCGAGATCGTGGCGCACCCGTTCGAGAACCTGCTCATCGACTGCGCCCATGACGTGAACGCAACGATCATCATTCGCGGTCTGCGCGCGGTGGCGGATTTCGAATACGAGTTCCAGATGGTCGGCATGAACCGGGCGCTCGACAGCTCGGTGGAGACGGTCTTCCTCATGGCCGACGCGCATCACCAGGCCATCGCCTCGAAGCTGGTGAAGGAGATCGCCCGCCTCGGCGGCGACGTGCGCAAGTTCGTCACACCCGCCGTCAACGACGCGCTGCGCGAGAAGCTCGGGCGGGGTTAGGCGCCCGGGGCGCCGCGAGCGCGAACGAGCGTCAGGGGCGCCGCAGAAGCTCGGTGAGCGCGGCGCGCAACTGCGCCTCGCCCGCAAGCTCCCCGATCACGGCGCGCTCCGCGGCAAGGGCCCGCGCCTTGCCTTCCGCCAGTGCCTGCCGCCCGGCCTCCGTGAGCGCGAGCGCATGCGCGCGCCTGTCGTCGGCGACGCTGTGGCGGGCCACGAAGCCCTTGGCCTCGAGCTTGTCGATATAGCGCCCGTAGGTCGAGACATCGTATCGCTGGAAGCGGGCATATTCCGCCTGCCGGTGGTTCGGCGCGAGGTCGATCAGCCAGAGGATGCCAAGCTCCACCACGCCAAGCGCCGCGCCCGTCATGCGGGTTTGCGTCTCGCTGCGCAGGATGTCTCCCACGGTGTTGAGCAGGAAGCCAAGCGGCAGGTCTTCGGGGTCGATGTCCATTCCCCCAGAATAAATGCGGATCGCGGTCTTCACAATTATATCAAATGATATTAAATCAGATGAAATAAATTATCGCAAGGAGCGACCATGCCGCAAGACCCGGTGATCTTCGACCAGACAGACAATACCGGCCACGCCGCGCGCGCCGTGGAGGGGCCGGTGATGCTGGTCAATCTCTTCACGCCCAAGCCCGGGCAGGAACAGGCTTTCATCGACGCGCAGACCGCCGAATACAGGCGGCTCGAGGTGGAAGGCTGGATGGGCAACCGGCTCGGCCGCTCGGTGGATGGCGGCAAGCTGGTGAATGTCGCCGTCTTCTCGAGCCTCGCGGCCTATAAACTTTGGCGCGCCTCCGACGCGTTCGCCGCCCATGTCGAGGTGATCCGCCCCCATGTCGAGCAGGCCGCGCCGGGCATGTACGAGATCCTCTACAGCGCCGGGCAGATCCCCTGACCCCTTCCACCCGCAACACTCCAGAAAGGACAGACAGCATGACACGATTCTTCGCAGCCGCCCTCGCGGCAACCCTTGGCCTTGGCGCCATCGCGCACCCCGCCGCGGCGGATGAGACACTGGCCCAGATCGGCCAGCCCTATGCCGTGGCCCCGGCCGATGATCTGGCCGCGCGGCAGGTCATCGCCCGGCTGTACCACGCGCTCGACGCGGGCGATTACGCGCTCTACGGCAGCGTCTGCGCCGAGGATGGCGTCTGCGAGAGCGAGTTCGGCGATGCGGTCGGCCCCGCGCAGGTGGCCGCCGCGCTCGAGCAGGTGCGCCCCTTCATCACCGGCAAGCGCCATGTGGCGGCGAACCATGTGATCAACCGCGCGGGCGAGCAGCTTGTGGTCACCACCTATCTGGTGGTCTTCGAGCGCGAGACGGGGCTCGCCTTCGTGGGCTCGGCGGTGAACACCGACACGCTCGAGCAAAGAGACGGTGCGTGGAAGGTGGTGCGGCATACCTCGGCGCTCGATCCGGCCACGGCGGCGGCGATCGCCGCGCAGATGCAGGGCACCACGGCCGACTAGCCGCCGATCAGCGCCAGAAGGCCAGCCACTCGATCAGGTCGGTGAACTTGCGGGCCAGGAAGAGCGTGTTGTCCCAGCCGTAAACCTGCCAATCCACCCCGAGGCCGATCACGATGAGAAGGCCCAACACCACGGCGATCTGGTTGTTCATGGGCTGCGCATCCCGCTCTTGTTGCTCTTCAGGCCTTTTGCCCGAGCGGCTGCGGGCCTGCAAGAGGCGGGGGCAGGCGAGGCGCGGTGCGAAAGGGCAGGGCGCCCATGAAAAAGCCCCCGGCCGGGTGCCGGGGGCCTTGTAATGCAAGCGGGGCGGCGATGGCTCAGGAGAGGCGGCCCATCGCCACGGCCACATCGGCCATGCGGCAGGAGAAGCCCCATTCGTTGTCATACCATGCCAGCACGCGCACCAGCCGCCCGCCGGTCACGCGGGTCTGGTCGGGGGCGAAGATCGAGCTTTCCTCGGTGTGGTTGAAATCCACCGAAACCTTCGGCTCAGGATCATAGCCGAGAATGCCCTTCATCCGGCCTTCCGCGGCCTCCTGCATCACCGCGTTCACATCCGCTGCCGTCACGTCCTTCTTGGCGAGGAAGGTGAGATCCACCGCCGAGACATTGGGCGTGGGCACGCGGATAGCCGAGCCGTCGAGCTTGCCCTTGAGCCCCGGCAGCACCTCGCCCAAGGCCTTCGCCGCGCCCGTGGAGGTGGGGATCATCGACATGGCCGCCGCGCGCGCGCGGTAGAGGTCGTTGTGGCGGCGGTCGAGCGTGGGCTGGTCGCCGGTATAGGCGTGGATCGTGGTCATGATGCCGCTCTCGATGCCGATCGTCTCGTCGAGCACCTTGGCCAGCGGCGCGAGGCAGTTGGTGGTGCAGGAGCCGTTGGAGATCATCCGCTCGCCGGGCTTGAGATCCTCGTGGTTCACGCCATAGACCACCGTGCGGTCGACATTCTTGCCGGGTGCCGAGAGCAGCACCTTGCCCGCGCCGCGCTCCAGATGCGCCTTGGCCTTCGCGCCATCGTTGAACTTGCCTGTGCATTCGAGCACCACGTCGACGCCCGACCAGTCGAGTTCGTTCATGTCATAGGTGGAGAACATCTCCATCGGGCCCCGGCCCAGATCCATCGTGCCCTCGCCGAGCGTGATCTCGTTGGGGAAACGGCCATGAACGCTGTCATACTTGATGAGATGCGCGGAGGTTTCCAGCGGGCCGGTCGCGTTGACCTTGACCACCTTGATGTCATTGCGCGTCGAGGTGGCGATATGCGCGAGGGTCGAGCGGCCGATGCGGCCAAACCCGTTGATCCCGACTGTGATGGTCATGGCGAAACTCCTGCGGCTGGTTCGGGTGTTGAGGGGCGTATAGACCCGGTCGCAGGGTGCGAAAAGACGAAAAGCGACCCCTTCCGGCATGGTAGCGTTACCGTTATCGCAAACCCTGCCGAGATCCTCGGCGGGATCGCGCCGCAGGCCCGCAGCCGGGTGGTTCGGCACATGAAAAACCCGGCCCGCAACAGGCGCGGGCCGGGCTGGGGGCCGGGCTTCGGCGCGGTCACCGGGCGGGGCTTAGCCGGGCGAAACCTCGCGGATCGTCCGCACATCCACCGTGCCGATGCCCTGCTGGCAGAAAGAGGCGTCGGCCCGCGTGCCGGAGACGCGCACGAACTCGCCCTCGGTGAAACGCACATCGTCGCTGGTCACCGCCCAGATGTCGCCATCGCGGGTTTCGAGCACCGGGCATTCGACGCCGTCGCGGATGCGGCCCTGGAGGGTCACGCGGTCTTCGGCGCGGCCGCCCTCACCGCCTTCCTCGCGGGGCGGGTCGATCTCGGTGAGGCTGCTCACCCGCACCGTGCCGAGGCCCTGCTGGCAATAGGCCGCCGCGCGCTGGTCGCCCTCGACGCGCACGTATTCGCCCTCGGTGAAGCCGATCTCGGCGGAGGTGAGCGCCCAGAGATCGCCGTCGCGCGTGGTGAGCGTTGCGCATTCCGCGCCTTGGCCCACGCGGCCCTCGAGCGTGATCTGCTCCGCGCCGTTCCGGTCGCCGCGGTCGCGCTCGGGGGCCGTCACGTCGAACCGGGCCGATTTGAGCGTCACGCCACGGTCGGTATCGACGACATAGACCAGCGTATCGCCTGCCTCGGCCCAGCCGGGCACGCTCACGCGCGCCGACATGTCGCCGTCATTGGCCACCTGCGCCTGTCCGATCGCGTCCCAGTCGGAGGCGGAGGGGCCCACGCCCACGGTCACGTAATCGTTCGGGCGCAGGTTGCGCGCCCGGATCGTCACGTCGCTGCCGCGGGTGCCGCTCTGCGGCGTGATGCCAACCGTGGCCGATTGCCGCTCGGAGGGCAGGGTGATGAGGTCGCCCACGACCAGCTCGGAGGGGTCGACATCCTCGTTGGCGGTGATCAGCTCGAGCAGCGACACGCCCACCGACTGCGCGATGGAATAGAGCGTATCGCCCTCACCCACGCGGTAGGTGCCGTCGCCCTGCCGGGCCTGTCGGGTCTCGTCATCGCCGCTTTCGTAACCGGCCGAGCGCGCGAGGCGCACCTCCTGCCCGATCGCCAGATCGCGCGCATCGAGACCGGGGTTGAGGTTCATGATCCGCGTGAGCCCCACGTCGCAGCGCTGCGACACCCGGTAAAGCGTGTCGCCGGGCTGGATCTGGTAGGTCGCGCCGCAGGCGGTTTGCGCCGAGGCAAGGCTCGTGCCCGCGGTCAGGGCCGCGGCGGCGAGGGTGAGATGTGTCAGAGCTTTGGGCATGGGTCCTCTCCCTTGCTGTGGTTTCACGAGCTCAACGCGCGCCCCGGCGCTCACGTTCCTGCCGGATTTCTCCTTGTAAGGCGGCGCTGGCGGGTTACCCTGCGGTCAGGCGATGGCATCGGCAGAGCGGCGCAGGCGCGGAACAAAGGGCAGGGAGAGCAGGGATGAGCGGACTTCTGGCATTGCTCGACGACGTGGCGGCGATTGCCAAGGTCGCGGCGACCAGCGTCGACGACGTGGCGGCGGCCGCGGCGAAGGCCGGCAGCAAGACCGCCGGCGTCATCATCGACGATGCCGCCGTCACGCCGCGCTACGTGCAGGGCTTCGCGCCGGCCCGCGAGCTGCCGATCATCTGGCGAATCGCGCGCGGCTCGGTGTTCAACAAGCTCGTGATCCTGCTGCCCGCGGCGATGCTGATGGCCAATTTCGCGCCCTGGCTCATCACGCCGCTGCTGATGCTGGGCGGGTGTTACCTATGTTTCGAGGGGGCCGAGAAGATCTTCCATGTGCTCTTCCCGCATGGCGACAAGCATGTGGCCGCGGACATGTCGGTGAAGGATCCCGGCCATCTCGAAGAAGAGAAGGTGCGCGGCGCGATCAAGAC